>DASWCG010000369.1:0-10721 GCA_036390175.1 Candidatus Acidiferrales bacterium | reverse complement strand
CGTATATACAATGTGTATACGGATGGAGCGGATTGAACATGAAAACCCAATTGCGCAAGTGGGGAAACAGCGTGGCCGTGCGGATCCCCAAGCCTGTCGCCGATGCGGCCAAACTGCGTGCGGGCGACCACTTGGAATTGAAGGTGGCAAGGCCAGGAACAGTCCAGCTTCGAAAAGCCAAGGCGAAGCCTACACTGGCGCAGCTTGTTCGCGGGATTGCGCCCGAGAACCGCCACGCGGCGACGGATTGGGGCAAGCCCGTAGGTAACGAGTCATGGTAGCGAAGGCCTACGTTCCGGGTGTTGGGGATCTCGTGTGGTTGAACTTCATGCCTCAGGCCGGACACGAACAAGCCGGGCGGCGCCCCGCTCTGGTTCTTTCTCCCCTGACCTACAACGACAAAGCCAGCCTCGCGGTGGTGTGCCCGATTACAAGTCGCGCGAAGGGTTATCCATTCGAAGTTCCCCTTCCGAAAGGACTGATGATTGCTGGCGTCGTATTGGCGGATCATCTTAAGAGTGTGGATTGGCGAGAGAGGCGGGCAGAACACGCAGGCAAAGTTCCCAGATACGTCCTCGAAGAAACTCTTGACCGCATCTCAGCGCTCTTAGGGCTCTCCTGAAGACAGTTCTTGTGTCACTCCGCAGGTGGAATCGACTAACGAATTTTCTTAGCGGAATGACTGGCGATGGCGCCTTGACTGGCCCGCGCGGGACGGTTACGCTGCACGGCGAATGCGCGCCCCAATCCGCAGACTCCTGTTCTCGGTTTTCGGTCTGATTCTTGTTGTATTCTTGATTTTCCACTTCCGCCACATGGTTTCCCGGCACAGTTTCAGCGCGGGGAAACTCCTGGGAAACCTACGGGAAGCCAATATTTCGTACTTGTTGCTGTCCCTTGCAGCCATCTACGCGTGTTACGCGATTCGCGCGCTTCGCTGGATTCGGTTTTCGCGCTACTTGGGCCCTGCTTCGTTTTGGAGCGTCTATGGGCTGACGCTCGCCGGCTTCGCCTCCATCTTTCTACTGGGGCGTCCGGCGGAGCCGGTGCGGCCGCTGCTCATCGCGCGCAAAGAAAAGCATCCGGTTGCGGGAGCTTTTGGAATCTATGTCGTGGAGCGACTCTTTGATATCGCGACCACAACGGTCCTAGCAGGAATCGCCCTGGTGGCCATGCGCAGGATGGAGGAGGAATCCGGTGTCCCACCAGGTTCTACAGTCGTGATCGCGCGGAGCGCGGGCGTTGGCCTGATTTTGATCCTGCTCCTTGCAATGAGTTTTCTGGTTTATTTACGCGTGCACGGGGCAGAGTTCCTCGAAAAGTGGCTGGTGCGCTGGCAGGGCGAAGTCCGGTGGCGCAAACGACTGGCGGGAATTATCAACGGCGTAGTAAGCGGCCTTTATTCCATCCGGACGATTCCCGATCTTCTTGCCGCGCTGTTCTACTCGGCGCTGCACTGGTTCTTAATTGCGCTCATCTATCTTTGGGTGGCGCATAGTTTTGGCGGGGACCTAGCCGAAATCACCCTTTCGGGCGCGATGCTGGTTCTCGCGGCAACCATGGTGGGCTCGGTGCTCCAGCTCCCTACTGTGGGGGGCGGTTCGCAGCTTGCAAGTTTTTTTGCCTTCACGACGTGGTTTGGGGTAGAACAGGAACCCGCTGCTGCGGCGGCGATCGTGTTGTGGCTGATTACGTTTGCCGCGTGCAGCCTTGCCGGGGTGCCGGTGCTGATTCGGGAAGGCTGGTCTTTGGGGAAGTTGCGCCACCTGGCGGAGAGCGATATTCCGGCGGACGCGGAGATGCCCGGTGAAGCGGCCACCTCGAATCGAAGCGCGAAACAACCGGGCGCGGGCCCAGGAGTTTCTCCCGAGTGAAATGTCCTTTCTGCGCGCAAATTGAAGACAAGGTGATAGACTCGCGCGAAGCGCGCACCGGGGAGTTGATCCGGCGGCGGCGCGAGTGCCTCAAGTGCGGGCGGCGCTTCACCACCTACGAGCGCATTGACGAAATCCCTTACATGGTGATCAAGAAAGACGGCCGCCGCGAGCGGTTCGACCGCCAGAAGATTCTGCAAGGGCTGTTGAAATCCTGCGAGAAACGGCCGGTTTCCACGGCCAAGCTGGAGGCCATCGTTGACGAAGTCGAGCGCGCCGTTCAGGACACCTCCGAGCGGGAAATGAGCACGACGGAGATCGGCGAGATGCTGATGCACCGGATCAGGAAACTCGACAAAGTCGCCTACGTCCGCTTTGCTTCTGTCTATATGGACTTCAAGGACGTCAAGGAATTCATGTCCGAGCTGAAGGGACTGCTCAAGGAACGCGGCAAGAAATAAATCCCCTAAGCCAATCGAGGAGGACCATGCGCAAGTTCATTCTGTGTGGATTGATGTTTGCTGCGCTCGGCCTCATGAGCCGGCGTTCTGCCCTGCGTGCCTGGGGCACCGGTGACGACGCTGAGGTTGCGGCGGTCGATGCGGCGGCCCGGGACAACATCCGTGCGGAGCGAATCCGGGCGCACGTGCGGTTTCTGGCCCACGACTTGCTCGAAGGGCGGGGCACGGGTCAGCGCGGTGGCGACATCGCTGCGGAGTATATTGCTACTCAGTTCGCTCTCTATGGACTGAAGCCCGCCGGCGACAGCGGCAGTTATATGCAGAAGGTGCCCATGGTCGGGGTCCGAACGCTTCCGGAGACGGCGTTTCGCTTCGCGCCGGAGAACGGCAGTCCGATGGATCTGAAATTGCTCGACGATTACGTCACGAACAACGAGAGCCAGGCAGAGATAGCCGACATTGACGCCCCCATCGTCTTTGTCGGTTATGGGATTGAGGCGCCCGAGTACAAATGGGACGACTACAAGGGCGCGGATCTCCGCGGAAAAGTCTTATTGATGCTGGTGAATGAGCCGCCCTCGGAGGATGAAAGTTTTTTCAAAGGGAAGGCGCTCACCTACTACGGCCGCTGGACTTACAAGTACGAAGAAGCCGCGCGCCGCGGCGCTGTGGCAGCCCTGATCATTCACCGCACCGACATGGCCAGCTACGGATGGGAAGTGGTCCGCAATTCCTGGGGCGGAGAGCGGTCTTATTTGAAGCTCGATAACAGGCCGAAGCTGAAGGCGGCCTCCTGGATACAGCTCGACGCCGCCCGAAAACTCGCTGGACTTGCGGGGCTTGATTTAGACAAACTGATGGAGTCGGCGAAATCGCGCGACTTCCGTCCCGTGACACTGACGGTGAATCTGAAAGCGCACGTTGCCAGCCAGTTGCGGCCCTTCGAGTCAAATAACGTCGTTGCGCGCCTGCCCGGCTCGGATGCGAAGCGCAGCGAAGAGGCAGTCATCTACAGCGCTCACTACGATCATCTGGGCATCGTGCCGGGGGCGCCGGGGGACAACATCTACAACGGAGCAGTGGACAACGCCACCGGTTGCGGCATCCTGCTCGAACTGGCGCGCGCCTATGCGTCCGTGCGGGTCCGGCCGCTGCGTTCGGTTTTGTTTGCGGCGGTGACCGGGGAAGAGCAAGGCTTGCTCGGCTCGGAATACCTCGGGGAGCATCCTCCCGTCCCCAACGGGAAGATAACACTCGACCTCAATTTTGACGGCGTTGCGCCGCTCGGCGACCCTGAGGAAGTGGAAGTCAGCGGCGCCGAGCGCACGACGTTCTATCCGGTGGTGCAGGAAACGGCGGGGAGCTTCGGCTTGAAGATCCGGCCGGATGCGCACCCGGAGGCCGGCTACTACTATCGTTCCGATCATTTCAGCTTCGCGCGCGTGGGAGTTCCGGGGTTTTCCGTGAATGAAGGCCGGAAATTTGCGGGCCACACGGAGGATTGGGGGGAGCAGCAATATAACGATTACCTGGAACACCACTATCATCAGCCCAGCGACGAATATCGGCCGGAAATGGACTTTACCGGCGATGCCAAATTGGCGCGCTTCGGATTCACTCTGGGATGGAAAGCCGCTACGCAGCCCGCGCTGATCGGCTGGAAGCCCGGCGATGAATTCGAAACGGCTCGTAAGAAGAGTCAAACGGCCGCGAAATAGTCCATCAAGACAGAATCCCGAAGCAGAAGATTTTGACCAGGTCAGGCCGGCCAAACGCCGGCGGCGAAGGACTTGATGGTGCGGAAGCCGAGGTTCTCGTAGAGACGCACCGCGGAGGCGTTGGCCGAGGTGACCGTAAGAGTCAGCTCGGCAAAACCTCTGGCACGCAAAGCATCAATCGAGGTCTGCATCAGCAGGCGTCCCAGGCCGTTGCCTTGATAGCCGGGCATGATGCAGATTTGCGTGGTGTGACCGACGCCGCGCGCAACTTCGGAGGTAAGCACCGCGCCCACCATGCGGTCACTTCCTACGGGCCGCAACACAAACGACGCCCACGGCTGAAATGACCCGCACCCGGGAAGCAGAATAATGTTCTTCAGGAATTTCATCGCGCCGGCTTCCGAGCGGTACTGGTCGTTGATGTCGCCATCCACATGATCCGCGTACGCCAGGTGAATCAGACGGGCGCAGGGATCGAAGAAGCGGTCGTCCCAGCCCTCGAGCTGCAAGCCGGAAGACACCGGCTTCGAGACCAAGGACGTTTCGGCAATGGAGAGGAGCATGAATTGGCGGGTGAAAAGGCGAAAGCCCTGGTCCACAAGCGGCTTGTCCATCGGGCAACCGAAGGGCATGAGCTGCGCTTCGATCCGCTCGAGGCGGGGAATCGCGCGCATCGAGAACAGCATTTCCTCCAGCAGGCGGCGGCTGAGCGCATGTTGCGGATAGCGGGGCGAGACAAACAAGCCGCCGATGAGTCCCTTCTGCTCTTCGAGGACATAGAACGAATAGCCGGCCACATGCCCCTCTGCCATCGCCGCGCAGCCCGCCAGGGATTTGGCCTCGAGGAATCGCTTGATGAGCTCCATCGAGCCGCGGTAGTCCCAGTGCAACTCCTCGCGCCAGTGCCGGGCCTCTTCCTCGAGAAGGGGCGCAAGCTGGCGCACCGTCAATTGCCGCAGATCCACAATCGGCATGACAGGCCCTGCGGGCCCTCCGTGCAAGGTGAGCACACCACAATCATAACGTATCCTGCATCCGAAGATGATGGTGGCAATTGCAGGGCGGACTGCGGATGGTGGGTTAGTGGGCGCGCGCGGGCGAATGTTGCGAATCGCTCTGTATTTCTGCGACACCGGCAACGCCTGCTGCGAGTCGCGGCATGCCAGATGTGCTACTATTCGCGGCGTCCTCGCGAGTGGCTCCGCCGGAGAAATTCGCCGGTGGGACTCGCTCCGCGAGCAACCACGACCTGGCGAATGAGCATTCTCTCCGAACTTCGCTCTCCGACCAAGTGGTACGCAAAATTGCTGACCGCTGCGGTCGCCTTCGTGTTTTTCGCGATACTTTCGACTGCGGCCGTCTCAGGGTTTCTGGTGTACCGCATCGTTTCCCCGCCGCGCACCAAGTCGGACATCAATACTCGCGATTTTCCCGGACATCCGGATGCCGTTTCGTTCACAGTGCCGCGCGTGGGCAGCCGCGAGGGGTGGTTTTTCCCCGGGCTGCGTGGTGCGCCGACGATTGTCCTTTGTCATGGCTATCAATCCAGCCGCGGACTCCTCCTCACTCTTGCCTCGGCTTTGCAGGACCATCAATACAATGTTTTCCTGTTCGATTTTGCGGGGCATGGGTCGAGCCAGGGAATCACCACGCTCGGTTTTCGCGAGGCCAAGGAGGTGCGCGCCGCGATTGATACTCTGGCAAAGCGCGATGATGTGGACCCCGCCCAGTTCGGCCTCTGGGGAGCGAATATGGGGGCTTATGCCGCCCTGTCCGAAGCAGAGGGCGACAGCAGAGTCCGCGCCATCGTGGCAGACTCGGTGTACAACGAGCCCTCGCAAATGGTGAATCTTCTGATGAGGCGGACTGGTCTGGGAGCGCTCCCGTTCATGGCTCGCTGGGCGCAATTCGGCTTCAAGTGGCTGAACTATGATTATCGCAATGCCCAGCCGCTGTCTCTGCGCCTCGACAGTCTCTCCGGCGTCCCCAAGCTGTTTCTGCAAGCCCTCGACGAACCCGTGCTTGGGGAATCCACGCAGGATGTTTTTCTTCTCGCGCCCGAACCGCGTGAGCAGGCCGTCCTGCCGCGGGGAGACTACGGCAGCATGCTCGATGATGACAAACGCTTCTACGAAAATCGGATTGTGAGTTTCTTCCTATTGCGCCTTCCTCCTATCAGACGCCCGGCCCGGTAGCCCCGGGTCCTGGCAAACAACCACTGCGGGATAGGCCATAAACGCGGGACATTTCAATCCGAGAACCCGCAGTTCATTCATCTGGCCGGCTTGCACGAACACCCATCCGGGCTGGGTGGCGTCAGGCGACCATTCCGGGACTTCGCGGTGCTGATAGAAATTCAGAGCATACTGAAATGACCGCGACAGTTTGTAAGCCGAGGCGTTCGCAGACGCGTAACTCCGGCCGATTGGCCCCGCGGAAACCCCCGCATTCAGCGCCCGCCGGGAGTCCCCCGTCATGGACAGCGGGATCGCTAGAATGAGACTAAGAACGCATGCAGAAAGCGCGGCAGAGGGCCGCCGAAGAACCCCGAGAATGATGGAAGCAATCCCGCCCAACAGTAAGACCAAGATCGCCCACGCGAATGGTTGGGGGGGGGAATAATCCACCGCGAATGGTATTCTGTCCAATAAAACCAAGGTCCCGCCCCCGACGCCCATCAGGGTAATTCCCGCCATAATGCCGACCCACCGTTCTCCTGCAACTTTCTTCTGCAGCCTCAGCCAGACGCTGTGAGCGGCAAGCAAGATAAGCGGAGGCACAGTCGGCAAGATATAGCCGGGCAATTTCGATTTCGATAGGGTAAAAAATGCAAAAGTGAAAACCGCCCAGGAAGCGGGAAAAAGCCCTGGCGAACTGCGCCAGCGACCTTCACGCCATGCACGAACTGCGTCCTTCAGAACACTTCCGAAGGTCCCTGTCCAAATCAGAAGACCCAAAAGGAGGATGGGGCCGAAAAACCAAATCGGTTGCACGTGGCGGAACTCAGGCGTGAGGTAGCGCGCGAAATTATGCTCATAGATGAAGACGCGCAGAAAACCGGGGTTGCGAAGGGCGCAGAGAACGTACCAGGGCAAGGCGGTCATGCAGAACGCTGCGATGGCTATAGGGTGAGCGAGACGAAAGGCGTCGCCCCATCGCTTCGTCAAGAGCGCCCACAGGCCCGAACCTCCGCCAGCCAAAACAATTGCCGCCGGTCCCTTGGCAAGCGTTGCGGCGCCGAGGAAGACACCGAACGCAACGAGCGCAGCAATGGGAGTTCGGGGCGGAGACGATCCGGCAGGCAGCACCATGCTTGCGACAATTGCCGCGGCGACCACTGCGGTGGTCAGCATCCCGTTGAACGGCATGTCGGTTGCCGCCGCATGGGAAAAGCCGATCATGCCCACCGTAGTAGGCAGCATCAGCAATACCAGGCCCGCGGTTTCCGCGCTGTACATTCGCCAGGCAAGCCACGCTAGGGCCAGGGTTGCCAGCAACGCACTGACGGCCGAGGGCAAACGCGCCGATGCTTCGCTCACGCCAAAGAATTTGAATGACACAGCCGCTCCCCAATAAAAGAGTACCGGCTTCTCAAACCAGGGCTTGCCGTAGAGCCTCGGCGTGACCCAGTCGCCGGTCTCAACCATGGCTCGCGCGACCCAGGCGTAGCGCGGCTCATCGGGGCCGACGAATCCGAGCGCCCCAAGGCGGCTGAAATAACAGACGTACAGAGTGGCGATGATCAATGCGGCCCAGCCGAATCGTGCTAACGCGGATGTTGGCGCGGCACCGGTGGATGATTCGGCGGTGATTGGCACACCGCCGAGTCTAGCATCCCTCTCACATCGCGTCAGCCAGGGGGGCGTTTCTTCCGCAACTTCTAGCCTCCGGCCCGCAACCTCTAGCATAATGTCGCGCGATGAAGGAATGGCTCGAGTACGCTCTTGTTTGGACGGCGCTGAAATTTCTGGGGGCCTTGCCCCGTTCGGTCGCGCGTGTAGCCGCTGCCGCGGCGGCGCGCTTGCTGTTTTTCTTCCTGCCGAAATTTCGGCGCGTGGCGATGATCAACCTGCGCATCGCGTTTCCGCAATGGACAGACGCGCTGCGGCGGCGTGTGATCCGAAAATTAGTTCGCAACCTGGGCTGGATGGCGGCGGAGTTTGCGCATTTTCCCCGCTGGACCCGCAAGAATATCGAAAGGATTGTTGTTCTCGACGGCCACGAAAATTTTCTTGCCGGGCGCAACTGCGGCAAGGGTGTGCTCTTCCTCACCGGGCACCTGGGTGCGTGGGAAGTGTCTTCGTTCGCGCATGCGCTGTACGGATTCCCGCTTCATTTCATGGCGCGGCAGCTCGACAACCGGCGCGTGGACGCGCTTGTGAATCGTTACCGCTGCCTTTCGGGCAACCAGCCCATCTACAAGAATGAATCTGCCCGGGCCATGCTGACGATTCTTCGCGATTACGGAACGATCGGCATTCTCGCTGACCAGAATACGCTGCCGGAAGAAGGCATCTTCGTGAACTTTTTCGGCACGCCGGCCTGCACCACCACGGGAATTGCCCGTGTCGCGCTTCACACCGATGCCGCCGTCGTGCCCGGGTACGCCTGGTGGGACGAAGCGCTTCGCAAATACCGCTTGCGGTTCGAGCGGCCGGTCGAGCTGGTTCGCACTGGCGATGCCGATGCGGATATCCGAGTCAACACGGAGAATTTCACCCGGATCATCGAAGATTTTGCCCGCGCGCATCCTGATCAGTGGCTCTGGGTTCACGCGCGCTGGAAGACTCGCCCGCAGGGCGAGAAGCCGCTCTATGATTTTTGAAGGGGGGTGCGGGTTGCGCGCACGACACGCGTCCCGATGTGAGAAAATGGAGCGCAGGTTCGCTCATGCCCCAAACACTCAAATCGCGAATCCTGGTTGTCGGCGGACACACGCGCAGCATCGGGAAGACGGCGCTTATCGTGGAACTGATCCATGCATTTCCCGAGGCAGCCTGGACAGCGGGAAAAATCACGCAGTTCGGCCACGGTGTTTGCTCGCGGGGCGGCAGCGCCTGCGATTGCGCCCCCGATGAACACACCGTGGCGCTCGATTGGGAAAGCGGCGCGTCAGCCGGGACGGACTCGGCAAGATTTCTCGAAGCTGGCGCCAGGCGCTCGCTGTGGCTGCGCACCAAGCAGGGGCGGCTTGCGGAGGGACTTCCGCTTCTCCGCAAGGCCCTGGCCGAAGGAAGCGGCAGCATACAATCCTGCGGCGCACCGCAGAATGTAATCCTGGAGAGCAATTCGCTCTTGCAGTTTGTCCGGCCGAACCTTTATCTAGTGGTCCTCGACCCGGAAGAAGCAGACTTCAAAGAGTCAGCTCGGTGCTACTTGGATCGCGCCGATGCCTGCATTCTTAGACGCCCGCTCAATGCAAGAAAATCGACTTCATGGTCCGGCGTTTCCCGTGCTTTACTAACCGGACGACCCATCTTTCACCAGCAAGCGGACGACCCCTTGCCCGCAGGCTTGGTCGCCTTTGTCCAGGAGCGGTTCTTTAGCACTGCGGGCATCCTCCTGTGAAACGGGGTGCATCTTAGCTGTTGACCGGCTCGAGATTCATGGGGATAATCGTTTGTCTTGGATTTTCAGCGGCTTCCATCACGGAGGCTGATGGGGTGGTCTGTCCAACGGAGCCCGTCAGTTTCGAGAAGCCCCAGCACAAACTTGCGCTGAAGTGTAGACACGCGTAGCCGAATCCAGGGTGAAGCAACCGTAGCGGAGGGAGAGTTGGCGACTGGAACGAGAATCGGGTTGGAAGAGCGGACGGGGGCGGTTCGCCGTCCGCTGGCGGAACTTGAGGATCGCCTCGGGCAATCCATTGAACGCGGTGCGGATTATCTGCTTTCCCTGCAGGCTGAGGAAGGGTACTGGGTTGGCGAGCTTGAAGCGGATACCACTCTGGAATCGGATTACATTTACTACCTTCACGCACTGGGCAAAGCGGATCCCGAACGCATCGCGAAACTGGCCAACTATATCCGCCGCCGGCAGACGCCTGAGGGAGGATGGAACTCTTATCCGGGTGGCCCGTCAGAGCTGAATGCCACTCTCAAGGCGTACTTTGCATTGAAGCTGGCCGGAGATTCGCCCGATGCGCCGCACATGCAGAAGGCGTGTGCAACCGTGCACCGTTTGGGCGGCCTCGAGCACACGAATTCGTTCACGCGGTTTTATCTCGCCATGGCGGGAGCGGTTGGATGGGAGATGGTTCCTGCCGTTCCTCCGGAACTAATGCTGTTGCCGAGCTGGTTTTACCTGAACGTGTACGAGATGTCGTCGTGGACGCGCGGGATCGTGATCCCGCTGGCGATACTCTACGCCCACAAGCCGCGCTGGACGCTGCCCGAAAGCGCGCGGGTGGAGGAGCTCTATAAGGATCTCGCGAAGAAAACTGCCGCGTTCGATTGGGATAGTCGCCTGCTCACGTGGCGAAACTTCTTTTTGGCCGTGGACCGCGCGTTGAAACTTTACGAGAAACTTCCCTGGAAGCCGCTGCGGCAGCGCGCGCTGAACCAGGCGCGGCAGTGGATGCTCCAGCACATCGAGCGCACGGAAGGTCTGGCGGGGATCTATCCTGCAATTATGAACTCCATCTTTGCGTTGATGGTGCTGGGTCATTC
>DASWCG010000368.1:0-3066 GCA_036390175.1 Candidatus Acidiferrales bacterium | reverse complement strand
TGCCGCTGAATCCCTCGTCCCGAACCGTCTCGCACTCGTGCCCGCCCTCGGCAAAAAGATATTTGGCTCTCCGAGGCAAACACTCGTCCAGAAGCAATTTCATTTCAGAGTGGCCGCCAAGCTGACCCTGGCTTCTTCCAGGGCGGCGATGGCATCGGCACGGCTCACGCTGGGGAAATCCTCCAGAAATTCGCTCAGACTCCGTTCGTGTTCCAGGTAGTCGGTCAGGGACTTGAAGGGAACCCGAGTTCCACGAAAAACGGGCTCACCGCTGAGAATTGCCGGATTGCTGACAATGATACTCGCAGGCATTACTTTGATTCTCCTCTCCAGAGTCTAGCCCATTTGCATGAGTCTCATCCAGTCGAACCAATCTCGCGAAGAGGTTCTCGTCGTTCCCTGCGTGTTCATCCGGAAAGTGTTTTTGGATCCTGTCACCCATTGCGCAGGTTGTCTTGAGCCCCTAGCATATAAACGCAAGGGGAGTTCCTACCATGAAAATAACGAAGTCCGTTTTCCTGATGCCGGTGCTGATCGCGGTCGGCATGTGCGTGGATACAGCCTCGGCGCAAACCGCGCGCTGGCCGGAGCAGAAGGCCAGCGCCTGGTACGCCCAGCAGCCCTGGCTCGTGGGAAGCAATTACGTTCCCAAGTCGGCCATCAACCAATTGGAGATGTGGCAGGAGGCGACCTTCGATCCCGCCGAGATCGATATCGAATTCACCTGGGCCGAAGCCATGGGCATGAACACCATGCGCGTCTTTCTCCACGACCTGCTCTGGCAGCAGGATGCCGCCGGCTTCCAGAAGCGCATGGACCGCTTCTTGACCATCGCCTCGCGGCATCACATCCGCCCGCTGTTTGTGCTCTTCGATTCTTGCTGGGACCCGTCGCCGCATCTCGGCCCGCAGCATCCCCCGATTCCCGGCGTCCACAATTCCGGCTGGGTGCAGAGTCCCGGCGCGAAGGCCCTGGGTGATCCAAGCCAAGTTCCGCGGCTGAAGGCGTACGTGCTCGGCGTCGTGGGAGCCTTCGCGAAAGACGACCGCGTTCTTGCCTGGGACGTGTGGAACGAGCCCGGCGCCGATAACCTCGGAAGCTATTCGAAGGAAGAGTTGAAGGATAAGACCGCCCGCGTGACGGCGCTTTTGCCGCAGGTATTTGCGTGGGCGCGAGAGGCGAATCCAACGCAGCCTCTCACCAGCGGAGTGTGGGCCGTGGACACCTCGCCGGACGGGGCCAACCTGGGCGAACTCCAGCAGATTCAGTTGCGCGAATCCGACATCATCACCTTCCACAACTACAGTTGGCCGGAGTACTTCAAGCGCGAAGTGGCTTGGCTGAAGAAGCACAACCGCCCGGTCATCTGCACGGAATTCATGGCCCGTTCGGTGGGCAGCACGTTTGACGCGGTCTTGCCGATTGCCAAGGAAGAGCGCGTCGGCGCCATCAATTGGGGATTCGTCGCTGGCAAGACGCAGACCTATTTGCCCTGGGAATCGTGGCAGCATCCCTACATTCTCAGCCAGCCCCCAGTGTGGTTTCACGAGGTGCTGCATCCCGACGGAACTCCCTACCGCCAGTCCGAGGTGGATTTAATCCGTCGCCTAACGGGAAAACAGTAAGAATCGCAATCCGCTTTGCTGGGTCCTCCGCGTCGGCCTCGAACCGCTTTCTCCATCATTCCTGCGTCTGGGGCCTTGAAAAGTACATCGCTCGTTCCTTTGTCAAGAAGAATGGGGAGCCACGTTGGCACCGAACTGGGGCCTTTCGTTTGACGCGCTTCTTGGCGGAGACTACACTCGAATCGCGAGGCTGCTTATGGGCCTGACTCACATCAAAGTGAACATTGCTAACCCGGCAAAACCCAGGCAAGCGCTCGAACTCAGCTTCCTGGTGGACTCGGGAGCCGTGTACTCCGTTGTTCCGGCGGCTTTGCTTCGCAAACTCCGCATCAGGCCGCACTCCAAACGCACCTTCATCATGGCGGATGGCTCCGAAATCATTCGCAAGATCGGCGATGTATTGTTTCGGCTGAATGGCCGTCAGGGCGCTGCTCCGGTCATTTTTGGCGAAAAGCAGGATACCACTCTGCTCGGCACCATCTCTCTCAAGGCCCTTGGAATGATGCTCGATCCCATGAAGCGCGAACTCCGCCCGCTGCCCATGCTCCTGGTCTCGCACACTCCCTCTCTCTAATGTCGTTCCGATTCACACCGCAGCCCCAAAACCGTCATTCCGAGCGGAGCAGGCCGACGTTTTTCTTCCCATCTCGCTCCTGCGAGATGGTCGGCCTGCGCAGCGAGGAATCTCTCTTCGTTCCCCGGAACCCACTGCCCTAAAAACGTAGGCGGCGTTCTCCAGTCCCAGCCCTCTCGTTGACAAGAGAATAGCTGGGGGTGCCCAATGAGGGCGCGACCGAAGCTGCGCTCTCCAGACTACTCCAGCCAAGCATTCCATCACCTCCGACCGACGATGGCACGTCGAAAGAAAAAGTGTAAACCCTATTTGAAACGAAATCGACTGGCGGGCGGCGTAGACGCTCGTGGCGTGCCGCAGCCGGGTGCCGCAGCCTTCGGTTTTAAGGCTGCGGGTTTTGACTTCTCTTGCTTTTGCCCCCGATTTTTAACTTGACGCGCATTACCGTTGTGGTACAATATTCCTGTTGATTACTGCGCCCCGGCTCTAGCCGGGGCGTTTCTATCTTAGGCCCATGTTCGTAGCGCCGGCATCCCTGCCGGCTCTTTTCTCAGCAAATCCCAAAACTCAACTCTAAAGGAGACTTTTATGTCCTCTCTCAGTCCAAAGGACCGCGTGTCTTTGTGTTCGTTTACTTTCTCGGATGGCCGCCGTTGCCGCACTCCGCGCGTCGCCAACCATCCCCCCTTCTGCTTCTATCACGCGCAAAAAGAAGCCCGGGCCCGCGCCGCCGAAACACTCGGCAAAGACCTCGCCTTCTTCTTCTCCGGCGATTACCTTTCCGCTTGCGATCTCAGCACCGCCTTGGCACGCCTCATCCCCGCCGTTGTCCGCGGCGATGTGAAGCCCAAAACCGCCCACACCGTC
>DASWCG010000367.1:0-1535 GCA_036390175.1 Candidatus Acidiferrales bacterium | reverse complement strand
GCGCCGGGCTGCCCGCGCTGGGCAAGGTAAACTGAAATACGGCGCCGCGAGGTTCATTCGCCTCTGCCCACAGCCGGCCTCCATGGGCATCGATGATCGACCGGCAGATCGACAGCCCCATCCCCGTTCCGCTGGACTTGGTGGTGTAGAAAGCCTCGAAAACGCGCTCGAGATGTTCCGGATCAATGCCCGGCCCGGAATCGCGCACGGCCACGAGGACGCCACTCGTTTTGGTTTGCTCGGTGCTGATCGACAACCCTCGCGCGCCCGCTTCGACCGAGCCCATGGCTTCGACTGCGTTCAGGACCAGGTTCAGGACGACTTGCTGCACTTGAACACAATCGCCCTGGACGGGAAACAACCCGTCCGCAAGTCCGGTCTGGACCGAGACGCAATTCTCGGTGATTGCGCTTCGCGCCAACGCAATCACCTCATTGATTGCTGCATTAAGATCAAACCGCTCCTTTCGCGGCGGCGCTTTCTTGATGTGCTCACGGATGCGGTCGACGATGTCTCCGGCGCGATCGGAATCGCCAACGACACAGTCGATCGCTTCCCTGACCTCCCCGATGTCCGGCGGCCGTTGGTCCAGAAAATTCAGCGCCGCACGGGCGTTGTTGCGCGCGCTGGCGATCGGTTGCGTGATTTCATGAGCCAGCGAGGCGGCCAGTTCGCCCATCATGCTCACGCGGTTCATGTGCGCGAGATCTGCCTCCAGCTGGCGGAGCCTCTCACGCTCCTCCTGCGCGCGTTTGCGTTCCGTCACGTCGACGGCGGTGCCGACAAACTCGATTAGCTCGCCGTTTTCATCCACGACCGGATGGCCTGAGGAGGCGATGTGCCTGACCGTTCCGTCGGCCAGAAGAACCCGATACTCTTCGACGCGATCCACTCTTTCGCGAAGGCACTGCTCGAATTTCTGGCGCACCCAATCGCGGTCCTGGGGATGGATCTGCCGGCGAAAATTCTCGCGGCTGGGCGGGCTCTTCCGCGGATCCAATCCGAAAATTCGGAACATCTCCTCGGAACAATAGAGCACCTCCTCGGTGCGGGGATTCCAGGCCCAACTGCCCATGTGCGTCAGCTTCTGCGCCTGGGCCAGATAGGCTTCGCTGCGGCGCAGAGCTTCCGCACTTTCACGAAGCGCCTCTTCCGCCCGCTTGCGCTCGGTCACATCGCTGCCGGTGCCGCGATAGCCACGGAATTCTCCGTTGGCGTCGAAGACCGGCTTGCCGCTGGCCTTCACGTACATCGGCAGGCCGTTGCCGCCCACGGAGCAATAGACGAAGTCGCGGAACGGCTTACGTGCATCGAGAGTTTCCCAAACAAGCCGCCACTTCTCCGGTTCCGTTTCAAGATCGAGAGCGTGATCCCAGGACGCCGTGCCGATTCGCTCCGCCGGGTCCGAACCAAACGCATTCTCGGTCAACAGTGTGAATTTGTAGTCCGGACCGATTTCCCAGAACCAATCGGAGGCAGTTTCGGCGTAATCGCGGAACTTTGCCTCGCTCTCCCGCAATGCTTCCTCGGCGCGC
>DASWCG010000366.1:0-2543 GCA_036390175.1 Candidatus Acidiferrales bacterium | reverse complement strand
AACGTGTCCGTGGGAATCGCAATCACACTGCCGCGCGTGAGAAAGTGCGCCGCATACCGCAGCACATCCGCCTCTGGAGTTTGCGCGTTCACCCGCAGCAATTCAGCCGGCAATTTTTTGGCCTTCGGCGAAGTCGTGATGACACCTTGCAGCCGTCCGCCCGCGCTGCCCTTATTTGGGCGACGCTACCATACCCCCTCTCGCCCGCGCAACACCGCGCCCGCTCCTAGACGATAGGAATACTCGTGGCGTTTGAGGAAAGCATTACGCTGACGGCCCACGTGGGGAACTTAAAGATTCCGGAGGAGCGACGGCTGATGACTGGCTCTCAGTGTCGTTTCTGTGCCGAAGCAAGAACACAATAGCTCCCAAGGGAAGAGAGACCGCGACAGTCCACGGCCCATAAAGCGGAGCAGCCGCGCTTCCGCATGGGACTTGGAAAGCCACAGTTTGAAAATCCCAGTGTCCTGTTGTCCAATTTACAGCCAATTTCCCCACGCCCACCAATATAAAGATTATCCACAACCATTTCTTCTTCACATTCTTGGTTCGCAGGCATAATACGAAAACATACAAACTAAACAGCGTTGCAAAAATGGCCATGGCGAGAATCCCGTCTTGAGTGATCCCTTTACCGATAAGACTGAACTTGTTGAGATTCTCCAGGGAGTCGGAGATGGGGTTCACGTGAAATCCCACAATTGTGGAAACATCACCTTTCTTCTGTGTCGTGATATCCACCAGAAGCCACGAACTAGGAAACTCATATTCGAGTGTTATGTTGGTTCTGGAAAACTCTGGACCGTGGAAGACGTGCGCTCCCACAACTTTAGCCGACTTCGGACTGTCAGATGGAAACATCGCCGCCATTCTGGCAAGGGTATCCCCAAGACTGGAGTCAATCAGGCTCGGGTCCAAAGCACTCTCAATCTGCTCGAATTTCCCTTGACGGAGCAGGTCGACGTACTTTCTCGCGATCGCCTCGTCTGCGGCCGGCGTAAAATACTTCATCAGCGTCGCCTGACTGCAGCCGGCTAGGATCAGGCAGCACGCAACAAAAATCACATTAGAGCAACGGATCATCCTGTTTCTTCCCGGGGGCCTCTAATGATCGATTCCGAGCCAGTCTATGTAACGCCAGGTCCTAGAGCAATTCCTCTATGCTGCTATGCTCCCAGGTGGTAATGCTTTGTTTCCCGTTTGCCAGACGACCGTTGATCCGCGCACGTCGGATGGTTAGCGCCTTCCTCCCAAAATTTGCTAACCTCCAAGCTATGGCCACGCCCGGCAAAGCCGCCCGCAGCGCCAGACCTGCGAATGAATCCGCGCTCCTCACCAGCCGCGACAATCGCTGGCTCAAGGAGTTTCGCATGGCCTTGCGCGGAGGTCTGCCCACGGAAGACGGATTCGTCGGCGTTGAAGGCGTTCGCCCCGTCGAAGAGGCCCTGCGTTCCGGGTGCCCTATCCAGGCTGTTCTCTTCAGCGAATCCGGCGAACGCCACCACGAACGTCTTGCTCCATTGATTGGTCGGCCAGAGATGGCCTTTCCCACTCTTCGAACGACTGACCGCCTTTTCGAAGGTCTCGCTGATACCGAGCATCCCCAAGGCGTCGCCGCTCTTGTCAAACCTCGCGCGGTCTCGTTCGATGACCTTGTCCGCGTTCCGGCTTCTGCATGCGCTCCCTTGCTCGTTGTGCTCGCGGGCGTCCAGGATCCCGGCAACGTCGGAACCATCCTTCGCACCGCTGCCGCTTTCGGGGCAACGGGCGCCGCCACGGCCGCCTCCGGGATCAGCGGCACGGCGAGCCCTTATTCACCGAAAGCTCTGCGAGCTTCCGCCGGCGCAGCCCTGCATCTTCCCATTCTTGCCGGAGTATCGCTTGCGATTCTTCTGACGCAGTTCAAGGTCGCAGGAGTTCGCACGCTCGCATCGGGCGTTCACGAACCGCGGGACGGTGAACAGCCGTTGCTAGCTCCGTGGGAAGTCGATTGGTGCCAGCCGGTGGCGCTGCTGGTCGGCAACGAAGGGGCTGGCCTGCCTGGGGAAATCGAGCGCAGCGCCGATGCGCGCATTCGTATTCCCATGGCCAGCGGCGTGGAATCGCTCAATGCCGCCGCCGCTGCCGCCATAGTGTTTTACGAAGCCGCCCGCCAAAGAAACTCCGCGGCCGCTCCACACATCAAAAACTCGGCCGCTTCGCGATCGCCGATATCACCGTGAGCCTCTTTTCAAAATTGCCTGCACCGGCGCCGGAACCCGGCGTGCCCGCCGCCAACCAGCCGCTCGCCGAGCGCATGCGGCCGCGCACGCTTGATGAATTCATCGGCCAGGAAAAACTTCTCGGGCCCGGCAAGCCGCTTCGCGGTCAGATCGAAAGCGACAACCTCGGCTCCATGCTTTTCTGGGGCCCGCCCGGTTGTGGAAAAACCACCCTTGCGCGCCTCATCGCGCGGCTCACGCGTTCCGATTTCCTGCCATTCAGCGCCGTCCTTACGGGCATCAAGGAAATCAAGGAAGTCATGTCCGCGGCCGAGTACAAGG
>DASWCG010000365.1:0-23087 GCA_036390175.1 Candidatus Acidiferrales bacterium | reverse complement strand
CCCAAGACCGGTAAAATTGAGTTCCTCGGCGAGGATTCTGTATAGACGGACGGGCCGCTCGAAAACAGTCAAGCAATGAGCCTTTTCCCGAGTCCGATTGCGCAACCCTATCCGCCGCCCAAGGCCAAACCTACGAGCAATCGGCGCACGATTATCCTCATTCTGGTTTTCTCAGGAATTGCGATTCTTGCTGTAGGCGCGTATGCGCTCTACCGCGCGGGTTCCTGGTACTCGCGTCGCTATTTGAACATTGATCAGTCCCAGGCCACCTTCGTTGCCGGAGACGCCGAATCGGTATACCGCAATCCTGCTTACGGAGTTGCGCTGCGCTTGCCCGGCCGATGGGTGCAAGCGCAAGCACCCATCGCGAATTATTGCGCCCTGCAGCAACCCAATAACGGGGCTTACGCAACCTTCCGGGTGCAGTTCAGTTCTCCGCAACAAACGCTGGACCAACTAGCGGGCGTTACGATGTTTGGTCTTGTCAAAGGAGCGCGCTTCAAGCTGGTCGGCCAGGACAGCTTGGATGTGAACGGTCAAGCAGCGCGCCGTATGATTTTCGAATACGCCCTGAGCGGAGTGGACGGCAAGCCGTCGCGGATGGTCATGCTCATGATGAAGAGGGGCTACAACGCCTACACAGTAATGATATTTGCTCCTCTGGCCGGTGATGATTACTGGAAGGAACTCGTGGATTCGCTCGACCGGGCAGTTGAAATCAAATAGCTCACACCAAATACCGCCTCGCCTTGACGCCCTCGGGCGATTCGCTTACAGTCAATTGTTTCCCATGCGTTCGAAAATCACAGCACTAGCAATCCTGATTTGCGCAGCTTGGTGCTGGCCGGCAGCTTCGCGTAGCCAAACGGGCAGCGAACGGAATGCGCCGAAGCCGGCGACACCTCCGGCGGCTTGGCCCGCGCAGGCCGTGCGCGGCGCCAAAGCCATGGTCGCCTCCGACGAGCCTCTGGCCTCCGCGGCGGGAGTAGAAATCCTCAAAAAAGGCGGGAATGCCGTGGACGCGGCCGTGGCCGTGGGTTTTGCTCTGGCGGTGGTGGGGCCAAGGGCCGGAAACCTGGGCGGCGGCGGTTTTATGCTGGTGCGGCTGAGTGACGGGCGCACGACATTTCTTGATTTCCGCGAAGTCGCGCCCGGCCGCTCCTCGCGCGACATGTACATCCTCCCCGACGGCACGCTCGACGGCGACGCGGCGACGATTGGCTACCGCTCGGCGGGCGTCCCGGGGACGGTGGCGGGGCTGGAGTTGGCGCTGAAGAAGTACGGCAAGCTGACGCTGGCGCAGGTGATGGCGCCTGCGATGCGCCTCGCCGAGCAGGGTTTCCCGGTCAGCGAAAAGCTGGCGCGCGAACTCGCGGCCCACCGCAGCCTGCTCGAGCGGTTTCCCACGAGCAAGAGAATCTTTTTGAAAGACGGGGCGTTGTATCAGCCGGGCGAAATCCTGCGTCAGCCGGAGCTTGCCGCAACGCTCAAGCGCATCGCCCGATACGGAAGCGCGGAGTTCTACCGGGGCGAAACGGCCCGGAAGCTCGCGAGCGAGATGGAACGGATGAATGGGCCGATCACGCTCGAGGACTTGGCCAATTACAAAGTGAGGGTGCGTGAGCCTCTGCGCGCGAGCTACCAGGCAGGCGATGCCCGGTGGGAGGTCATCAGCAGCCCGCCGCCAAGCTCCGGGGGCGTGGCCATGATCGAAGCGCTGAATATGCTGGACGGCGTGCCGCTGAAGTCGTGGGATGACGCACAGTCGGTGCACATGGTCGCGGAAACAATGCGGCGGGTGTTCGCCGATCGCGCAGTCTATCTTGCCGATCCCGATTTCGCGCACGTGCCCGTTCAGGGACTCACCGATCCGCGCTACGCCCGGGAGTTATTTGCGAGCATTGACGCGTTGCATGCTTCCTCAAGCCAGACCGTGCGCGCCGGCAATCCCGCGCCGTTTGACGCTCCAGCCGCCGGCGGCAGCGGCAGTGGACTGCCGCGGGACACTTCGCCGGGGCGCATGGCGGTCAGCCCGACCGAGGGCCACAACACGACGCACTACTCCGTCGTGGACGCCGCGGGGAATGCTGTCGCCACCACCTACACGCTGAACAACAGCTACGGCTCGGGCGTAACTTGCTCGGCGGGATTTCTGCTGAATGACGAGATGGACGACTTCACCACTCAGCCCGGCGTTCCGAACAAGCTGTTTGACCTGATGCAGTCGGAGGCGAACGCCATCGCCCCCGGCAAGCGCCCGCTCAGCTCGATGACCCCGACGATTCTGCTGCGCAACGGCAAGCTGAGCTTCGTCACCGGCTCTCCCGGGGGACCCACAATTATTTCCGTGACGCTGCTGAGCGTTCTGGACTGGATGCGGCTGGGCATGGAAGCGCAGGCGGCCATCAACGCGCCCCGGTTCCATCACCAGTGGCTGCCGGACACTCTTTTCCTCGAGGAATCGTTCCCGGACGAACTGGTCAAAGCACTCGAGGCGCGGGGTCACAAACTCACCCGGCGCGGTCATCTCGGACTGGTGAACGCGATTGGCATTGACCCGCGCACGGGCCAGCGGCTCGGCGCGGCCGACCCGCGCGACGAAGGCTCCGCCAAAGGATACTGACCGCCCCATGCAACGGGTCCTTTCCACATACATCTTTGCCAATCGCAAGCTGACGGCGCCGCTCCTCGGAGAAATCGCCGGGGCGGAGTTCACCGCCATCGAGCTCTACGGCGGGCGAAACCATTTCGATTACGATTCGCCGCCGGACGTGAACGAACTGGCCGGCGCTCTCGCCGCAAACAACCTCAGACTTCATTCGTTCCATTCGCCCACGGGGCGCGACTTTCTCCCCGGGCGCGAGAGCGGCGTTCCGCTTTCGCTGTGCGACCCCGAGCGCGTCCGGCGCCTTGACGCCGTGGATGAAATCAAGCGCGCGCTCGACCTTGCCGAGAAAGCGCCGTTTCCATTTCTGGTGCAGCATCTGGGAGCTCCGCGCGAAACCCTGGACGCCCGCACGCGCGACGCCGCGTTCAGCTCGCTCGAACATCTGGTGATTTTCGCCAAGCAGCGCGGCGTCACGATCGCGCTGGAAAACACCACAAACGAAATGGGCGCGCCCTCGACGCTGCGCGCCTTCATCGAAGAAACGCGCCTCACCGGACTCAAATTGTGCTTCGACGTGGGCCACGCCAACCTGGAAGAAGGGACTCCGGAAGAGCGCGTGGCGAAATGCTTTGAAGTGATGCGCGAGCTCACCGCCACAACGCACGTCCACGACAATCACGGCGAAAAGGACGAGCACCTGCTCCCCTATGCCGGCACGATCGACTGGAACGCAGCGCTGAAACTGCTGCGCGGGGCCCCAGCCGGCGACCTGCCTCTGGTGCTGGAGCTCAAGGAACTGCCGTCAAGCGCTTCGGGCTACCCGGACGCGGGAGCGGTGACCAGCACGCTGGCCGCAGCACGCGGGGTGTTCGACAAATTCGAAGGACTCAACCGAAAGGCTCGATGACCGTTGTCTCCATCGAAACCGCGGCCGAGCACGCCGGGCAGGAGGTCACCCTCCGCGGCTGGCTTTACAACCTGCGCGAATCGGGAAAACTGCTGTTTCCCATTTTTCGGGATGGCACGGGAATCATCCAGGGCGTGGTCTCGCAGAAGGAGCACCCCGCCGCATTCGAGCAGCTTCGCGGGTTGACGCAGGAGTCCAGCGTCATCGTCACGGGGAAAATCCGCGCGGAGCCGCGCGCGCCGGGCGGCTGTGAAATCGGCATCACGGGGATCGAAGTGGTGCAACGCGTGCCGGAAAATGACCCCTATCCCATCCAACTCAAAGAGCACGGCGTTGACTTTCTGCTCGACCACAGGCACTTGTGGATCCGCACGCCCCGCCAGGCCGCCATCCTGCGCATCCGCGCGGAAGCGGTTCGCGCCGCGCACGAGTTCATGGACGGGCGGGGGTACACCCTCACCGAGGCGCCCATTTTCACGCCGGCCGCCTGCGAGGGCACCACGTCGCTGTTCGAAGTGCAGTACATTGACGACCAGAAGGCCTACCTCACGCAATCCGGCCAGCTATACGTCGAAGCGACGGCGATGGCCCTCGGCAAGGTGTACACGTTTGGGCCGACGTTCCGCGCCGAAAAATCCAAGACGCGCCGCCACCTGACCGAATTCTGGATGCTGGAGCCCGAGGCCGCCTACGCGCGCCTGGCCGACATGATGGAGCTGGGGGAAGGCCTGGTGAGCCACATGGTGCAGTCGGTGCTGAGAAACCGCGTTCGCGAGTTGGAAACACTCAAGCGCGAGCCCGCCAAACTCGCCAACGTGAAGCCGCCCTTCCCGCGGGTCAGCTACGACGAGGCCATTCAAATCCTCCAGAAACGCGGCAACCCCGCGAAGTGGGGCGACGATTTTGGCGGCGACGAAGAAACCATCCTGTCGAGCGAATACGACCGGCCGGTGATGGTGCATCGCTACCCCGCTGCGATCAAAGCGTTCTACATGCAACCTGACGCCCAGCGGCCCGACCTGGCATTGGGATTCGACATGCTTGCGCCGGAAGGCTACGGCGAAATCATCGGCGGCGGCGAGCGCGTTGCGGACTACGATTTGCTGCTCAAACGCATTCGCGAAAACAAGCTGCCGGAAGAGGCTTTCCGGTGGTACCTCGACCTGCGCCGCTATGGCAGCGTGCCGCACGCCGGCTTTGGCCTGGGCCTCGAACGCACCGTGGCGTGGATTTGCGGAACCGAGCACATCCGGGAAGTGATTCCCTTCCCTCGCATGATTTATCGGGTCTATCCTTAGTCGCTGGCACCCCGCAATTTGCGGGTCACTAGCCACCAGTCACTAGTCACCAATCTATGCCGCAAAAAGTGCGCATCATCGGAGTGCCGATGGACCTTGGCCAGAGCCGCCGCGGGGTGGACATGGGCCCATCGGCGCTGCGCGTCGCGGGATTGCAGGCGCGCATCAAGCAACTCGGCCATCAGGTCGAAGACATCGGGAACATTTTCGTCAAGCAGCCTGAGGAGCAGCCCTACGGCGAAAAGCGCGCCAAGTATCTCAACGAAATCGCCGAAACCTGCCGCGGCCTTGCCGAGTTGGTGCAAAAGACCCTGGAGGAAGGATTCCTGCCGGTGGTGCTGGGCGGCGACCACTCCATCGCCGTCGGCGTGGTGTCAGGTGTTTCCGGGGCGTACCGCACGCGGCAGAAGCGCGTCGGCTACGTGTGGCTCGACGCGCACGGCGACATGAACACTCCCGAAAGCTCGCCTTCAGGGAACGTCCACGGGATGCCGCTGGCCTCGGTGATGGGTTACGGCGCGCCGGAGCTGGTCGAGTTGTTAGGTTTCAAGCCCAAAGTGGAGCCGCGCAATGTCGCTCTGGTGGGTGTGCGCGACCTGGACACAAAAGAAAAACGCCTGGTGAAAGAGTCCGGCGCGCACGTCTTCACCATGCGCGACATTGACGAGCGCGGCATGCGCGAGGTGATGAGCGAGGCGCTGCGGGTTGCCTCCGACGAGACCGATGGAATTGCCGTCAGCCTGGACATGGACTTTGTGGACCCCACGGACGCGCCCGGAGTCGGCACGCCGGTGCGCGGCGGCGTCACCTACCGCGAGGCGCACCTGGCCATGGAAATGATTTGCGACAGCAAAGCCATGGTGTCGCTGGAAATCGTCGAAATCAATCCCGTCATTGATGAGCACAACACAACCGCGCTTCTGGGAGTAGAATTGGTGCTGTCCAGCCTGGGTAAAAAAATTCTGTAGCGGCCAAAGCAATGACAACGGAAAAAAAACGGCTGCGCGTAGGCGTGCTGTTCGGCGGGCGCTCCGGCGAGCATGAAGTGTCGCTGGCTTCGGCAGCGACCGTAATTCGCAGCCTCGACCCCGAAAAATACGAAACGGTGCCCATCGGCATCAGCAAGGACGGCCAGTGGCTCGTCGGCACGGGCGCGACGAAGATGCTGCCCGAAGTGCTCAAGAGCGGCCAGCGCATGGTGTTGCCCGCCGACCCCAACGCTTCGGCGCTGATGCCGCTTGACGGGAGCCGCGCGGGCTCGCTGCGTGTGGACGTGGTGTTTCCGGTGCTCCACGGCACGTTCGGGGAAGACGGCACCATCCAGGGTCTGCTGGAGTTGGCCGGATTGCCCTACGTCGGAGCGGGCGTGCTCGGTTCAGCCATCGGCATGGACAAGGACGTCCAGAAGCGCCTTTGCAAGGAAGCGAAGATTCCGGTCGTTCCGTGGATTGCCGTGACGCGGCGCGACTGGGAGCGCGGCCCCGCGAAGGTCCGCCGCGAGGTGGAAAAGAAATTCCGCTACCCGGTGTTCGTCAAGCCGGCCACGCTCGGTTCTTCCGTGGGGATGACGAAAGTCCACAGCGCCGAGGAGTTCGGTCCGGCACTCGACCTGGCCGCCGAGTTCGCCCAGAAAATCATGGTCGAGCGGGCCATCCGGGGGCGGGAAATCGAAGTCTCCGTGCTGGGCAACGACGACCCGCGCGCGTCGGTCCCCGGCGAGATCATGCCGCACCGCGAATTCTACGACTACACAGCCAAGTATCTGGAGGAGGGCACACGAACCGACATTCCCGCGAAACTCTCCGCCGCACAGACGCAGCGCTTCCAGGAGTACGCCGTTCGCGCGTTTCGCGTGCTGGAGCTGGGCGGCATGGCGCGCGTGGATTTCTTCCTCGAACAACGCAGCCGCAAAATCTATCTCAACGAGGTCAACACCATCCCCGGCTTCACTTCCATCAGCATGTACCCGAAGATGTGGGAAGCGAGCGGCGTCAGTTACCGCGAGCTGGTGGACCGCCTCATCGAGCTGGCCCTCGAGCAGCACAAAGAAAAGTCCCGCACTAAATACGCCATCGAGCTTCCGCCCGGCGCCGGCGGCGCGCTGGATGGGTAGGCTCTCCCCTCCCCCTTGGATCGAGACAGTTCCGGAAGAACCGCCGTCCTGCGGGGCGAATTGCCGCAGTCTGACGCACCCGGGCCGTCCGGAACGAAAGTTTCTTCGAGCCGGTGTGTACAGAAATTGTACGGCTTTCAGGTTAGACTAAAGGATTCGCGCCTGCGGGTTACGAGGCTCGGATGAGGCTGGAATGAATATCTCCCGTTTCTTCATGTTTCTCGGAGCCGTGTTCCTGGTCGCCCTGGTGCTGTACATCGTCACCGTACCGAAAGGCTCCGACATCCCGCTGACCGGCGTGGTGGATGGCAACGAAGTTATCGTGAGCGCGAAAATCACCGGCCGGATCGAGCGCCTCCTGGTGGGGGAAGGCGCCGAGGTCAAAGCGGGGCAGCTCGTTGCCGAACTGGACACCGCGGAACTCGCGGCACAACGCGATTCCACCGCCGCCAGCATCCGCAGCCTGGAAGCCCAGGTCACGCAGGCGCACCGGACCGAAGGCTGGACCGACGAACAGACGGGAGCCGACCTGACTCGCGTCGAGGCCACGCTCACCGCGACGAAAGCCCAGCTGGAATCCGCGCACGCGGACCTGCTCAAGAACGAACAGGACTATAAGCGTGCCGTGGGGTTGGTGCAGGGCGGCGTATCTCCGGTGCAGGACCGCGACCACGCCGAGGCGGCGCTCAAGTCTTCGCAAGCCACAGTGAAATCGCTCGAGGACCAGGTACGAGCGCAGGCTGCGGCTCTCGATGTGGCGCGCGCGAACCGCAAGCAGGTGGAGGTGCAGCAGAGCGCCGTGGCGTCCACACGGGCGCTGCTGCAGCAGGCCCGCGCGGCAAAAGACGAAGCGGAGACTCGGCTCAGCTACACGAAAATCTATGCCCCGCTGGACGGGATTGTTTCCGTGCGCGTGGCGCGGCAGGGCGAAGTCGTCCAGCCGGGCGCGCCCATCATCACGATCATTGATGTGGATCATCTGTGGGCGCGCGCCGACGTCGAAGAGTCCTACATTGACCTGATTCAATTCGGCCAGGTGCTGCGGGTGCGCTTGCCGTCGGGAGACGTCATCGAAGGCAAGGTATTCTTCAAGGGCGTCGAGTCGGACTTCGCCACGCAGCGCGACGTCAGCAGAACCAAGCGCGACGTCAAATCCTTTGCGATCAAAGTTTCCCTGCCTAACCCCGGCCGCCGGTTGTTTGCGGGGATGACGGCCACCGTCCTTCTGCCGCCTCCGCCGAAGAAGGGCTGGTTCTCGCGCTGAAAGAACGCTCTTCCATGAATGCCCCTGCGAACGCAACGACAAACGCGATTGAAGTCGAGCACCTGACCAAACGCTTCGGCGAACTGGTGGCCGTGAACGAGATCAGTTTCACGGTGAGCGCCGGCGAGATCTTCGGCTTGCTGGGGCCGAACGGCGCCGGCAAAACAACGCTGATCCGCCTGCTGACCACGCTGACGCCGGCGACCTCCGGCACGGCGCGCATCGCCGGACACGACATCAATACCGACGCCGACGGCGTGCGCCACGCCATCGGGGTCATCCCCCAGGCGCTCACCTCCGACCCGGAGCTGACCGCGCGCGAAAACCTCACGATTCATGCCAAGCTCTACGGCGTGCCCGCAGCGCGGCGCGGACCGCTCGCCGATGAACTGCTTGCCTCGGTGGACCTCGAGAAATTCGCGGGCCAGCTGGTGCGGAATTTCTCCGGCGGCATGCGGCGCCGTCTGGAAATCGCGCGCGGACTGGTGCACTCGCCGAAGATTTTGTTTCTCGACGAGCCCACCACGGGCCTGGACCCGGTGTCCCGCTCGAACGTTTGGGAAATGATCGCCAAGCTGAAGCAGCAGGCCGACCTGACCATCCTCCTGACGACGCATTATATGGACGAGGCCGACAAGCTGTGCGATCGCATTGCCATCGTGGACCACGGAAAACTCGCCGCCCTGGACACGCCGACGCAGCTGAAAGACAGCGTTCCCGGCACAGACGTGGTCGAAGCCGAATTCACCGGCGCGCCCGCTAATTGGGTGGAGCAGTTGCGGGGCCTCGCGCACGTTGCCGACGTCAAGGAGCAGGATGGCGCCGTGCACATCGCTTCGCACAGCGGCCCGGACACCGTCGGCGCGTTGATGGAGTTGGCGAAGGCCAGGCGCGTGACGGTGAAGAAGGTGACCGTGCAGAGCACCACCCTGGACGATGTGTTTCTGCACTATACCGGCCGCCAGTTGCGCGATGCCGCGCACGCCGGATTGCTGTACGACGTGAGCCATTTATATAAGTGAACGCATGTCCTTTGGCCTGAATTTCGAGCGCATCTCCGCCATCATCGAGCGCGACATGCGCAAGTTTTTCCGCAGCCCCGCGCTGATGGTCAGCTCGATGGTCTTTCCGCTGATGCAGCTCATCGTGCTGGGCTACGCGTTTGGCGGAAAGATCAAAGGCATCACCATCGCCCTGGTGGATGAGGACCGCTCCAGCCAGTCGCGCATTGTTCGCGAACGCTTCAATGCCATTGCCGCCGGCCCGCAGACCTTCCACACCGTCGAATACGATTCGCTTCCCAACGCCGTCCTGGACCTGCGCGCGGGTTTCGTCCGCGCCGTCGTGCACATTCCGAACGGCTACTCGCGCCGCGTCCTGCACCAGGATCGCCCGCGCATCGCATTCATCGAAGACAACACCGACAATTTCGTTTCCAGCGGCTTGCTCGAGCGCGTCCAGCAGATTCAGGCCGACCTGAACGCGCCGGTCACCAAGCCGCGCCTGGCCGGCGCCATAGATTTGCAGGTCGTCGAGGTCTATCCCTACATCGAGTACATCAAGTATCTGCTCGCGGGCTCGGTCTCGATTGCCATCTTCGTGGTGGCCATGATCGGCGGCGGCATCGTGTTTATTGACGACAAGGCGCGGGGCCTGCACGAGGGCTATCTGGTCACGCCGATCCACAAAGCCGAGCTGATCCTCGGACTGAACTTCGCTGGTGCCATCAAGGGGCTGATGTCCGGTCTGACCATCACCATCATCGGCGGGCTGATCGCGGGGATTGACCGCATCTGGGACCCGGTGCGGCTGTTCTACCTGGTGATCGTGCTGGCGGTCGCCTCGCTGGCCATGATCAGCTTCATGTTTCTGGTGATGGTAAGGGTGAACGATCCGCTGGTGCCGCGCGCAATCTTCGGCGTGCTCAACACCCTGCTGTTTTTTCCTTCCGGAGCAATCTATCCCACCGCGGGATTTCCCGCGTGGCTCAAGTGGATTTCCGTCGTTGACCCGTTCACCTACGTGGTGCACGCCTTGAAAAATCTCCTGCTTAAAAATACCGGCTTCGAGGGGATATACTTGGATGTCCTGGTATTGTTCGGATTTTCCGTAGTGCTGATCAGCGCGTGCATTGCGCTGTTCAAGCGGCAGATTTGACGGCCGGCGATCGTTCCAGCAGCGAGGTTTTGTTCCGCGGGTCTTTTTCTTACCGGCTGCGGGAAAGGAACATCCTTGGGAATCCTTGATTCCAATGTGGAAGAACCGAAATCAAAGCTCCGGCGCTACGTCATCACGGTCATTGCGCTTATCCTGATCATCAGCAGCTACCTTTGGTATTGGTACGGTTTCCGTTTCCATTCCGAAAAACAGGCCGCCGCGCGGTTCTTCGACGCGCTTGTTGCCGGCGACACCGCGCGCGCCTATCAACTCTGGAAGCCCAATCCAAATTATGCGATGAAGGATTTTCTCGACGACTGGGGGCCCGCAGGTTATTGGGGCCCGGTGAAGAGCTACCACATTGAAACCGCCGCCGCGCCCAAGCGCTCCGGGAGCGGGGTTATCGTAGTGGTTGAGGTCAGCCCGCTTGCGCCCTTCCCCGATGACAATGATGCCGCCAAGAACCGCCGCACCAAAGAAGTCCGCATCTGGGTGGAAACCAAAGACAAATCCCTCAGCTTCCCGCCGTAGCTCTTGTCCTCCTTGTGAGCATTATTCCGGCGCAATCGTTGCTTCGTCGGGGAGCATCACGGGGATGTCGTCTTTGATCGGGTAAACCCGCCGGCAGGTGGCGCACTTCAGTCCGGCGCGATCAGGGGTCATGCGCACCGGCGTCTTGCAAAGCGGGCAAACCAGAATGTCGAGAAGCTCCTGGCTGACGGCCATGTGGCCCTCCGCAGGACTGTTTCCTACGCACTCTAACAGACGCGCTTCGCCGCAGGCAACTTCACAGCCCTTTGCTGCGGCGAAATTCGCGCACGACCTCCGCGGCGTCGCGGCGCTCGCCGTCCACGGCGTAATTCATCCGCCGCATGTCGCCCTCGGACACGCGCCCGGCAAGGTCGGCGAGCGCAGCGCGCAGCGCGGGAACGCGTTCGAGCGCGGCGCGGCGCACGATCGGCACGGCATCGTAGGGCGGGAAGTAATGCCGGTCGTCTTGGAGCGCCACAAGATCGAACGCCTCAATCAATCCGTCGGTGGCATTCCCGGCGACGATATCCACCTGGTGTTCCTTGAGCGCGCGGTAAATCAGACCCAGATCCATCACGTGCGGCTCGCCGGCAAACCGCAGATGGTAAGTCTCCGCCCATCCCCGGTAGCCGTCGGGGCGCTCGAGGAATTCGTACCCCACGCCGACGCGCCAGCGCGGCGCAATGGCCGCAATGTCGGATATGGTGCGCAAATGTTCGCGGCGGGCGTCTTCGCCGCGCACCACCATCGCAAAGGTGTTGTTGAAGCCGAGCGGCTCGGTCACTTCGAGGCCAAACCGCTCGGCGTATCCGGCCTTCACCCGGCCATACACCGCGGCCGAATCGCCTCCGGGCTTTTCACCGAGCACCGCGGTCAGCGCCGTTCCCGTATATTCGGGGTACAGGTCAATTTGCCCCGCGCGCAAGGCCTGATGACACACCAGCGTGCCGCCAAGATTCACTTTGCTTTCGACGGCGATGCCGGTGCGCGCCTGGATGTGCTGGGAGAGAAGCTCGGCGAGGACGATCTGCTCCGTAAAATTCTTCGAGCCGATAACCAGGCGCGGCTTTCCACCGCCGTGGCACCCGGCAAGAATCGCGCACAGACAGACGAAGATTCCCGCGGCGCGGCGCCTCATCTCATCTCGCCGCCAAACGCCGCTCGGCCCAGCCCAGGCTCGCGTCGGCGAGAATCGCCAGCAGCGCCGCCGGGATGGCCCCCGCCAGAATCACCTGATCATTCACCATGGAAACGCCGCGAAAGATGAACGTGCCGAGCCCGCCCGCGCCAATGGCTGCGGCAATGGTGGCGACGCCGATGGTAATGACGGTGGCAACACGGAGGCCCGCGAGAATTACGCTGGAAGAAAGCGGCAGCTCGACTTGCCAGAGAAGCTGCCGCGCCGTCATGCCCATCCCGCGCGCGGCTTCAATCACGGCCGGGTCCACGCCGGTGATCCCGGCATAGGTATTGCGCAGAATGGGCAGGAGCGCGTAGAGCACCAGCGCGACAATGGCGGTGCGCCGGCCGATCCCTCCAATGAACGGCACCGGAATCAGAAATCCGAACAGCGCCAGACTCGGCACCGTCTGCATTACGTTCGCCAGACCCAGCACCGGCGCGCGCAGCGTTCGGTGACGCGTCAAGGTGATTCCCAGAGGGATGGCGATGAGCGTCGCAATGCCCATGGCGGTGGCGACGAGCAGGATATGCTCGAGTGTCACCTGAAAGACTTCGCCGCGATGGCGGAGCAGGAACTCGAGATGGTTCATGAAGCACCTCGGACAAAGGTTCTTGTGTCCCGTTGCGAGTGATTCAGTGCGCCCCCGATCCACCGGGCCCTTGCAAGGATGATACGAATGCCTGCACCTCGGGCTCGGGCGAACGAAGGAATTCCGCCGGCACTCGCACGGCGACCAATTTCCCTTCCGCAAGCAGCGCAATGCGCGTGCCGAGCAGCAGCGCTTCCCGAACGTCGTGCGTGACAAAGACAATGGTCTTCCCCAGCCGCTGCGCCAGCCGGCGGAACTCCCCCTGCAGCTCCGCGCGCGTTACCGGATCGAGCGCGCCAAACGGCTCGTCCATCAAAAGAATGGGCGGATCGGCAGCCAGCGCTCGAGCCACTCCCACGCGTTGCCGCTGGCCGCCGGACAGCTCGCGCGGCTTGCGCGCCGCAAACTCGCGCGGCTCGAGCCCCACCAGGGCCAGCATTTCCTCGACGCGCGCGCGAATCTTCTCCGCCGGCCAGCCCTCGAGCTTCGGCACCAGGCCCACGTTGCGCGCAACCGTCAGGTGGGGAAACAGCCCCGCCTCCTGAATCACGTAGCCAATGCCGCGCCGCAAATGGATGGGGTCCCACTCGGTTGTCGGGCGATTCTCCACCAAAACTGCGCCTTCACTGGGCTCCAGCAGGCGGTTGATCAGTTTCAGCGTGGTGGTCTTCCCCGAACCGCTGCGTCCGAGCAACACGAGCGTCTCGCCGCGCTCGATTCGCAGATTCAGGCCGGCAACCAGCGGGCGCCCGCCGTTCGCGCGGTACCACACGCCCCGGCACTCAATCGCGGCCCGCCCGCCCCCCGGAGTTTCGCCCGCCGTCATGGCCGCCATTTCATTTGACATTTGTTACCTTTGCGGTTAAACAGGGGTCTCCCCGCGACCCTTTCAGCCAATTCGGTGAAACCTCAGCGCGCCTGGATCATCTAACTCGGGGGTGAAACTCGTCATGGCAGCGCCAGCCACTTTCGACACACGCCGCATGGAACTGCAATGCCGCGTGGCCGAAGCTCGCTCGCAAACCGATGAGCTATTCGGCATTGTCCGGCCCGAAGCCATTTACGACCGGCCCATTCCCGAGCGCCACCGGATTATTTTTTATCTGGGCCACCTGGAAACCTTCGACTGGAATCTCCTCGCGCAGCGCGTGTTTGGCCTGGCGGGCTTTCATCCCGCGTTCGACCGGCTGTTTGCCTTCGGCATCGACCCGGTAGGTGGAGGCCTGCCCGACGATCAACCCCGCGACTGGCCGGCTCGCGCCGAGATTGAAGCGTACAACAATCGCTTGCGCGAAACACTCGACGTGGCAATCGAGCAATGGTCGCACGCGCCTTCGAGCGGCCATCCGCAAACCAGCCTGCTGCTTGAGGTCGCCATCGAACACCGCCTGATGCACGCCGAAACCCTCGCCTACATGCTGCATCAGCTTCCCCCGGAACGCAAAGTGGACCAGCCGGACCGGCACGCTCCGCCGGTGCGCCGCATTCGGCCCAACACGGTTCAGGTCCCCGGAGGCCCTGCCACGCTCGGCTCGCGCCGCGTCCCCGGCGCCTTCGGCTGGGACAACGAATTTGAAGCGCACACCGTGGACGTCCCCGCCTTTGGCATGGATGCATTCCCTGTGACCAATGGGGAATTCCTGAAGTTCGTTCAGTCCGGCGGCTACCACAATCGTTCGCTCTGGCGGGATGAGGATTGGACTTGGATAGAGGCACGCCAGATTCAGCACCCGGTGTTTTGGTTACGCAACGGAAATCTCTGGATGGTTCGCGGAATGTTCGCGGAAATCCGGCTGCCGCTGGATTGGCCCGTGTACGTGAGTCACGCCGAAGCATCCGCCTACGCGCGCTGGCTCAGCAAGTCGCTGCCCACCGAAGCGCAGTTTCACCGCGCGGCCTACGGCGCCCCGGACGGCCGCGAACGCAGTTATCCCTGGGGCGAAGAGCCGCCCGCGGCGCGTCACGGCAATTTCGATTTTCAACGATGGGACCCCGCCCCGGTCGGCGCGCACCCTGCCGGCGCCAGCGCGTTTGGCGTCGAAGACCTCCTGGGCAACGGCTGGGAATGGACGCGCTCGGTGTTTCAGCCCTTCGAGGGATTCCGTCCGTTTGCGTTTTATCCCGGCTACTCCGCAGACTTTTTCGACGGCCAGCATTTTGTGATGAAAGGCGGCTCGGCGCGCACCGCCGCGTGCATGCTGCGCCGGTCGTTTCGCAACTGGTTCCAGCCGCATTACCGGTACGCATACGCCGGATTTCGCTGCGTTCAGGAATAACCAGCCCGCCCGGGGAGACCCCATGCTCACGCAAACCATCGCACAATACTCCGCGTCGGAAATAGGGACGGAAGTCCGCGCGGGCCTCACCAAAGCCGGGCAAAAGGAATTGCCCTCAAAATACTTGTATGACGAAGTGGGCTCGGCGCTCTTCGAGGCCATCAGCGTAATTCCCGAGTACGGGCTGACGCGCGCCGACGAGCGTTTGTTGCAGAAATTCGCCGGTAAAATCGTTGGGCATCTGCCGTCCCCGGTGCTGGTGGCCGAGCTCGGCAGCGGCAGCGGCAAGAAGACCCGCTGGATTCTGGAAGCGCTTTCGAGCCGCCAGCGCACTTTTTACTACCCCATCGAGATCTCACCGACGGCGCTGGCGCAGTGCAAGAAGGAGCTCGGGCAGATCGATCTCGTCAGTGTCGTGGGCTACGAGCGCCCCTACCTCGACGGATTGCTGGCCGTTGCCGCGCGCCGCCTGCCGCGCGAACGGCTGCTCGTCCTCTTTCTCGGCAGCACCGTCGGCAACTTCGACCGCGATGCCGGCGAAGAATTCCTCAGCGAAGTTCGCCGGATTCTTGCGCCCGGCGACGCGCTGTTGCTGAGCTCCGATCTGGTGAAGCCCGTGCCGCAATTGCTGGCGGCCTATGATGACCCTGCCGGCGTCACTGCGGCGTTCAACCTCAATCTGCTGGCGCGCCTCAACCGCGAGCTGGGCGCGAACTTCGTGATTTCGCAATTTCGCCATGAAGCCCGCTGGAACGCGGCCGAGCGCCGCATCGAAATGCATTTGCGCTCCTTGCGCGACCAAACCGTCCGAGTCGCCGGCGCGGGGTTTTCTGTGCGCCTCACCAAAGAAGAAACCATTTGGACGGAAAGCTCGCACAAGTACTTCGCCGAGGAAATCGCCGAAGGCGCCGCGCGCATCGGTTTCTGCTGCGAAGCGCAATGGGTTGACGAGGAGTGGCCCTTCGCTCAGAGCTTGCTGATTGCTGAATAGCCTCTAGAGCGATTCCGCGCGGAGAATGAGCCGCGCGCTCCAGGGCTTTCGCGGTTCGAGGGTCACGGGCCAAACGGTCAGAATCTGCGAGCCCTGGTAGACGCGTTCAAACCCTTCCTCGGATTCAGAAACGGTTTCAATCGGAGCAATCCAGAATTCCTGGGCGTTCGGCGACGCCAGCGTCACGCGCAATTTCTGCCAGCCGTCCACCAGACGCAACTCCGAAGCAGCAGCAGCGGCGCTCCAGTCGAGTGGATGACGCTCCCCGCCGGATTCGATGTAGCGGTCCGGTTCCATCGGCGCGAGAAGGTTGACGACTACCTCAATTCCGGCAGTGAATCTGCCGGGCGCGCCACCCCCGGCAGCCAGCGCAACCTCGCAAGAAACTTCAAAGCCGCGCTCGATGGGAGAAAAAGTGAAGGTCTTGCTCGCGCGTAGCGCGGCCTCCGAGGCCTGCGGCGCCCCCGGTGAACTGAGCCGCCCTTCCTTTGCCAATTCGAGTCTTCCCGGTGACGCCGAAACCACTTCGTACGCGCCGCCCGCAAACTCCGCACTTTCCTCCAGCCGCAGCGCTTCGTAATCCGCATGGGTCTTCTCCGCGGGAAACAGCAGCAAACGGAAGGCGTGGCGCGCCCAGCGGTCGTACCGCAAATGCCGCTCGAGGCCTTTTTCTTTCACGCGGGTCTGTTCGTGAATTGAAGCAACCCCGCCGGGCGACGCGCTGCCGGCTTCGTGCAGCCGGTCATGGTAGGCCTCGGGCCGCCGCTGGATGGAATTCACTAACGCGGCGTTGCAGGGGCGGAAGTCGAGCGCGGCCAGCGTTCCTCCGTCGGAGGGCTTCCCCAGCGCCGCGTAAGCTGGCGCGGTACAATAAAGTTCCTCGGCGCCATCCGCGTCAAAGTCCAGCCGTTCGATTTGAGACGCGGCCGCGTAGCCCTGCGCAACTCCATCGGCGACCGTTTCCGCCCGAATCAGCAACTTCCACAGCTCGGTGCGAAGATGCGGCGCGTACAGTCCCCCGAAAATGCCGTGCCAGTAGGCGTCGTTGCATTGCGCGCGGAGCAGAAGCCTTCTGGCCCCGGCAAGTTTCCGCCGCACGGACGGGCTGCGGCGGCTGTGGCGCAGGGCCTGCAATTTCCGCGAAACGCACAGCATTTTCTTGTGCAGAAGATTCGACTCGGCATACTTGGTGAAAAACCCCCGCCACGCCCCGCCGTGAAGAAACCCCTCGACCTCGGGCCGCGCCGCGAATTCCTGCCGGACGGCGTGATAGCGCCGGCGCACGCGCGTCGGCAGAACCCACTCCATCATTTCCGAGTAAGAAGCCGCAGGAAGATCGGCGCGCCCGAGTGGCCGATTCGCGGCAAGGTATTCCTGCGGCGGAGTCGTCGCGAGCCAATCCGCGTTTTCCTCGACCGCGCTGAAGAAGTGTTCGAGCCATTTGTTACCGTAGCAGTGCTCGAAGGTTCCCGGCCAGACCCCGAATTTTTCGCAGTCGTCCCCCATCGCGGCCATCCCGCCGGGAGTAGCCGCTGCGGACTCGCGCAAGAAGGCGATGGTGTCCTCCACGGTGCGAAACGGAATCAGGTACCGCAGCGGCTTGAGTCCCGGAAACAACACGACGCTCTTCCCGGCATCCTCCGCGACGTACGTGCCGAACAGTTGCCCGGGCTCGAACCCCGCGGAAAGAAAATGAATATCATCCACAAGCGTGTAGCCAATTCCTGCGCGCGCCAGCACCGAAGGAAGTTGCGGCTCCCAGACGCGCTCGGCCAGCCACGCTCCGGCGGGCGGCTGGCCAAAATGTCTTTCGAGATAGTCCGTCATGAGCCGCATCTGTTCCTGCTGGTCTTCGGGCGGAATGGAGATAAGGACGGGCTCGTAGTGGCCGCCGCCCATGAGCTCCGTCTGCCCGCGCCCCGCAAGTTCCCGCAGCAGCTCGAAAAACTCGGGATGGTTTCGCTCGATCCATTCCAGCAGCGGCCCGGAGTAATGCAGCCCCAGGCGCACGGCGGGATGCCGCTTCAGGTGCTCCGCAAACGGCAAATAAGATTCCCGGTAGGCGCGCTCCAGCACTTCCTCGAAATTGCCTTCAGGTTGATGCGCGTGGATCAGCAGTACGAGATGAAATTTAGGTGGCACCCGGCCTCGCTCGCGCGTGAAGCAACATCATAACGCGTCCCGGCGTCAGCAGCGCCCGCGTCTGCTATGATGCCGGCTTCGCCCGGTTGAGTTCAATTTTTGGACGGAGCGCATGGCGCGGCCTTCTCGAGCAGATGAAAAAAGGAAGTTCCGGGAAGGCTTCGAGCGCTTCAACCGAGGGCAATTCTTCGAGGCCCACGAATCCTGGGAAGAAATCTGGCTGCACGCTCCCAAACACGAGAAGCCGTTCCTGCAGGGCATCATCCAGGTTGCCGCCGCTTTTCATCATTACCAGCGCAGCAACTCCGAAGGGTGCGAATCCCTGCTCGCCGAAGGGCTCCTCAAGCTGGAGCGCTGCTCAGCCTCCCACGGGGGTCTTGCCCTGGAACCGCTGCGCGCTTCGGTCCGCTGGTGGCTCGCCGAGCTGCGCGCGGGCCGCGCCCCGGCTGCCAAGCACATCCCTCGCCTGGAACGCGCCAAGCCTGCCCAGACCCGTTGACACGGCTGCCCGTCTGTGAAACCCTATCATTTTGGTAGGCTTTCCAACCCTATGAGAATCAGCGCTAAAGGCGAGTACGCCGCGAAAGCCGTGCTCTATCTCAGCCTGAAATACCCGGTCGTAGTGACGATTCAGGAAGTGGCCCGGCGCCACAGCATTCCCCTGAAATACCTCGAGCACATCCTGCTCGAGCTGAAAAAGGCCGGCGTCCTGGAGAGTCGGCGGGGCGTCCGGGGCGGCTATACTCTGGCCCGGCCCCCGGATAAGATTTCCGTGGGCGAGGTGCTGCGCATCGTGGACGGCCAGTTTTCCCAATCCAGTTGTGTCGAGACGGACCAGGCGCATCCGTATGCCTGCCCGGAAAGCGACTCGTGCGGCCTCAAGCAGCTCTGGCAGGAGGTCCAGGGCGCGGTGGAGCACATCCTCTTCGAAACCTCGTTTGACGACATCCGCAAGCGCACACTCGCCGGCGCGGCCCGCCATAGCAGCGTTGCCGCGCTCGAAGCCTAACCAGGAGCTCGCTGAAAAAACAAGAATGCGGCGAGCCCGCAGGCTTGCCGCATTCCCAATCAGCCGGTTTGCCGCCCGGCGCGCTACTTCTTCTTGGTGTACCAGTCGGCGTTGATCGCCGTGAAATTCGCCCACTTTTCCGGCAAATCCTCGAGCGCGAAAATCGCCGTCACCGGGCACACCGGAACGCACGCGCCGCAGTCTATGCATTCCACCGGGCTGATGTAGAGCATGGTTTCTTTTTCAAAATCCGCTTCGTCTTTCCGGGGGTGGATGCAGTCCACCGGGCAAACGTCCACACAGGCTGTATCCTTTGTTCCGATGCAGGGCTCAGCAATTACGTAGGCCATCAAACTTCTCCTTGGTTCATTGTACCGCGCTTCAGCGCGCTGGAAAACCCGGCGTGAAGCAAAGAAGCGTTTTTATACCATTTTCCGAGCCTGCGCACAAGCCGTCTTCACCCGCTCTCATTGTACTCCTCCGCAGCCCGGCTCACCACATCCAGCAGCGCCCGTCGAAAGGAGTGGCGGGCGGGGCATTTGAAGTCCGGCCTCCTCGCGGCTAATATGAAGGTGTGATCCGGCCCTGAAGGAGTTTGTCATTATGCGCAAGGTCTGTATCGTCCTCGCTCTTTGTGCCATTGCCGCAGCGCTCGGTTTTTGGAGAGCTGCCTCACAGAATTCCGCGCCGGCCGCGCAGGTTACTGTCGGGAGCAAAGTCGGCGATCTGCCTTTCACGACGCTCGAGGGAAAGCCGGCTTCGCTCTATCACTTTGCCGGCCAGCACGGCACCCTGCTGATCTTTGTCGCGACACGCTGCCCCGTCTCCAACGATTACAACCAGCGAATGGCGGAGTTGGCCCGCGACTACACGGCGCGGGGCTTCGCCGTGATCGGCGTAAATGCCAATCGCAATGAGCCGCCCGAGGAAGTCGCGCAGCACGCCGCGGAAAAAGGGCTTGGCTTCACCATCCTCAAGGATCTCGACGACCGCGTCGCCGATCTCTTCGGGGCGTCGGTGACGCCTGAAGCGTTCTTGTTCGACACCTCCTGGACGCTGCGCTATCACGGGCGCATTGACGACAGCCGCAATCCCGCCAACATCACCACGCGCGACTTGCGCGCAGCGCTCGACGCCGTCGCCGAGGGGAAGCCCGCGCCCGTCGCGGAAACCAAAGCTTTCGGCTGCACCATCAAACGCCTGCCCCGCTCGTAAGAATCCGGCGTGGGCATCCAAAGGAACGATTCCATGCTGACTTTTCGCACGGCTGCGCTGCCGCGAGTGGTTTGGTCCGGCGCAATTCTTGCGCTGCTTGCGGGCACTATTGGGCGACCCTCGCTTGCACAGGAAAAACCGAAGTCTTCTCCCAAGTCCTCTCCCGCGGCTAAGCCCTCGTCAACCAAGCCCGTTGCCGATCCGGCTCTGATTGATCAGCAGGGCTACCAGGACATTCTCGGGAAGTATCGCGGCAAGCCTTTGCTCATCAATTTCTGGGCCACCTGGTGCGAGCCCTGCCGCGATGAATACCCCATGCTCAACGAACTGGCAAAAAAATATGCGCCGCAGGGATTAAGGGTGGTGGGCATCAGCCTCGACAGTGATGGCGAAATGATTCTGGTCCGGCGATTCCTGGCGCGCAATCAGCCCGTCTTCCCCAACTTTCGAAAGCGCCCCGGCAAAGAAGAGCAATTCATCAACGCCATCTACCCGAAATGGACCGGTGCGATTCCCGCATCGTTTTTCTATGCGCCCGATGGGCGGCTGATGGGCCAGATTATCGGAGAAAGCACGCGCGACAACTACGAGGCGGCGATCCGCACGCTGCTGGCCTCGGGCGCCATGGATACTCCGGGGACGCCGTCCGGAAACATGCCGGGCCACGAATAACTTAGGCTGGCGTCTGGAGTCCATGATTTTGATTGCGGACGGGCCGGTGGGGTGTATACTGCCCTGGTTCGGAATGCCAAATTGGAAATCTTGGTTGATTCAATAACTTGCTCCGGGAGATAGGTTTGGCTCTCGCGTGGGGCGTGCGGGATTGACCCGCCTGCTCATCTGCGCGAATGTGCCCGCATTCGCGCAGACTTCAAAAATATGTGCAGGACAGGAGAAGAACAATGAAACAACCGACTAAAGTGGCGTTCACAGCAGGTGGAATTTTCCTCAGCGTGTTGGCGGCACTGGCATTCGCCGCGCTGGTAAAGGCGCAGGACGATCAGGGAGAAGTAGAAAAGGTTCTGGTTCTGACGGCGAACGGAATTCCTGGCGGAACGTTGTTCGGACACAGCGGCCAAGCCGGAGTCGTCCACATCTCCGTCGAGGAAGGGCAGACGACCTTAGGGTTTTCGCTCACGGGGCTGACGCCCAACGCGGTCCACAGCGTTTGGCTGAACCTCAACTCCGGCGCCAACCCTTGCGGGGGCGCGGGGCAGCCGGCTTGTCTCGCGCCGTTTGTTTCCTGCGATGGTCCGCAGTGCGTGGCTCTCGACCCCGGAACAGGAACGAACGGGAACAAGATAAACGTCTTTGGCTTCACCCCGGCAGCGGCAGATGATGCGGGGTTCACGGCGGGCAATGGCCTGGACCCGAACGGATTCATCACCGACGCCGACGGCAACGCGAAATTCAGGATCAAATTGAACTACGACATCTTCGCACCCGCCGTCGCGCCCACGGTGCTGCGTCCCCAACAATCCCAGAACCTGGCGGTGGCCTTTGACGCCGCGGGCACAACGTGCTTCTCGTCGCAGGGCGCGGCCTTTCCCGCGCGCGTGGATTCGGCCTACGCGCGCGTTTACAACACTTTGACCGTCGCCAATCTCCCGGCCGTCTCCCCCAGTTACCAGCTCCTCGACGCATCGGGCAAGCCGCTGCTTGTGCGCGCCGGCGTCCGCGCGTTCCAACTGATCGAACACTTCGACCGCCTCACTCACGGACATGTGCCGGGCTTCCATGTCGCGAATCCGGCGGCCAGCAGTTGCGGCGATTTTGACAACCGGCTGACGGGCAATCTGGCCGACGCTGTCTCGGAGGACTAAAGCGCGAGATTCTGTAGCGGCGGGCCAGACCCGTCGCATGTCGGACTGGGGCGAAGACATAACGCCCCGGCCCGACGAGCAAAGGGACGGCGCCATGAAAGGTAAAGTGGTGGTCGTTCCTGTGCTGGGCCTGCTGCTCGTGGCCGTAATCATTGATCGAACGCCAAGACCTGCCTCGGGACCAGCAGTAGCATCCGGCGTTTCGCCAGCCACAGTCGCTGACCGGGGCGGCACGAAAGAAAACGCGATTGATAGCTCTCAATCATGCTCCGCTCCGGCAATGTGGCTCCCGCATCGCATTTCGGTCCAGAAAGATGGGCAGGAATTCTTCATCAATGTAATCTTCGCCTGAAACGGCTGAGACGCGTCGATAAATCGTGCATCACCTCTTAGGAGTCCAGAATGCTCGACACACACGGAAATCGCCTGACCTATTTCGGGCACAGCACTTTTTCAATCACGACCCCGTCCGGCCAGGTCGCGCTGATCGATCCCTGGGTGGCGACCAACCCCGTCTGTCCCGATTTCCTCAAGAAAGTGCCGAAGCTCGACGCCATCTTTCTCACCCACGGCCACAGCGATCATCTGGGCGACTTGCTCGCCCTCGCCAAGCAGCACCGGCCGCACATCGTGGCAATTTTTGAGGCTTGCCTGTGGATCGGGTCCAAGGGCTTTGAAAAAGAGGCCCGTCCGATGAGCAAGGGTGGGACGCAAAGGGTCGGCGACTTCGAAGTTACCATGACCCACGCCTTCCATTCGAGCGCGATCGAAGACAATGGCGTGCGGGTCTACGCCGGCGAACCTGCAGGTTACGTCATTCGCATGCCCGGCGGCTTCTCTCTATACCACGCCGGCGACACCGCTGTTTTCGGCGACATGAAGCTCATCGGCGAACTCTACCGCCCGGACGTGGCCTGTCTGCCCATCGGCGATCTCTATACCATGGGTCCGCGCGAAGCCGCCTACGCCATACGCTTCCTC
>DASWCG010000364.1:0-3574 GCA_036390175.1 Candidatus Acidiferrales bacterium | reverse complement strand
CACCATGCGCACCGCGCTGCCGTCGAGCGCTTCCCAATCAACCGGTTTCTTGAGCTTGAGTAACCCAATGGAGCCGGTGTTCACGGCATCCGTCTTGCAATGAGGAATCGCAAACCCGTGGCCCAGGCCCGTCGAGTAGACCGATTCACGCGCCCACACGGCATCCTCGAGACGGTCCGGGTCATCCGTTCTTCCCTGGATATAAAAAGCGTCGATGATTTCGCGAATGGCCTCTTGCTTGTTGAGGCTGTCGCTCTCCAGAACAATCAGGTCCCGATCCAGCAATGCGCAGGTTGTGGCGCTCGACTCGGCGTGTCCCAAAAGCGATTCGACCTGCTCGGCGTCGCGACACATCAGGGCGCGGGACAACAATTCTTCACACCCGCGCACGGACAAGCGCGAGATGCATTCCTTGATCCTGGGGATTTCCGCAGAGGCCACGCTGATCTCATTCAGCCCCAAGCCCACCAGGAGCGGCAGATTGCGGTGCTCTCCGGCCATCTCGCCACAGATACCGATCCATTTCTTGTGCTTGTGCACGCCGTCAACAATCTGTTGCAAGAATCGAAGAAAGCCCGGCTGCCGAACATCGGAAAGGCCAGCGACACCGGGGTCGGCGCGGTCCACCGCAAAATAATACTGACTGAGGTCGTTAGTTCCAATGCTGAAAAAGCCGCTCTCCTGGCACAGACTGTCGAGGATGAACGCGGCCGAAGGGATTTCAATCATGACTCCCAGAGGCATCGAGGGATCAAAAGCAATCCCTTCGGCTTTCAACTCGTCCTGGAGTTGCTTGACTTGCGCCTTCACCCACTGTACCTCCGCGACAGTCGACACCATGGGAACCATCAACTGGATGCACCCAAATGCTGATGCTCGGAGAATGGCCCGAAGTTGAGTGCGCACCAGTTCCTGGTACAGCGGATACATGCGCACTCCGCGGCATCCCAGAAATGGATTTTCTTCCGCGGGGATCCCGAGGTAGGGGACACGCTTATCGCCACCGACGTCAAGGGTGCGCAGGATCACCGGTTTTCCGCGCGCTTCCCGCGCAGCCTGGGCGTAGACTGCAAACTGCTCTTCTTCCGACGGCGCGGCGTCCCGGCCCAAAAAGAGCATCTCCGTGCGGAATAGCCCGATTCCATCCGCGCCCCTTTCGAATGCCGGCCCCAGTTCCTCCGCCGACGAGACATTCGCGGCGACTTCGATCCTCCGGCCATCCACGGTGGCTGCCGGGGCCATCGCGCGGCGAATCAAGGCTGCTCTCCTTCGCTCCATGGTGCCCCATTCGCGCTCATAGAACCTGCGAACGAGGGGAGTCCACTGCGGAACGAAGAAGCCGCGATTGGCGTCAACGACAACCTGCTGCCCGGGCGACAAGACGGGAAGCGCTTCTTTGGCCCCCACCAGCGCCGGAATGGACAGAGAACGCGCCAGAATTACGGTGTGGGAGGTTGTTCCCGCCGATTCCAGCAGGAGCGCGCTGGTCCATTTTCGATCCAGGGCCAGCAACTGTTGCGGCGCCAGGTTGGCAGCCACAATCACAGAAGGCTCGCTCAGGCGCACGGGCGATACGGCCCCGGGCCCCTCTATCTCCTCCAGCAACGCGAGACAGATATCCTGCACATCCAATGCTCGCTCGCGTATGCAAGCGCCCTCCGCTTGCCGCAGGAGATCGCCGAAGATTTCGCCGGCTTCTCGCACGGCTTGGGCAGCCGGCCGGCCCTGGCCGATACGATCCAGGAGCTGATGCAGCAAGGAAACGTCTCCCAGAATGGCGAGATGCGCCTGGAGAATAGCCGTTTCCGTTGCCGAGATCTGTGTGGACAATTTCCTTTGGATGCGAGCACGAACGGCGGCAATGGACCGTCTGACCCGCTGTTGTTCCCGCACGGGATCCGCAGGAGCCGCGGAATTGAGTGCCGGCGCGGGCGTAATACCCCCGATCACGACGACCTTCCCGTATCCGATACCGCGGCTAACCGGGAGGCCAAAGTAAGCCGCGAGCCCTTCCGACCGGAAAGGCCGAGGCAGGGTCCTCTCTCCAGCCTTGGGAGTGAAATCGGCGAGGGGAACGTCGCACGCCGGCAAGTCTTTTCCGATGAAACGCTGAAGCGCAGCGGAGGCCGGTTGCTCGTCTTCGCCGTTTACGCGCACGCGGCATTCATCGTTCATGCGGATATCAGCGGCGATAAGCGAGAGCACGCTCTTGATGTTGGCTGCCAGGCCGTTGCGCGAATTCGTCAAGGCGCAATCGGAAGCAAAACCGTTCGCCACACCGGCGAGGTGGCTGGCGGGCCGGGCGTGGAAGCCATTGGGCAGCGGACAAACAAATGTGAACTCTAGAGCCATACGGGGTCGCGCACGACACATTAGCCTTGAATTTTGTCGAAAATAGCTTTGGTGTTCCGGATCGCTTCCTGCAAAGGCACTTCAATAATCCTGGCGCCTTTGAATCGCTCGCGGCCTTCAATCTCGATATCCACGGCCAAGATGGCAACCTGGGCCTGGCGAACATCGTTTTCTGACAGCGGATTCTCAATGCCCAGAGCGCCCTGCGTTTCGACCTTAATCTCGTGCCCCAATTCCTTTGCGGTCTTTTCCAAACTCGCCGCGGCCATGTACGTGTGCGCGATACCCGTGGGACACGCCGTGACGGCAACAATCTTCATCCAGCCTCCCTCTCGGCAGACGTCTTTACCAGAGACTTCGCGGCGATGATGCAAAAGGCAGTCACGAAAGTACCAGCCAGGATGGCGACAACATAAGCCAATCGGTGGTCGACCACGGGAAGAACAATGGGACCGCCGTGCGGAGCGTGGTCGCCCACTCCGCTCAGCATCGCGAGGACCGAAGCAAGCATGGAGCCAAGCACAATGCAAGGAATCACGCGGAGGGGGTCAGCCGCGGCAAAGGGAATCGCGCCCTCGGTGATCCCAATCATCCCCATCGCCAGCCCCGCAAGGCCTGCTTCTCTTTCTTCCTCGGTCCAAAGTCTTTTTCGGAGCAAGGTCGCCAAACCTAATCCCAAGGGCGGCGTGCAGATTGCGGCAGCACATGCTCCCATGATGCGGAAATCACCCTCGCGGATCATGGCCGCTCCGAAGAAAAAAGCAGTTTTGTTCACCGGCCCGCCCATGTCAAAGGCAATCATGCCACCCAAGACCAGACCGAGCAAAACACTATTCCCCGTGCTCAGGCCTTTCAGCATGGCACTGGCAGAGGTCATGAAGCCGGCGATCGGGATGCCCACCAGCTTCAACATGACAATTCCGATGACCGTGGACGACAAAATGGGAATGATGAGGATGGGCATGACCGGCCGGATGTACCGTGAGACTGGAAGCCTTTTGATGGCCTCTGCAACATAACCTGCCAGCAACCCTACCAATATCGCTCCCAGGAAGCCCGCTTTTACTTCGCCGGAAAGATATCCGCCGATGAAACCCGGAACCAGGCCCGGCCTGCCTGCGATTGAATAGGCGATGTACCCTGCCAAAACCGAGAGCATCAGCGAGAATGAGGCAGTGCCGATTTCAAAGACGAGCTTTAGGATCGGTGCATGCGAAAAATC
>DASWCG010000363.1:0-2162 GCA_036390175.1 Candidatus Acidiferrales bacterium | reverse complement strand
CTCAACACTTGCCCAGTGGGAATCGCCACCCAGGACGAAAAGTTGCGCGCAAGATTCTCGGGCAAACCTGAGATGGTGATCGCGTACTTCCGTTCGCTCGCCGAAGAAGTGCGCAATCGCCTTGCGCAGCTTGGCGTCCGTTCGCTCAGCGAACTCACCGGCTGGTACGACCGGCTCAGTGCGCGCTCGGGAATCGATCCGTTCCTGGTTGTCCCGATCTCCTCCTCGAATCGCGTTGCGTCCCAGCAGGAGCCCGGCATCCACGTCGCGGCGCTGGAAGATTCGGTTCATTTCAATGCTTCGCTGACCCTCCAAAATGAGTCCCAGCCGATTCAGAACTCGGATCGCAGCGTTGGCACGGGCCTGAGCGGAGAACTGATGCGCCGCCGCAAGAACGGCCACCCTGTCGATGCCGAGATCACCCAGGAATTTCATGGCGCTGCGGGCCAGAGCTTCGGTGCCTTTCTTGCCGAGGGAGTAACGCTCAAGCTCAAGGGCGAAGCCAACGACTACGTCGGGAAGGGATTGTCCGGTGGAACCATCGCCATCTCCGCCGGGCTCGCTGCTTCTAGGCGCGGGGACGTGCTTGCCGGCAACACCGTGCTCTACGGTGCTACTTCTGGCCAGCTCTTCATTGCCGGCCGCGGCGGTGAGCGTTTCGCTGTCCGAAACAGCGGTGCGCTTGCCGTAGTGGAAGGTGTCGGCCAGCACGGTTGCGAGTACATGACCGGCGGCGTAGCCATCATTCTCGGGCCTCTCGGCCTGAATTTCGGTTCCGGCATGACCGGCGGCCTGGCTTATGTGTTGCGTGCCGAGGCAGAGGATGTGCTTCACCGCGATTTCGTAACACTCGTCGAAACGGATTCCGACGAAGAGAGCTGGTTGCGGCGCGCCCTGGAGGAACACGTTCACCTCACGGCGAGCCCTCGCGCGGGTCGCCTGCTTTCTCGGCGGGGGGCCTTGCCTTTGATGCGCGTGCAGCCGGTGCATTTTCAGGGCACCGTGGAGGCCACGTGGAGCCCCATTCTCGCCCAACTCAATCGTCGTCATACGATTTTGCCGGCGCCCGTTGCCGCGCCGATTTCACAAGCCGCGTTTCACGCCTGAGAGAGGCCCGAGAAAGGAAGGATATTAACCCCGCATCCGGCAAGTGGAATTCGCTATAATCGCTGCCGGGCGTTCTGATTATGGACTTCGACCAGCTCACTACTTTTGTCTTTGTTGCCAAACTCAAGAGTTTTTCTCGCGCGGGCCAGAAAGTTTTCCGCTCGCAATCCGCTGTTAGTGCGCAAATTCGCCAACTCGAGCAAGCCTACAAGGCCAGGCTTCTCGACCGTTCGGCGAAGTCCGTCGAGCTGACTCCCGCCGGCGAAGTCCTTTTCGAGTACGCCGAAAAGCTGCTTCGCTTGCGCGACGAGTCCATTCAGGTGGTTGCCGACCGCGGCAATGTTGTCCAGGGCCCCATCGTCTTCGGCGCTAACGAGGCGACCTGCCTTTATCTGCTCCCCGACATTTTTGCGGAATTTCAGCGGCGCTATCCGCTGGTGCACATCAGCATATACCGCAACTTCAGTCACAAAATTCTGCAGCGCGTGGAGGACGGCTCCATAGACGTGGGAATCGTCACCCTGCCCATCAAGTCGCCCAATCTGAAAATGCACCACATTTACAAAGACCGTTTGCGCTTCATGGTCAGCACGAAGAACCCGCTCGCTCATCGCTCCAAGGTCACGTTGGCGGAGGTCGCCGAGCAGCCGCTCATTTTTCCCCGCACCGGCTTCACACGCCAGGTGCTTGACAAACTCTTCCGCCCCTATCGCGCGCGCATTCACGTCACCATGGAATTGCCCAGTATCGGCATGATCAAGCGCTTCGTTGCCGCCGATGCCGGCCTCTCCATCATCAGCGAGAGTTTTGCAAAAGACTATGTGAAGGCTGGCGAAGTCAAGCTGCTCACCGTCGAAGGCGTTGATCTTTGGCGCGAGCTCGGTCTCGTGTACCGCCGCGACCGCAGTCTCCCCCGCGCCGCGCAAGCGCTCATCGGCATGATCCGCGAGCACCGCAAATCCGCCGAGCCTAGCGCCGAAGCCGCCGCCAGCTAAGTCCGCAATCTCCGCCCATCGTTCCCGTTTTAAGTCACGTTGAAATCGTTCCAGCCAACC
>DASWCG010000362.1:0-3343 GCA_036390175.1 Candidatus Acidiferrales bacterium | reverse complement strand
TCCCTTTGCGGCTGTCTTCGTGAGAGTAGCGGTGGCCATCTTGGTCGCTCCTGGTAGGGAAGTCGTAAAAATAGGTTTCGGTCAAACGTCAGTTAGAGGCAGGCGACGCCGACTATTCGATTTTACTCCTGGGGCAAGGCGCAGTAAACACCGTTAAGTAGTCTGTGGAACATCTTGTGCATCATCCATTCCGTCGATTAATTCGCGGCTAAAAGTGGACTGGACGCGCGCAACTTCATTTTTTCCGCGCTGCACGCCGGGTGGATCAGAACGAGGGCGGGCGCTGGCCGGCGACGGCGAAGGCGCGCTCGAGCGCCATGCCCGCGCGGCCCAGCGTGCCTTCTTCGAAGAGCCGCCCAATCAGCGTGATGCCGTGCGGCACGCGGCGCGGCGGAGAAAATTTTAGCAACGGATTGTGCGGATCGGGCGCCCAATCCGAACGCGCCTCTGACACTTCCACGAAGCCCGCGCGCAGCGTCAGCGACGGATGCCCGGTATTGTTGCTGATGGTGAGCATTTCATCGCGCAGAGAAGGCACCAGCAGCACGTCCACCTGCGAAAAAATGCGCGTCATTTCTTCACACACTTTGCGCCGGAGCCGGTCAGCTTGCACGAAGTCCACTGCCGAAAGGAACCGCGCCTGCCGGAAAAGATTCGGCCACGCGTCCGGCGTTTGCACTTTCAGTTGATTCAGGCCGCCGGAAAGCGTGAGCTCCTCGAAAGCCGCCGCTCCTTCCGCGAAGAGGATCAGGTTGAGCGAGCCATACGGCCAATTCGGAAGCGCCACTTCCACCCGAACCATGCCGAGCTTCGGGAGCATCTCCAGCGCCGCGCGGTCGACGTCCGTTGCTGGGTTTTCTTTCATCCAGCCGGGGAAGTAGCCCACGCGCAAGCCTTTCACGCTCGCGCCTGCATCAAAGTCCAGCCGGCTGGGCATGCTCGAAACATCGCCGGCGTCCGGCCCGGAGATGGCCTGCAGCACCAACAGCGCATCCTCGACGGTGCGGGTCATGGGACCGAGCTTGTCAAGCGACCAGCAGAGCGTCATCGCGCCGGTGCGCGGCACGCGTCCATACGTGGGCCGCAGTCCGGTGATGCCGCAACGCATGCTAGGGCTGACGATGCTTCCGCCGGTCTCGCTGCCAATCGCGAAGCCGAGGAGTCCCGCCGCCGTGGCCGCCCCCGGACCGGCGCTGGAGCCGGACGCTCCTTCCTCCAGCAGCCAAGGGTTCATCGTCTGTCCCCCGAACCAGATGTCATTCAGTGCCAGCGCGCCGAGGCTGAGCTTCGCCACCAGCACAGCGCCCGCAGCGTGCAGCCGTTTCACCACGGCCGCGTCCTCCTTCGGAATACGGTTGCGGTAAGGCTCCGCGCCATAGGTTGTGGGAATTCCGGCGGTGTCCAGAAGATCCTTCCCGCCCCATGGAATCCCGTGCAGCGGCCCGCGGTACTTGCCCGCGGCGATTTCTTTGTCGGCCTTCTTCGCTTGCGCCAGCGCCAGCTCGCGCGTCAGCGTGATCACGCAGCGCAACTTCGCATCAAACTGCTCGATGCGCTTCAGATAAATTCGCGTGAGCCGCTCGGAAGTCAGCTTGCGCTGCTCGATCCAGCGCGCAAGCTGCGTTACCGGAGCGAAGGCAATATCCGCATCGTTGGCGGGCAAGGGCCCTGGATCAGTCCTGCTGCGGATGAATTGATCGCGCTGCGGGCCCGCGTGCTGGCCCGGCAGAACGGAGTTGTAGCGCGACCACGGCGCGACCGTGGGTTCGAGTGCCACCTTGTGCGGGCCGGTGCGCCGCTCGTAGACCGAGGCCAGGTTCACCCGCCAGCTTTCCGCCGCGACCTTGCGCTCCGCGCTGGTCAGCTCCGCCTGCACGAGTTTTTCTGCTTCGGCGAAGGTCGTCGGCGACACTTCGGGTCCGACGGCAGGCCCCGTGCCAAACGCTGGCGGCGCCCCTGGTGGCGGCGTCGGCTCTTGCGTGGATTCCGCCTCGTGCTCCGCGTGTTGAATGCTTGGGGCAACGGCCGCGCCAATCAGACCGAGCGAACTCTCCGTCAAGAACTGCCTGCGCGATTTGGACATGGCTCCTCCGCGCAGCATTGTAGCCGAGTCTCGCAGCCGGAAAGCACGCAGTTCCGTATCCCACTCGCCTGCGATCCCGCGCCCCACCGCTGGCGGCCCGTTCGATAAGCGCGTTTTTTTGAACATTACTCTTTGCGCGTTTCTTTAGAGTTTTCGAGGCGGGCACATTCATGAGTACGGTATAACTCGGGAATGTCCAATTCCCCGGAAACGGTTATTGACATTCCTTCGACAGGCATCCAACCCGAAGTGCTGGTTGGCGCGGGGCGTCAGCGGTGGTTTGAAGTCGGCCTTGTATTGCTGGTGACCTGCGGCGGCGCCTTCTTAAATGCTTTGTATATCCTGATAAATGGCCCGAATGCGGCTCCTCACATTTCCAATGCCGGATGGTTGACCGGCATCGTTCAAGAAGTCGCTGGTCTCCTCTTACTCGCATACGCTTTATCGAGACGGAGCCTGCGGTTCAAGTATCTCGGCCTGCGTTGGTCTCTAAGAGACGTTGGAGTAGGTCTACTCGTCGCCAGCGTTTCCTTTGCGGCGTATTTGTTAGGCTCGACGGTTGTTCATCTCCTCCATTACGGGTTGTATGGGTCCTTGGCAAAGGGTTCCAGCGGCAGCGACTTCTTCGCACATCCTTCTATTGCGGCCATTCCATTTTCCCTTTTGAATCCATTCTTCGAAGAGCTGATCGTGCGAGCGTACTTGATGACTGAGGTCTCGGATCTAACCGGCTCTTCAACCTTGGCCGTCGTCGCGAGCGTGGCCGTTCAGTTTTCCTATCATCTCTATTATGGTTGGGCTGGAGCAATTTCGCTGTCTTTTCAGTTCCTGGTCTTCGCACTCTATTACATGCGTTCGCGACGTGCGCTGCCCATCATCGTCGCGCACGGATTGTTCGACGTATACAGCCTGGCTCGTCTCTGGTAGGTCCTAAATCTCTTTTCGAGAGCGACGGGGCTCTGCGCCCGGGGCTATCTTGCCTACGATCGGCCAAGGCCAGCGATCCGAGGAAAAAATGGTGCAGTCGGAATTAGACAGCGCGGGACGGTGTCTTGAAGTAGGCGATGACAAACAGAACGCCCAGCAGCAAATCCGTGCCTGCAAAGACCAGGTCCGACCCGTGCATGCGCCCTTGCAAAACCAGAACCACTACCGCAGCTCCATAGCTCACTTTCTCAAGCACGGAAGGAATCATGAGCAGCCGATAGCGTGCCGGGTCCGTCGCTATGCAGAAAAACGCAATCTGCCACGCCAGAGCGC
>DASWCG010000361.1:0-11234 GCA_036390175.1 Candidatus Acidiferrales bacterium | reverse complement strand
GCTCGCCGAAGGCCCGCGCGGCTCGCTGACCAAAGACCTGGTCGCCAGAAAAAAGCTCGACAACATCAATCCGCAAACCTACGGCATCGGCATCAAGGAGCTTTGGGATGTGCAGCCGGGGCGCATCCAGCCCGGGTTTGTTGCGCACACGCTCGGCTGGCCGGTGGATTTCAGCACGTACGGCGGAGGATGGATTTACAGCCTCCGCGACAACCGCCTTTCGGTCGGCCTGGTGATCGCTTTGGAATACCAGAACCCGCAGTTCGACCCGCACGAAGCGTTCCAGAAATACAAGACGCATCCGTTCCTGAAACGCATTCTCGACGGCGGGAAGCTGGTTCGTTACGGCGCGAAGACGATTCCTTATGGAGGCTGGTACGCGATGCCGCGAACCTATGTGGACGGCGGGCTGATCATCGGCGACTCCGCGAGCTTTCTCGATTCGCAGCGCCTCAAGGGCATTCACATGGCCATGAAGAGCGGGATGCTGGCGGCCGAAACTATTTTCGAAGGATTGCTCGCGGGCGACACTTCCTCGAGAACGCTCGCGGCCTTTCCGAAAAAAGTCGAGCAGAGCTGGATCAAAAAAGAACTCTGGTCGGTGCGCAATTTCCATCAATCCTTTCAGCACGGTTTTCTTGGTGGAATGTTTCACGCGGGCTTGCAATTGATTTCCGGCGGGCGCGGCCTGATTGACCCGATGCGCTCGCACCCCGGCTATAAGGCGTATCACAAAATCGACGGCGCGCCCGCTCCAGAGCGCTTCAAGGGCGATGGCAAGCTGACCTTCGACCGCCTCACCGATGTCTATCACTCCGGCACGCGCCATGAGGAAGACCAGCCCTGCCATCTCGTCGTCGCCGATTTGAACGTTTGTTCCACCCAATGCGTCACCGAATACGGAAATCCCTGCCAATACTTTTGTCCCGCGGCGGTGTACGAAATGGCCGCGGAGAAAGGCGAGCTGCGGCTGAAAATCAACGCGTCCAACTGCGTCCACTGCAAGACCTGCGACATCGCCGATCCCTACCAGATCATCAAGTGGATCGTTCCCGAAGGCGGCGGCGGTCCCAACTACGAAGGAATGTGAGCGTCCAGGCGGGAACAGCGCCGCCGGAAATTCCGTCGGGCCGTCTCGCATCCGTCTTGCCGCAACCCTCAGCGATTAATTCCACAAGCGATGGAGGAACGCTTTCATCTTTGCCGCCATGGAGGGTTTTTGCTGAGGCGTTTTCGGCGCAGGCGGAGGGGAAGCAGCCGTCGTCTGAGGCGCTGCTTTCAAAGATATCGGCGTTGCCATTTCCCGCCCCGGTGAGATGTGCCCGCGAAAAACGACGCTTGAACGAACGCGCGCCGTCCTCACCAGAAGAATTGTTTCCGGACTCGGGTCGGCAGGCGGCGCCGGCGAAGACGCATCGAACAAGAGCGGCGGCATAAAAACTTTGTAGACAGGCTCTTCGACTGCCGGCGGGCTGGGCAGTTTTCCGTTTCCGTCGCCTTCTTCACCCGTGTGTACAAGCCGCGGCGAGGGAAGGTTTGGGCGAACATCCTTCGCCGAGCCCAGCGCGCTGACCTCCTTGCGCTCCGTCAGCGCCGGCGGGTCGGCCTTGGCGGCAAGGATCTCGCAACCGCATCCCGTTTCGCCCGCTGGCAGGGATTTAAGCAGGCCCTCGGCAAGGCTGGCTTCGCCGCCCGGCGGCACGATCAAGCTTTGCCCGGTCAATTGCTGCTCGATTCGCGCAGCCCCTTGCGTGGCGCGAACACACATTGTGCCGTCGGGTTTCAGGCCGACAAGCGTCTCGCTTTGTCCTCCGCCGATTTCCACGGGACGCGCAACAATCAGTGGCGTATAGATGGTCAGAGCGGGGTGGAAACCTATCCGCGCGTGTAGCGAGCCATAGTCGAGCGCAACCGTGAGCGCGCCGGGGGATTTCAGCAGCGACACATGGGCGGGACCGCAGATGCCGATTTCTCCACCTTCGGCCAGATCAATCCGCGCCTGCCCGGATTTCACGGTGACCTCGCTGCCGCTGGAGACCACCATGCGGCTCAATCCGCCGGCGATCTCCACGCTGATTGGCCCTTTGATGGTAATGTCCGCGCCCTCGATGGCGCCGACGACTTCCGCGGCGGGCTGGTCGGAGCGCGATGCAGAGGCGAACAGCAATGCCGAAAGGATGCCGGCAGAGAAGAGAAACCCCTGCGGAGTCTTCCTTCGCCAGAGAAACGAGTGTGAAGATCCGGGCATAGTGAGCGGCGCTTCGCGGATGCGGCGCTTCGCCTATACTATACGCTTATGAAAGATGCCGGAGAATCCCCGGCCGAAAGCGAACCGCGCGAGCCCGGCGTCCATTTCGATACGCGGCCGCCGCAGATGTCGCTTTGGCGGCGGATGCAGATTCCGCTGATTGCCGGCGCCGTGTACGGCGTGGTGCGCGCGCTCGGCCCGACCCTGCGGTACGAGGTTCTTGGCTGGCACCACGCAGAACAGGTTTATGCGCGGCACCAGCAGTGCATCTGGGCGTTCTGGCACCGCGCGATTTTCGGAATCCTCTGGTGGGCCCGGAACCACGGCTTCGTGGTCCTGCACAGCGCAAACTTTGACGGCCGATGGGCCGGCGAGGTCGCCCAATGGATGGGCTTTGGCGTGGCGCAAGGCAGCACGACTCGGGGCGGCTTGCGGGGCCTTGCGGTGATGGAGCAGCGTCTGCAGGAAGGTCTCGACGTGGCCTTCACGGTGGACGGGCCGCGCGGTCCGCGCTTCGTCGCCAAACCCGGACCCATCATGCTGGCGCGCAGCTCCGGACGTCCTGTTATCGCCTTTTATGTCGGGCTGCAACGAGCCCGCACATTTCAGAAAGCCTGGGATCATTTTCAGCTGCCCCTGCCGTTTTCGCGCGCGGTCATCCTGATTGCTCCGCCGATTTATGTTCCCGCGGACGCCGACCGGGAAATGGTCGAGCGGAAAAACACGGAACTCCAGCGGGAGTTGGACCGCCTCCGCGAAATCGGCGATGCCTGGTTCACGATGCCGGAGGAAGAACGCCGCCGCCATCGCGCCGGGTTTGGTTCTTCCGAGTTCACCAACCGCCCCAAACCGTGAATGGCAACTGCGTTTGGATTATTCGCTGCGCTCGCCGAGCGTGACCTGCGCATCCATCTTGCGTCCGCCGCGGTAAAACGTTACGGCAACGGTGTTGCCGGGCCGCTTGTGGTTCAACACCAGGCTGAGGTCGAGCTGGCTTGCAGTTTTTTGGCCATCGACCGCGACGATCACATCGCCTCCGATGAAGATTCTGCGCATCCCGAGCAGGGCGGCGTGGTCTCCTCCGCGCAAGCCGGCTTTGTCCGCGGGTCCGCCGCGCGCGGTGCGTTGAATGAGCAGGCCTTCTTGCACCGGCAAATCGAGCGCCTCGGCCAGCCCCGGCGCCAGCGGCAGGGTTTCCACGCCGAGGACCGCCTGGTGCACGCGGCCGTCGGTCCGCAAATCGTGAGCGATCATCTTGGCGGTGTTGATGGGGATGGCGAAGCCGATGCCCGCGGTGGTTCCACTCGGCGTGTAGATGGCGGAGTTGATGCCGATCACTTCTCCGCGCGAATTGATCAGCGGCCCGCCGGAATTGCCGCGGTTGATGGCCGCATCGGTCTGGATGGCTTCATCAATGAACGTGGTCTGACTGGTTTGCACGGTGCGGCCCAGCGCGCTCACCACGCCCGTGGTCAGCGTGCTCTGGAAACCAAAGGGGTTTCCGATGGCCAGAACGTGCTGGCCGACCTGCAACGCCGAAGAATCGCCGAGCGGCAGCGCCGTGAGCTTGCGCCCCTTGGGATCAATCTTGATCAGCGCGACGTCGTTGCGCTGGTCTGCGCCGATGTACTTCGCCGGATAACGGCTGCGGTCGCCGAGGGTCACGTCAATGCTCTGCGCTCCCTGGACAACGTGGAAGTTGGTCAGGACGTAGCCCTCGGGATCAATCACAAATCCCGACCCCGCGCCTTCCACCGGGACCGCATCCATGAAGAAGTCGTATTCGACGGCTCGCGTAATAATATTCGCCACAGCAGGCGAAGCCGCGCGGTATACGCGCACGTTGATGCTTTCCTCATCGGTGAGGCTTGCGTTGCCTTCGCCTTTCGCGGCGATGGGCAGCGCTTCCACTTTTGTGGCCTGGTGCGCGCCCCAGCGCGCTCCCGCCCAATAGGCCGCGAAGCCGACGATCATTCCCAGCAAGATCAGCCGGATGGCCCTTATTCCCATTTTCGGTTGCGTCATAACATTTCCCTCAGTGAATCATCAGGCGGCCAGTTGCCGCAGTTGAGCAACCAGGCGTTCCACCTGCTGCCGGGTGTCCTCGATGGTTCCCGAACAGTCTATCTGGAATTCCGCGAGGCGCCTTTTTTCCTCGAGCGGCATCTGCGAGGCGATGCGCCGCTGCGCCTCTTCCGCCGACATCCCGCGCTCCCGCAGCCGCTCGACTTGTTGCTCTGGGCGGCACCACACAACCACCAAGCGATCGAGCCGGTTGTGCGCGCCCGCTTCCACGAGCAAGGCGGCCTCAACCACGGCGACGCCGCGCGGATGCGTTCGCTGCCATTCGGTAAACAGCCGCTCCTGCGCCTCCGCCACGCGCGGATGAACAATCTGGTTCAGCCGCGCGAGCTTTGCGGGTTCGGCGAAGACGATGGCCGCGAGTTTTGCGCGATCAATTTTTCCGCTCGCGTCGCAAACGCCTTTGCCGAACTCCTGCAAAACATCGTCGTACGCCGGCTGCCCCGGCTCGACCAACTGGTGCGCCAGCGTGTCGGCGTCCAACACCAGAAAGCCTTGTTCGCGCAACATCGCTGCCACCACACTCTTGCCGCAGCCGATTCCGCCGGTCAATCCTACGCGCAGCATCAGCGCTTTATCGCGGCCTCCGCCGCCGCGGACGCCTCCGCCGGGCGTCCTGATTCCCGGGCGGCATCCGCGCCACGCCGCAGGCGCGCGGCCTTCACCGTGTTGCTCATCAGCATGGCAATGGTGAGCGGCCCCACTCCGCCGGGAACCGGCGTGTACGCTCCGGCTACCTTCGCTACATCGGGATGAACGTCCCCGGCGAGAATGGAGCCTTTTTCGCGGAATTTTGCGAGGCGCTCGGGAAAGTTTGCGAACAGGCGCTCGGCCACGGCCGGATCGGTAATCACGATCTGCCCCACATCAATCACCGTCGCGCCGGGACGAATATAGTCCGGCGTGACCATTCCGGCGCGGCCCATCGCGGCGACCACAAGATCGGCGCGGCGGACAACGCCGGGCAAATCGCGCGTTTTCGAATGGCAGACCGTCACGGTGGCGTTTGCGTGCATCAACAGCAACGCCATCGGCTTGCCTACAATGTCGCTGCGGCCCAGGACGGCGGCGCTCGCGCCTTCGAGCGGGATGTTGCTCCGCCGGAGGATTTCCATCACTCCGGCGGGGGTGCAGGGCACGAGCGTGGGCCGGCCAGCGACCAAATGGCCGACGTTGTAGGGATGAAAGCCGTCCACATCCTTGGCGGGGTCCACGGCATCCAGGATGCGTTTCGAGTCCACCTGCGGTGGCAGCGGCACTTGCACGAGGATGCCGTCCACATCGTCGCGGCGATTCAGCTCCTGCACGAGGCTCAGCAATTCCGCCGTGGTGATGGTCGCGGGAGGAGTCAGAAGAAAGCTGGCCAGGCCGAGCTTGGCGCACGCCGCGATTTTGCTGTTGACGTAGAGTTTGGAGGCGGGATTGTCTCCCGCCAGGACCGCGGCCAATCCGGGGCGAATTCCGCGCGCGGCGAGCCGGCGAATCTCGGCGGAAAGCTCCGAGAAGATCTGGTCGCGGATGGCGTTGCCGTCGAGGATGCGTGCGGTCATGAGGGGCTCACTTTCACGCGATTTCCCGGCCCGACGAGCAATGATAGCATGGGGCAGATGGGCGTTTGCCGAGCGGGCGAAATTCGAAACAGGAAACTCGAAATTCGTGACTCGCGGCTTGCGACCGAGGGAGGTAAAGGAGGGTAGATGAGGCAAAGGAACCTGATGAAGCAGACGACCCCCACCCCCCTTTTTCTGTAAGTGTGTGAAACGAAAGGGTTTTAAGTCCTTTGTTTTGAAAGTGTGTGAAACGAAAGGACTTGCGGATGCATTTTTGCGAAAGTGTGTCATTCCAAAGAACTTAGATCGCATTCCGTCCAGTTTGGCGAGCATTCGGCCTGTCGGGCCGAGACGACGGTGAGCACGCAGAGGTAGCGCGTCGAGATTCAGAATAAGCGGCTTGGCCATTGGTCTGAACTCCCAATCGCGAGGCAAGTCGGCACTACGAGGTGCCTGGCAGGCGCTGAGTCCCGAACAGCAGGACTCAGGATAAATTTTCAGGGACATTATAACTCAAAAGGAACCATAAATCAAGAGGAATTTTAGGGGGCGAGCTGCGAATCGCGGGAGCAGACAAGAAAAAGGAAGTCTCTGCGCGCCCACTCTGTTAGCATGCGGAGCAATTTCCTCGCGGAGGTGAATTATGGCCGTTGTGAAGCGCATTGGTCCCGGGTCGGCGTTCAAGGTAGGGTTGGTCCTGTACGGTTTGCTGGGGTTGATTCTCGGAGCGTGTATCAGCTTGTTTAGCCTAGTGGGTGCGGGGTTTATGCGTTCCCAGAATGCCCCGGCTCCGGCCATAGCCGGTTTGATTTTCGGAACGATGGCGATCGTGATCTTCCCCATTCTCTACGGTGTGATGGGGGGAGTTATGGGCGCACTTTCAGCCCTTCTATATAACTTTGCGGCGCGGCTGATTGGCGGGTTGGAAGTGGACTTGGGCTAGCGGCCGGGGCTTGCCGGCTAGTGGCAACGCAAGAGAGAACAGGATTCCAGATGTGGGAAAACAGCGAGCGGAGACAGCTCGAACGCCAGAGGAGAAGCGAAGGGCGATTGCCGCCGGGGCAATCCCTTACGCTGAAGTGGCCGGTGCTGCAGTATGGAGGAGTGCCTCGCTTCGATCCAGCGACATGGGATTTTCGGATCACCGGGCTGGTGGAAAAGCCGCTGCGGCTCTCGTGGGAAGAGTTCCGCCGCCTGCCGCAGACGGAAGTTATTGCGGACATGCATTGCGTGACGCGCTGGAGCCGCTTCGACAACCGCTGGAAGGGCGTGCTGTTTACGGAGGTGATGAAGCTGGTTGAGGCGAAGCCTGAGGCGCGATTTGCACTGCTGCACGACGAGCAGAATTACACCACCAATGTTCCGCTCACAGACTTGTCGCGCCCCAACGTGCTCTTTGCGTTGGAGCACGATGGTGAGCCGCTGGCTGCCGAGCACGGCGGCCCGGTGCGCTTGGTTGTGCCGCACCTCTACGCATGGAAAAGCATCAAGTGGGTGCGCGGGTTCGAACTGCTCGCGGAAGAGCAGCCCGGTTTCTGGGAGCAAAACGGATATCACATTTACGGAGATCCTTTCAAAGAGCAACGCTACTCTCGGTAGGGAGATCCCGCCCACTAATAGATGTCGTACAAAAGGAGAGATTCCAAACACATAAGTTACAAAAAAGACGAACTAAGAGAACGACAAAAATAACGGAATGGCGATTCCGCAGGCCATTTTTAGGCCACGAGACATCTTACGGGCAAAACCATTCTGGAATTCGCCCCTAAATAGGCTACACGGGCTACAGTTTCCGGCCCTAAGGCTTCACACTCCTAGAACGAGCGCTGTGGCCTTCCTTGCGTGTCCATCGGTATACAAGGCTGCCGTAAGGAAAAGGTCCATAGTTAGAGAGTGAAAGAGAGGGGGGCCAAATGACCTTCTTCGTAACCTTCGGCCAGATTTGAATTAGCAATTCCTCCCACTTTCCGTCAATAGGGGCGAGCTCAATCGTCTGATTAGTCTGGTCGGGTTCTTCGTGAAGGGACAAGACCTGCATAGCCAGATGCCCTATCACCACCGTAAATACGTGGAATTGGGCGAGCAAAACACCGTCTTCCGTCTTTAGTCCAGCCCCGCCGTTAATCGCGCTTAGACTTCGCCCGGTAAATCGTCCTATCCAAATGCCAGTTCCGTTTGGAATTACTCTGGTCTTTCTGAAGTTTTCGCATTCATCATTGCGGAAAAAACGTGGCTTGTTCCCTTCGGCGTCGATAATCATAGCGCCTTTCAAAGCCCATACAGCTAGAAGCTTTTGATAATCCGGGTCTAGGGTTATCGAGATATCTTCGAGCAAGTTACCCATAATCGGCCTACATTTGGTTTCCACTCTACTCATCCAGCCGTTGTTGCATGTATTGCATACGCAGGGAATCCGCACTTCTTGGTCCTCGGTTAAGTTAGCCACGCCATGCCCTATCCGTCTCGATAAAACTTCCCTCGTTTTTACACGGGCAAGAATCCAACGTGGGAACAGGTCTTCCTTGGAATTGGCGGGACTTGAACAGAAGATGCACAAGCTCATAGCCAAAGAGCGCCTGCCTTGGGCAGTTTAGGGCTCGCCATGGTTTTGTCCATTGGCCATCATCGCGGAAGTGCGGGCGGGTGGGATACTGGGCTATCGTACAGCCATTGACTAAACGCAAACAAGCAGACTAGGCTACCGTAAAATACGCGGCCCGGCACTCCGCCATGTGAGGCAGATGCACCCTTTCACCTTGCACCGCGTCTTGCCGCGTGGTTCATCGGTGTAGATGTTTCCTTGTGGAGGCCGCGATAGCAGAGCTTCATCCACTTGCATCTCTGTGGAGCCGTCATCGTGGGATGATTTCGAGTGCCCGCATTCGCAAAGTTCTTCGCTCATGTTGTCAGCGACGCCTGTGATTCCAGGTACGATCTCAGCCGGGCTTTGGCTTCGGGGTCGGTCAGTATCCACGTATGGTCGCCCACATGCGGGTCGTTTGTTGCGTGCGCGAGCACAACATCCCCTTTGCCCTTTTTCAGATTCTCCAGCGAGCCAATCCTAAAGGCCACTGAAACCGTCTCTTTACACTCAGGGCAGAAGGCTCGGATGCTTACCATTGTTAATTCTTTCTACCTTAGTTTACCACGGGCGTCCTAGCGGGTCACTATTGCTTTTTCGCTTTCTGTCCGTCTATTATGTTCTGCAGGAAGGAGAAGCAAAGTGAAGAAAATACTTGGATTTTTGGCCGGGTCCCAAGCGTATGCGTATAAGGAAGCTGCCAGAAAAAAGGAAGGCTCCCTAGCAGCTATGGCCGACCCCGATGCCTTGGTAGCTTTGCTCACATCTTCCCGGTGGAGCGTAAACAAGCTTCGCACGTTCGGGCTAAGTGGAATGCTGTCGGATATGGGCTCTGCCGACAAAATTAGGAAGCAGCTACACCTATAAGGCGATCACAGCGCCCCTGCTTCCCTCGATGGTCGAACTACCTATGGAAAGAAGCAAGGGCCGCTTGAAGAAGCGGCAAATAAGGGTCCGTAACTCGTCCGCGGAAGCAATATCCCGTAGGCCATTTTTAGGCCAAATGTTCTTTGTGTGTTGTATCTTATGATTTTAAGCGCGGATACGGCCCACGCGCCTAATAAATGTCGTACTGCTCCCAATGCAAAGTCGGGTCGGACTGGATGATGACGCTCTTGCGCGTGGCCTGTTCGAGCTCTTCGACAAGCGACGACTCGCGGGTCTTGAGGGCCTTGGCGATTTCCGGGTTGACGCGCAGGGTGACGCTCTGGGAATCGAGTTCCGCGGCCATCTTGCGCGCTTCCGCCTGAATCTCGTAGCAGATGGTGGGCACGGACTTGACCATGCCGGAGCCGGTGCAATACGGGCAGGGCTGGCAGAGGACGCGCTCGAGGGCCTGCTTGGTGCGCTTGCGGGTGATGGACACCAGGCCGAATTCATTGAAGGAAAGCACCTTCGACGGGGCGCGGTCGGTTTCGAGAGCGGCGTCGAGCGCGGCCATCACTTTCTCGCGGTTGCGCCGCTCCTCCATGTCAATGAGATCCAAGACGATGATGCCGCCGAGGTCGCGCAAGCGGATTTGCCGGACGATTTCCTTGACGGCTTCGAGGTTGGTCTTGACGATGGTGTCTTCGAGGCGCGTGGAGCCTTTGCCGACGTATTTGCCGGTGTTGACGTCAATGGCCACGAGCGCTTCGGTGTGGTTGATGACGATATAGCCGCCGGATTTGAGCCACACTTTCGGGCGCAGGGCCTTGTCCAGCTCCTGCTGGATGCCGAACTCCTCGAAGATGGGCGCGTCTTTGGTGTAGAGCTTGACGCGGCCGACCATCTTGGGCTGGAAGTGTCCGACGAATTCGACGACCTTGCTGTACTCCTCTTCGTTGTCAATCCAGATGGCGGTGTAGTCGTCGCTGAGGTAGTCGCGGAGAATGCGTTCGACCAGATTGAGGTCGCGATGGAGCAGGGAAGGCGCGCGGCGCTGCTCGGACTTGGCGCGAATCTCATCCCAGGTGCGGCCGAGGAATTCGACGTCCGTGCGGATTTCGTCATCGCTGGCATTGGCGGCGGCGGTTCGAACGATGAATCCTCCGGGGAACGTCCCTTTGGATTCGCCGACGAGGCGGCGCAGGCGCGAACGGTTTTCCGCAGAGGCGATCTTCCGCGAGACGCCGATGTGATCCACGGTGGGCATGTACACCAGGAAGCGCCCGGGCAGCGCGACGTGGCTGGTGATGCGCGCGCCTTTTTTGCCGAGGGGTTCCTTGGCGATTTGGACGATGATCTCCTCGCCCGCCCGGAGCATTTCGGAGATAAGCTGCGGGCGGCGCGGGGCGGGATGGCCGTAGCCGCCTTGGCGATGAGGCGGGCGGCGCCCGGGGGGACGCCGGCCACCGCGGCGCATCGGCCGCTGGAATCGAGCACGGGGCGCATCCTGAATGCGCGCCTGCGTCGGCTGGAGATTGGATTCTTCCGAAGCCGATACGGGGGAGCGCGTCTCGCCGGGCAAAGTGTCCGGGGCGGGCCCAGGCGCGGCAAGCGGCTCGGCGCCCGCCTCGATGGGCTGGAGATCCTCCGAAGCTTCTTCCTCCGGCCCGAGGGCTTCCGCTTCGCCTTCTGCAACGGTTTCTTCTTCGGCTTCCGCCCCGGCATGCGGCTCGCCGGCGTGTTCGTGGTCTTCGCCGTTGAGATCGCCTTCCGCGGCGGCAGCTTGCGCTTCGGCTTCTTTCTGGGCTTCTTCGTGTTTTGCTTCAGCGAGCTGCTCGGCGAGCGAGATGGCTTCCTCCTCGCTCAAATCGGGGTCGGCGATGGAGTGTTCGCGAGCGATTTGTTC
>DASWCG010000360.1:0-7770 GCA_036390175.1 Candidatus Acidiferrales bacterium | reverse complement strand
CGTGGACCGCGTGGTTCCCATCTACGACAAATATTTCAGCGACGAAGACATCCAAGGGCTTTTGAAATTCTACGGGACGCCCCTGGGGCAGCGGGCGATTAAAGCGCTGCCGCAAATCACCCGGGAATCGCAGGCCGTTGGATTCGAACTCGGGAAGAAAGCCGCGAGCGATACCATCGAGGAACTAAAAAACGAGTACCCGGATATTCTTCCGCCAGAAAAGCCTCCGCAAGACAAAAACTGAGCCCCCGCGTTCGATCAGAGTTGTGTCCTTCCGCTCCCCTCGGCTCCGCTCCCTTCATGGAGCCCTTCAGGGCAAGCAGGGCTGGCTCCATGACACCCCTCTCTTTGATTGAAAAGCCGCGCATCACTTGAAGCGTTTTTTGATTTTGATGTCGAGGCCGAAGGTGCCGTTTTCGTCGCGGAGGGCGATGACGGAAACGTTGCGGTCCACGTTGTACTCGACCTGGATGACTTGCTGCTGCGTGGAGGTGACGTTGGTGGTGTAGGTGATGGTCAGATCGCGGGTGACCTGCTGCTCGACGGTGACGCGCGCGGGGGAGTTCTGTTCGGCCGTGGTGCCGGCGAGGAAGGGGTCCACGCGCAGGCGCGTGATGCCGAAGAGGCGCTCGAGGCGGCCGCCCAGCTGGCTGGAGATGGCTTCGGAAAGAAGCGCGGAGGCGCCGGCACTCTGGCCGGCTGACGCCGTGGAGGTGCGCAGCTCGCTTTCTTCGCCGGTGCGGCCGAGAGCGAGCAAGGTAATGATGTCGTTGGTAGGCAACGGCGGATCGGAGCGGTACGCCAGGGTCAAGTGGCTGGCCGAGCCGGTGAAGGTGAGGGTGACTTCGTACTGACGGATGGTGGTGAGGGCTTCGAGATTGACCTCGGGGTCGAGCCGGAAGGGTTTGGAGAAATTGATGTCGCCGCGCGTCAGGCGATAGCGGTTGCCGCGGAAGGTGATGTCGCCGGAGAGCAGATGGATGTGGCCGAGGATGGAGGGATGCTCCCAGGTGCCGCGAGCGCGCAGGTCGGCTTCGGCTTCGAATTGCGCGCCGGGCCATTCCATGCGGGCATTGGCGCTGGAGACGGCTTCGATATCGAACTGCAGGTTACGCAGGAACGCCGAGTGGGTGACCGGCGCCGGGCCGCCCTCTTTGGCGGCGATCAGCACGGAGCCAAAATCGAAGCCCTGCGAGAGGACGACGCGCTCGATGGTGACGCGGCCGGAGAGCAAGCCCGCCTGCGGCGTGCCCGAGAGGCGCAGCGAGCCTCCGACCAGCCAGCTCATGCCTTCGGGATAGCGCAAACGGACGCGGGTGGTGACCGCGGTGACGTCGTAATGCAGGGCTCCTTCGCCATACTGCAGCGCGCCGGAAAATTCCAGGCGCCCGCCGCCGGACTCCGCCGCGACCTTCTCGAAAAGCATCCGCGTGGAATCGAAAACGAAGTCGCCGCTGAGGTGCGTGAGTCCCGCGGGGAAGTCGCCGTAGCGGGCCGAGGCGTCCGCGACGTGAATTTTTCCGTTGATGCGAGGACGATCGAGCGTGCCTCCGAAAGAAGCATTGACCTCCGCCGGGCCGCCGGCATCCAGGCTGGGGAAAAAGCCCGAAGCCAGGCGCAGGTTGAGCGTGCCGTCGAGGTCGAGCTTCACGGCGCGGCTGCCGGTGAAGTGGGCAGAACCGGCGAGATGGAAATCGGTGTCGGGTCCGCGAAGAGCGGCCTGTTCGACGCGGAGTTCGTCGCGGGTGTAGCGCAGACGAATGGGCGAAGAGTTTTCGAGCCGGACGCGCTCATACTCGAAAGAGACGCGGGAAAGGCCGACGTCAACGGCGATGGTTTCGGGATGGGCGAGAGCGCCGCTGATTTGAAAACGGCCGTCCACGCTGCCATGGCCGGTGAGCGGCTGGAGGTGAAGCGCCGCCTGGATGAACGCGTCGAGGTCGAGTTTTTCGACAGTGATATCGCCGGACAGCGGATAATCGCCCGCCAAGCCCAGCGTGACTTTGCCCGCGAGCTTTCCGGCGGACATGGCGGAGCCGAGATCGGCGGTAATGCGGCTGCCATCGGAATTGAGCCTGGCTTCGAAGCTTCCCAGCACATCCTTGCCGACGCGCAAATTGATTAATCGAAGGCTGCCGTTGACCGTGGGGGCCAGCAGAGGGCCCTGGCCGCTGATCTGAAAATCCAACTCGCCGCCGAACGGCAGGCGGGCCGTCTGAATGCTCTCGACACCTTCGAGAGGGATGCCGGCCCCGGTCAAATCGAAGGAGACCTCCTGCCCGGCCGGGCGGTAGCGCAGGTTGCCGGTGATGATTCCGGCGCTGTGCGCAGCTCCGTTGCGCGGGGCGAAGGCGCGGAGTTCGGCGTTATGAAAGTTCACTTCTTCGCGGCGCAGGACGATCTGACCGCGGAAGCGGTCGAAGCGCACGCCCCAGGCGTCGCCCTCGGCAACGTCAAACAGGCCGGTGAATTCCGGTTCATCGCGCGTGCCGCGCCCGTGAAACTGGCCGGTGAGCAGACCATGCCCGGGATAAGAGGTGTGGAACAACTCTTGAAGATCATCGGTGGGCGCGCGCACCAGGCTGGCTTCCAGGGTCCACAAACTGCGCGGCGCAAAGCTCCAATGGTCGAGCCCGACGGTGAGATCCACGTCGGCGGAAGTGCGTCCACGCGTGACGCGCCCGCGGGCGACCCACAATTGAGACCGCGAATAGGTGACGTCGCCCTCGAGCGAATCCCAGCCCAGATCGCCGTAGCGCGCGCCCTGGCCCCTGGCGTGGCCGACGAAGGTCGGAGCGACGAGCGGACCGAGGACGCGCCCGCGCCAGGTGACGTTGCCGGCGACCTGCTCGGAGGCCGGGACCGCGCCGGGGGCGTAGCCGCGAATCGCGGCGAGGAAATCGTTCCAGGGGGCGAGGTCGCGAAATTCTGCGGTTGCTTCGAGCGCAGAATCTTTCATGCCCAGAGGACCGCTGGCCACGATGTGCGAGCCGGGCGTATTGATTTCTGCGGAATTGACGAGGACCTGGCGTTTGTCTTCCACGAAATGATAGGCAAAACGCCCCGTGACCGGGACCTCGCCGGGGGCGAGCTGCGGCGCGGGCAACCACTCCGCCATTCCCGCCGATTCGACGTGCTTGAAATCCGCGCTCCAGGTGGTGACCTCTTTGCTGCTGACGGCAGCGTTCCAATGGAGCCTGCGCAGGGGAAAATTGCGGTGGTCAACGGCGGCGAGAACCTCCGCGAGGCTCACAGACTGAGTCTGGGTTTCCGCGCGGAACTGCAAGCCGGGAAAAGCCACGGTCACACGGCCCTCGGCCGCGCCGCCGAGCGCCTGCGCGTGAAAGTCGGGAACTTCCGCGCCGTGATTATCCGTGCGGTAGTCGCCGGTGCTGGAGAATCCCCCGGCGTGGAACCAAACGTAAGGGAGAGCAATGTCCTGCGCGGTGTAATGCCCCGTGGCATTCAGGCGGCCCGCGGCGAAAGTGCCTTCGCCGGAGAAATCCGCGCGGCCCTGCGGGGTCCGCGGCTTGCGCAGGATTTCGCGAATGTCGGTGAAGTCCAGGCGGCCGCGATACCGGAAGGTCCAGGAGGGGCGGGAAAAGCTCGCGAGCGAAGCACGGGCATCCACCTCGGAATGCGGCAGGCGCCAATGGAGCTGTTCGATAGTGAAGGCGTCTTGTTCGAGAGTGAATTTCACGGAAAGGTCGGAAGGAAACGGAAGGTAACGGCGCGCGACAAAAATCATCTGCTGCCAGGTCAACTGGCCGGTAAAAATCGGCCGGCCATCGGCCGTTCCCGCGTCGAGCGAGACGGAAAATTGACCGCCCTGGGCCGCCAGGGGGAGTTTTGCGTCATTGAAGAGGATGACGCCGTCTTCGAGGCGCACCCTGCGGATGGCCAGCGCAAAGAGGCGCTCGCGCAGCGGCCGGTTCGTCGAAGAAGCCCGCGCGGGCGAAGGCAGATTGCTCGAACCATTGGCATCAACACGCACGCGGACCTCGACGCCCGACAGGGCGACTTCTTCCAGAGAGATCTTTTTGCGCAAGAAGGAATCCACGTGAATGTCGAGGTGCAGTTGCCTGGCCTGAAAAAACGGCGGCGTGCCGGAAGGCTCGCGGCCGTGAATGACCAGTCCCCAGAGGTCGGCGCGGAAATGCCACCAGTCGAAATGGAAGCGCTGCAGCTCGACGGTTCCCCCGGTCATGGCTTCGAGGCGATGGACAATGGCGCGGCGCGCGACGCGGTCGGCCGCGCCGGTCCAAATAAAAATCATTCCGGCGGCGGCAGCGAGCAACGCGATGCCGAGCATCACAAAGAGAGCGTGGCGCAGACGGCGCCAGCGCGATTTTTTCGGCGGCGGCATCATTTGAGGTTCCGTTCGATGTGCAGGTGCGCGCGGCTGTCCGCAAGCCAGCGATCGGCAAGCTCATTGATGCCGCGCTCGACGAGGACTTCACGGATCTGCTCCTCAACAGTATCGAGCGGAGGAGCAGCTTCGCCGCGCGCCGCGAGTTGCGGCAGCAGGGTCTCCCGATAATACTTCTCAATCGCAGCCGGAGCGACCTGCACGGCGGGGCGGAATTTGTAATCGAGGTAGCGCGCCAGATAAAGCTGCCGCGCGACGATCCGCCGGAGCTGCGGCAGCGTAAGACCGGTTTCCTGCAAGCGGCTTTCCAGCGCGCCAGACGAGGCGAGTTGCTGCCGCAAATGCTCGACCTGGCGGTCCACATCCGCATCGCTGGGCGGCGGGAAGCGCGCCGCGTCGGCCTCGGTCTTGACAATCCATTGGTCCACGAGGCGGTCCAAAAGCTGGGCGTCGGTTTCGGATTGTCCCCCGGCCAATTGCTGAAACTGGCCCAGTTCGCGCAATTCACTCTGAAAGAGGACGTCGTCTTCGACATGAGCAACGATGCGGTCCACCACCTGCACCGCAGCGGAAACCACCGGCGAGGTCAGCGCGGCGAACAGGCCAGCGAGTTGCAGCAAGCGCGGCATCAGAAAATGGACCCCAGGTTGAAGAATATCTGGAAGCGAGGAAGCGTAGCGCTCTGCTGGCAGTTCGGCGCCTTGTTCGTGCAGGGGATGACAAAGGTGGCCGGGTTGAGCTGATAACCGAGGTCAATGCGCACCGGGCCGATGGGCGTGGCGTAGCGGAAGCCAATCCCGGCGGTATGCGAAAAATAATTCAGCTCGTTGGTGCAATTGAGCAGGCAAGCCTGCAGATTTGCGGGGTTGAAGACCGGCTTGGGAGGGGCCCACAGCAGCGTGATGCGGTCCACGCGGCTGAAAACGTTGCCCGCATCATAAAACAGGGCGCCGCTCAGGCGCGTCCCGATGAACGGAAGACGCATCGGGAACCGAAGCTCCTGATTGAAGACCAGCAACGCCTGACCGCCGACCGGGAAACCGGTGACCGGGTCGCGCGGGCCGGCTTGATTGAGCGCGAAACTGCGGAGCGTGGTGCCTCCGCCGGCGAAGAAGCGCTCCGGCAGAGGAATCACGGTGGGCAACGGCAGGGTGGTGGGCTGCGGAAACTGGAGGGAAACGGTGTCCTGAAAGGGCTGAAGAACGCCGAAGCGCACCGAGCGCGCAATCGTAAAGCGCCGCCGAATGGGATGGAAGGAAGAGTTCTGATAAAACAGGCGGACAAAGCTGGCGCTCGAACCGATGGTCGAGGAGGCCGCGCTCAGGTCCACGTTATTGAAGTTCCCGCGGTCGGCATCGGCGGGATTATTGCGATGGTCGCGGAACCAGGTAATGCCGAATTCCGAGACCAGCGTGGGCTGGCTGAACAGCGGGATCTCCTGCGGGGTGATATTCAGCGAGGCGACCAGCACCTTGCGGAACGAGTAGCGATAGAGAAACGAGGAGAACGGCGTCAGGCGCTGGGCGAGCTGCATGGAACCTTCGTAGCGCGTGGAAGTGAAGGTGTTGATGTCGCGGGTCTTGTCGGCAAAGGCGGTGAGCTGCAGGCTGAGGTTTCGCTTGCCGAAATAGTTGGGAGCCGTGTAGCTCAGCAGCCCGCGGTATTGCAGGGTGCTGGCGCGGAGCTTGAGCGAGAGAGCGTCGGCGCGGCCCGTCAAATTGTTTTTGCCGATTTCGAAAATGCCGCGCGGGCTGGCCTGAAAGGCGCTGCCGGCAGGATTTGTGGTACTGGCCAGACGCTGCACTTCGATGCCGCCGCCGTAGGCGAGGGTATAGCGCTTGGCTTCGTCCACGAGGACGAGGATGGTCTTATCGGTGTCGGCGCCGTTGGGATTTTGCGGGGCGATCGAAACGCGGCTGAAAATGCCGAGATTGTAGAGACGCCGCTGCGTTTCGACAACATCGCCTTGCCGCAGCGGCTCGCGGGGCTCGACCATGACTTCGCGGCGGATCACGCCGAGGCGCGTGTGCTGGTAGCCTCCGATAAGCACGCGGCGGACGGTGATGCGGGGCCCTTCCAAGATGTGATAGGTGAGGCGCACGGCCGGACCGGCTTGCGGCGCCTCCGCCGCAGGAGAAGAAGCTTTCGCTTCGCCGGAATGATCGCGCGGGGGTACGCCGTCCGGGGGCGCAGCGTTCGCCGCGGAAGCCGGCTCGGGCGGCGCGGAACCCTCCACGGAGGTGGAGAAGCGCGCCTCCGGAAAACCTTCGTTGTAATACAGGGCCAGGATGTTGTCGCGGTCGCTGGCCAGATCGAACTCGGAAAAGGGCTGGCCGGGCGTCGAGCCGATGACGCCGAGAAGGGTTTCGTTGCTGAGGGCGTGGTTGCCTTCCAGGCGCAGCGCCGCGACGCGGGATTGCGGCCCCTCGTCCACGTGAAAACGCACGAAGACCGCGCCCCCTTTTCCTTTGTAATCGTCGGTGACCTCGTCCTTGACCACCACGTCGCGGAAACCGTTGTTGACGTAGAGATCGTGAGTGGAAGCGGCGTCGTTTTGCAGCATGCTGCGGCTGAAGCGGCCGCGAGCGGCAAACTCGTTTTGCTGCACGGTGAGGCGGCTGCGCAGAAGCTCGTCACTGAAATAGTGATTGCCCGCGAATTCGACGCCCACAAGGCGGTGGCGCACGCCACGGTCCACCCGATACGTGATGATCATGAAAGAGGGTGTGAGGCCCCGCGGGGTCTCCTCTCCGGCTTTTTCCGACTTGGTGTAGCTGACCTGGGCGTCGAAGTAGCCTTCGCCTTCGAGATGGTCGCGAATGGTGCGACGGCCTTCCTGGAGCAGATCATCATCCACCGCGCCTTCGGAATAGATGGGCAGCAGCTTGCGAAGCTGCTTCGTGGAAATTTTGGCGCGCTCCACCTGGACGCGGACTTTCGGTCCGGCGGAGACATCTATCTCGAGAGGCAAGCGGTTTGCGGCAGCATCGTATTCGCCGCGATGAATGGTTACGCGCCCGCTGAGGTGCTCTTTCTTCGCCAGAAAATCGCGGATGCGGCGGTCGGCGGCTTTGAGCCGCGCCGAGGTCAGTTCGCGGCCCGGCTTCAGCTTGAGGCGGTCCACCAGATCCACATCCTGGAACTCCGTGTGGTTGTGAAGCGTGATCTTGCCAAACCGCGCGCGAGGGCCGGGTGTCAGCGCGACAAGAATGTCCATCTGGCGCGTGTCCGGAGCCGGCCGCAACTCGGAGGAGACGTTGGCCTGGTAGAGGCCATCTTCGCGGAGCGTTTCGCGGAGGCGCTCGAGCGCCGCGTCCAGGCCCTCCTGCCGGAAAATTTCACCGGGGTTGAGGCCCAGCGAAACCAGCGCCTGCCCTTCGGTGGGCGGTTCGCGCAGTCCC
>DASWCG010000359.1:0-3840 GCA_036390175.1 Candidatus Acidiferrales bacterium | reverse complement strand
CTCCGCTCGGGAGGAGAAACCGAAACTCCACGTGCCGGTTTTGGCCGTCCTGGACGGTGTCAAAGAACGCCTTCCTGGCCTGTTCCTTGTCCTCGGGATGCATTTCCTGAAACGCATCGGTGCCGACGAGCCCCTTGTAGTCCCCGAACAAGCGGCCGTAGGCGGGGTTGACGTAAACCCGCCGGCCCTGCGGATCGATCAGGACAATCAGGTCCGAGGCGTTCTCGGCGATCAGGCGGAAGCGTTCTTCGGTTTCGCGGAGGTCTTTCGTCATCTGGGCGGCGAGCTTGAGCGCGCGGCTGCGGGACGAAGACAAGGAATGAAGCACTCCGAAAAGGAGCAGGCTCGAGAGCAAACCGCCGGCCAACACGCCAAATGGCCAAGCTCTATCGAGACGACTGATGACAACGTCCTTTCGGGCGCTATATTCGACTTCCCAGACTCGGCTGGCAATTTCAATCGACAGCACGTGAACGAATGTGGAATCAGAAGCACGTGTCGAATGTGAAGGAGAGCTCTTAGTCAGCTGGTCGCTGTCAAACAGCAGCTGCCTCGCGTCCGAGGAATGGAGATCGCGTTGTTCGGCAAACCCGGCGTCGTACAATGTGATGCGCATGTACCGCGGCATTTCTTCGTTTAAGGCGGCTCTCATCAAGCTTTCAACATTGAAACCGGAGCCGACTGAGCCGAGAAAGGCAGCCCGTCGCTGTTCTATTGTGTCAATGGGCATCCCATTTCTGTACACCGCCAGGCGCATCGCCAAAAACACGGACTCCTTCGAGACGGACTTTTTTTGACTCCTTATCCGGAGCGGCTGACCGGAGGCGATTAATTTTCCGCTATCCCTCTGAGAACGAATAGTCGCGGCTACCTTTTCCGGGTCCACGGCTGCTAGGCTTTTCGCTAGGTCAAGGCCGAACGAAAACTCGTAGCCGGCCATCGGCTCGAGGTATACGATCACGTAATACTCAGAACGCTTTCCAGGAGGTTTAATAGCAAATTGGGGATAACCTCGTGGATCAAGGCTGGTGTCACGACGTACCGCTTCTTCGAAGCGCCTCTTGTCCCTGGCGGGAACGTAGGCAGCGTAGTTCAGCGCGTCGAAGCCGGGATAGCGGCCCTTCAGGTCAAGAGATTCAACGAAGCGGTGAAACCGAAGGCGGTCGACGGGCTTTTCGCTGGCGAAGAGCGCCCGCAGCGCATACAAGACATCGTTGTACGAACGCAGGCGACCCTCAATGATGATATTCGCATCTTTTGCCTCGCGCTCAAACCGCAGCCGTGCGATATTCTCAACCGAATCCTGGATAAGGGTAAACAGAAAAAGAGAAGCCGGAATCCCTATAACTAATACCAACAAGGGAAGCGCGGTCGAATAGATAGCCGGCCTACTCGTCCTGTCCATGGCAGCGGTCATCGTCTTCAGCTTCATCTTACGTGTGCCTAGGTCGCTACACCTTTAGGTCGATAGTTTCCCTTGCGCCAAAGAATCGGCCAATTATGCGCCAATAGTGGGATTTGATTTCGTTTTGATTCTGGCCATTCTCGCTGAGGATAAAAGCAGAGAAGGCCGGATCGCTCCGGCCCCTAAGCGATCTCCAGCTAGGAAGACACTTATAGCATCAAGTGAGCGCTAAATGGCTTGCGCCAAGTCTTCATATAAGCAGAAGACGTCACTCCATTCCTTTCCCGGATTGCCGCACTACACAACGCTATGTCTTCCGTTCGGACCGCCGCGCTGCATAGCGCTGCGTTTTCTGCCCGGATTGCCGCACTACACAACGCTACGTCTTCCGTTCGGACTGCCGCGCTGCATAGCGCTGCGCTTTCTGCCCGGATTGCCTCGTTACATACTGCTCCTGTTTGCGTAGTCCCGAATTCCCGTCGATACAGGCGACGCGTGTTCGCCGCCGCCTTCGCCAGATTCGCAGCGTCTTCAGCGCCCCGCATTCCGAAGTAGGGGAAGTGGTGCAGGAAACGGCCGAACACTGTGTCGCAGTCGTCAGCGTACTTGAGCGTATCCAAGATATGCCCGTGCCAAAATTTGTCGACGTCCTTGCATGGGGCGAGAGTTACCTCGGGGTGAGTTACCAACAAGGTCAGGAAACGCTTGTACGCTAGTTCCATGCGGTCAGCATACTCGCGCGACCAGCCTTGGCCTTCCTCGGAATCCATCAGCTTGAGCTTGATCGGATCGAGATCAAGGGCCTCTATCGCGGCGATCACCTGTTCAACGGGTCGGTTCGTCAATTTCGTTTTCATTGTTTCCTCTGCTTAAGTTTATGAAACACGCGGCACGCGGGCCGAAGCGAAAGATTTGCTTCGATCCATTGCCGCGACCTTGTTTGCATTCAAGACAGGTCTTCAGTAATTAATTTGAAAAGGCGGATGACCTCCTCTCACGGCGACGATGCGCCCAAAGAACGTCTCTGGAGCTCGGAAGGGAAGCTTGCTAGACGATTGCGACAATTCAGCAGTCACGATCTCCCCCAATACCACGGCGTCAAAAGCCGTGACTGGGCGCGCGATCGCATCCTTCGTGATGACGTCGTGGCCGGCCGCGTTTCCGTCTCGCACGAGGTACGAGGCGCGGGTCGACTTTGCGTCGCGCCCGAAGGGGAATCTAATCAGGAGATACTAGGAATTGCTGTCAGGGAAGCCCGACAAGTGATGTCCGGGTAAACACGACAATTGTAGACGGTTATCTACAAGAAGACACAAACTCGCTGAGGTGGGAAGGTTGCGGTCGAGTCTCTAAGCGCCTGAAGAATTAGCGGAATGAACCGCGTTTGACCCAACCGAGACCCGTCTCGTCGCTAGCCCCAAATGAGTTGCGAGTTGGAGCCAACTCGACGCAAGGAGCCCGAGATGTCACCTTCGTCTACGAAATCGACGAACCTTTGATCAATGTCCCCGTGTCTCCACAACGCACAGGACTGACACCACCCCACAACCTACCGCATCACGACCCCGCAACAATCACCAGCTCATTCTTGACCGACTTCACTCCCGGAACGCCCGACACGACCTTCGCGGCTTTTTCCCGCAGCGCCCGGTTGTTCGCGGTCCCGTAGAGGGTCACCGCGCCGTCCGACACGCTAGCGTCGATCGCGAGGACTTTCAGGGCCGGGTCGGCGCCGAGCGCGGCTTTGATCTTGTTCGCGAGCAGCTTGTTCTCGTCGACGGGAGGCTTGGGCGCCTCGATGGATTTCGGGAGGTCGACGGCTCTCGCCACTTGGATCGTTCCCTCGGCGGGTTTGGGCTGAGCTACCGAACCGGCGACAGGATTGGTTTTCTCGTCGCTCTTCCACAGCGACTGGATTTGATCGCACGCGGTCAAGCCGAGCACCAGCGCGCCCGCAGTCACGACGGAATAGGCGCCGTGTCCTTTTCTGTTCCGTTTCATGATTCGTTCCTCCTTGAGAATATCCACCTCTGACACAGGACGACTGCGATTAGTTTCTCGGAATGAAACGAATTTCGCAAGCGCCCGTGTGCACTGTCGCCGCTGCCCGACAGGCGCATCCCGCAGGCGGCAAGACGCCCTTCCGGAACCGCTTGCAGTCCGTCCGGGTTACACTTGCGCCGCCCAGGTTCCTGGAAGAAGAACCCCGCCCGCGCTCCCGCAATGCCCGGTCCGCTGAATCTTGATTCAAGACTCGCCGCGATCCACGCGGCGGAGTATCCGCGCTTCTCCGACGCCGAGATGGCGCGGCGCCGCTCGGCGCTGGCGCGCGTCATGGAGGAGGCCGAGGTCGACCATCTGCTCATGTGCGGGGAGCAGCGCGCCGGCACCGGCGTCGGCTGGCTCACCTCCTGGCCGACCACGGTCGAGGCCTA
>DASWCG010000358.1:0-27823 GCA_036390175.1 Candidatus Acidiferrales bacterium | reverse complement strand
AGCCACACATTCTTGACCCCGGGAATCTTGGCGGCCATTTCCTTAATTCCCGCGATGGCTTTCTGCTTGTCAGCATCGGATACTCCGTCCTTCCATTTATACAAGACGACGTGAATCACGGTCTTCGGCTGTCCAAACCTGTTCTGCGCCACGGCGCGGTGAGCCTGCCAGGCGCCCAAGAATGAACCGGCCCAGAGGAATCCCGCCGCGACGAGCGCAGACGATACTAAGCGAAACCCTTTTGTCATCAGTCTCTCTCCAAAAATGAATTCCGCGCCAGTGTAAGCGAGCACCTTCTTTGCACGCAAGCACGCCATAAAACCGAGGGGCGCAACGCGCCGGACCAGGCCTCGCCACTGCAAAATTCGAAATCGCACCGCGCTTTTGGGAAATGGAAAAGCCCGGTGGATACTCCTCCACCGGGCCAAAATTTGTTCGCCGCAGTTTACTCGGGCTTTTTTGTCTCGTCGGGCTTCGTGTCGGCCGCGATGGGGGGTGGAGTCTTGTCACTGCCGTAGCGCACCAGGTAAGGCATGAAGGGCGTGATTTCGAAGGGCATCTTCTCGCGCTCCGCCACTGTTCCTACCGGCTTGCTCTTGATCATCTCCAGTTGGTCGTTCCACGGGTCGAGCTTGATGCGCCCGCCGATCGGGAGGGCCACAATCTGGTTGGGGTTCTTGGCATCGGCCGGGGCCGCGGAAACGCTCGGCAGGATGGAATTGGCAGGAATGCGGTCGCCCAGATGCGGGCTGATCAGGTTGGGGATTTCCTTGTGGCGCTGCTCGATGGCCTGCAGGAACAGCGCCGATGTCCCCAGCTGATCTTTGTAAGGCGACTTGTTCAGCAGCTCAATGGCTTTCGCGCTCGCCGCCGTTTCTTCGCTGGCGTCGCGCGAAAACAGGAAATGGCGGAATGTGTTCTTGTCGTCCACCAGCAACCGGTCGAAGAAAGCGTACTGCGAATCCATGCGATGCCCCAGAACCACGTGGCCCAGTTCGTGGGCGATGATGGTCGCCAGACTGGCCTCATCGGGCAGAACGTCGATCAAGCCGCGGCTCAGGACGATGGTGTGGCCCAGCGTGAAGGACTCGAGCGTCGAAGTCAGCAGCACGCGGCAGCGGACTTCTGGCTCAATGTCGAGGTTGTTGGTGACTTCCAGATTGTTCACCACGGTTTCGAGCACTTTGTCCACATCGCCGCGGGGCGCCAGCAGGCCGATGCGCTCGAGGCGATCCGCGACGTTGCCTTCGGCCTGGCGGTCCCAGGCGCGCTGCGCCTGAACCGGCGCCAGGTCGTTGGCGGACTTGGTTTCATCGTTGATGGCGGGCGATTCGATCAGGATCTTGCCAAGCTCCTGCTCCTGTCCGGCGCGGCCCAGGTTGTAACCCCAAAGGCGCGTCTGCGCCTTGAACTGCAGGCGCTTGTTCAGCGCGTAGCGCAGGTTGGATTCCTCGCTGTACACAAAGGACGGCAGCCACAGGCCGGGCTGCACGTTTATCCGCCAGCTATCGAAATGGAAGTAGTAACTCTGGTGTCCCCCGCCGGTGTAGCCGCCGTTGAACCGGACGATGTTGTAATCCTGGTCCTCCACCCAGATGCGCCCCAGGAAACGCCCCTTGCCCGAGTCCTTCAGCGGCGTCACGTCGAATACCAGGCAGCGCACTTCCCCCAGAAATTCGCGGCGCACGTAATCGAATTTGTAGTGCTGCCTGTCGAAGCCGTTGTTGTCAATGTAAATCATCTGCAGGAAACCGTCGGGCAGGTACTGCATCGCGAAGGAAAAGAAATTTCCAATCGTGGAAAAGATCTTTTTGCCCTTTCCGCTCGTTTCGGTGAGCGAGACCAGTTCCACGCCCTTCGCCAGATCCGCGCGCCCCAGGAAATATTTATCGCCGTTGGGCACGGTGCCCAAGGCTGAATCCGGCTTCAAATCCTGGATGTAGGTTTCGATCAGGGGAGCGTATTCCCGAATTCTTCCGTTTTGCTGTTGCTCCTTGAGAAGGATGCGGTCAATCACCTGGTCCATGGTGGTGGGCTTCTGGTCGTCGGCGACGAGCGGCATCGCTCCCAGCACGAGCAGCAGAAACAGGCCCGCCGTCTTCAACTTGCGCATGACTCCTCCAAACTTAGTAGGCCAGGCGGAATTCAATCCGCACCCGTGCCGGGAAATCAACCAGTTGGCCGTCGTTGCGAGCCGGTTTGAATTTAATTTGTTGAGCGGCTCGAAGCGCGGCTTGGTCCAGGCCGTGGCCCAGACCGCTGACCACGCGGTTTACCTGCACCTGGCCGGAAGCCAGGAACACCACTTCGACCACGACGTCCCCTTCGATCTTCGCCTGGCGAGCCTCCGGGCTGTATTCCGGACGCGGTTTCTCAAGGATGTTCACCGGGGTCGAGGCGCTTTCTCCGGAAACGGATTTTTTCTTGGGCGCTTCCGCGACCGGCGCGGACGCATCCAAAAAGCCCCCCTGCTTTACATTACCTTGTCTCGGCGCTCCGCCGCTCGGCGGAATTGCAGTGCCGTTGCCGAATCCGGCACTAGCTACGGTGCCTTTGATTCCGTGGGCTCCGCCCGTGCCATTGCCATAGCCCGGGCCGGAGGGCAGCGCAAGAGAACCCTTTTGATTGACATTGGCCCGCTTGTTCGGATTGCCGGGTCCGGGAATACCGTTGGGGTCGCCGAAGCCTCCCGTTTGCACTTTTGCCACCGGCGCATTTATCGTGGCGGGCGCGGCGCTGCCGGTCGTCGGCAAGTTTCCGACGCTGACCGGATCGCGCGGCCGCACAGGTTGATCGGCTTTGACGGCGAGCTTGGCGGCTTCAAAGTCCACCGGTTTCAATTCCGGCGTCTTGAGATCCACCGGCTTGGGTTTCGGCGGTGTGGGAAAAGCCGCCCGGGGCGCAAAGAGCTTGACGGCCTTGGGCTGGACCGGAGGTTCTTCCACTTCCGCGAGCACCGGCCTTATTTTCGGCTGCATCTTCGGCGGTTTGGGCGGCAGCGGAATCTCGGTCAGAGGCGCTCCAATCGCAATCACTTCGTAATGCATCAGGGGATTGAGTTTCTCCGGAATAAAGAGGGGCAGCGCAACAAGAATCGCCACCAAAACGCACTGGCCCAAAAAACTGACGCCGAAGGTATCCCAGCGGGTCCTGTCGTTGTCCAATACGGCGAGCCGCGCCTCGACGGGGCGGCTCCCTACCGCCTTCTTCCATGATTCGTGGTTGCCGCGCTGGCGCCCCAATATCACGAGGCCGACTCCTGCTCGGAAGCTCGCTTGGGGCGGGTCCATCAACAAGGCTGTCATGTCCACCAGTGCCTGGAAAAATTCCCCTCGAGAAGACGGGGTATCCAGGGACGCCTTCCTTGGTTGCCGCTCGTATCGTATCGTTCCGGCCAAAATCCGACACGTGGGCGCGCAACGTTACGAGCGTACTGGCAGGGGCTGTGCGGGCGAATAGCTATTTCGTACCAAAGCCGCCTAATCGCTACCTGTACGGTAGCGCAGGTGCGCCAAGCCCGCAATTCCATTACGGAACACCGGGCCCAGGGGATTGTTGCGCGGCTTGTAAAAGTCAGGCGGTTTGACAGCAGGTTCGGCCCGGCCGGCACCTGTCGACTTCGACCAGCCCTCCGTCCGGACCGTGTATCGTTTGTGTCAAGACGCACCAGAAGGGCCCGGAAGGCTGGGAGGAAGCATCGTGTTCGTCGTGGATTTCGAGCATGGCGTTCGAAACCATGGGCTCATAAAACATGGTCTTCGCGCGCAGACAGTGACACACGGCCCCCTGGGCAATCAGTTGATTCAAGCTCGGCATGTTCAGGCTCCCTTCCCGGCAGCAGCGAGCAGCGCGCGCTTCACGGCAACTTTCGCAAGCTGCACTTTGTAAGCGTTCTGGCTGAGAGGCTTTGCTCCGCGAACCGCGGCTTCGCCGGCTTTCGCAGCGGTTTCTTCATTCAGAGGCTTCCCCGCCAGCCACTCCGACGCTTCCTTGGCTTGCCACGGAACCGGCGCGACGTGCCCCAGCACGATCGAAGCGTGGCCAACTTTTCCCCCGGCCATTCCAACGGCGACGGACGCCGTTGCAAGCGGCCAGTCCATCGCCTCTCTTTGGCGGACTTCATAGGTGGCGCTGCTGTGTGTCAATTCAGGCAGAGCAATCTCGATTTCCGTGAGGATTTCGTTGGGCTGGAGTACCGTTTCTCTATCCTGCTCGGCCTTGGGAACGGCAAAGAATTCAGCGAGTGCCACTGTGCGCTCGCCCTTCGGGCCAGCCAGGCGCACGGAAGCGCCGAGGGCAATCAGCGCCGGAGCCAGACTCGACGGATGAACGAAATATGCCGGGCCGGAGTTGCCGAGGATCGCGTGATACCGATTCTCGCCGTCCGGTACGAGCGGTTTTCCGGAAGCGTCGCGTGCCAGAAGACCGAAGCCGTTGCGGTAATACCAGCAGCGCGGCCTTTGCAGCAAATCGCCGCCAATAGTGCCCATGGTACGGAGCTGCGGGCTGGTCACTCCGGCAGCGGCTTGCCGAATGGCCGCATGCAGTCTCTTATCTTCGGCCAATTCTTCCAGAGTGGTGAGTGCGCCGATGCGCCACCCGGAATTTGTTTGGCGGATTCCTCGCAACTCCGTAATTCCCCTTATGTTGACCAGCCGCTTTGGCGTTGCGAGCTCGTTCTTCATCAGGCTGAGAAGGTCGGTGCCGCCGGCGAGGATTTCTGTTTCGCCCCATTGCGGGCCCAGCAACCCCACCGCTTCCGCAACAGTTTTTGGATGCGCGTATTCGAAGGCTCGCATTACGCCGCCCCTCCTTTCTCGAGCGCCGCAAGGACGCGGTCGGCCGTCAGCGGCAACTCGGGTACGCGGACGCCGATGGCGTTGGCCACGGCGTTGGAAATCGCCGCACCGGGCGAGATGGTCGGCGGCTCTCCCAAGCCGATCACGCCGCGGTCGTCGTATCCGGGCCCGGTCATCATGTGCACCACCAGTTCGCCGATATCGCCGATGCCCGCCAGTTTGTAGAACTCCATGTCGGGATTAAGGCACCGGCCGGTCTGCCGGTCCATGATTTTCTCTTCATAGAGCGCGTAGGTGACGCCCATGATCATCGCGCCGTGCACCTGGCTCTCCGCGGTCTTGAGGTCAATGATGAGGCCGCAGTCCTGCACCGCGACCATCTTTTCCATGCGCACGATTCCGGTCTCGGTGTCCACGGCGACCTCGGCCATTTGAATGCCGCCGACGCCGCTGGAAATCAGGTCACGCGAAGTTTGCCCCTGCGCGGTAATTGGGGTGGCGCCAAGTTTTGCGCAGGCTTGCTTCCAAGTGAGGCTCTTCGAGGGATCACCCTTCACTTGAATGCGGCCATTCACGGCTTCGAGATCATCGGCCTTTGCCCCAAGCGCGGGCGCGACTTTCTCCAAGAGCTCGTTCAAGGCGTTGGTGGCCCCGCGCCGCGTTGAAGAACTGACGCCGCCCACGGTGGTCGAACCGCCGGAACCTCCCGAGGGAGGATACGACGTATCGCCGATGTTGACCTTCACCTCTTGCAGGGGCAGGCCGAGGGTTTCCGCGGCAACGATGGCGACCACTGTACGCGTCCCGGTGCCCAAGTCCTGCGAGCCCAGGGAAACCTCCACCGAGCCGTCCGGGTGAATCGTTACCTGGCATCTGCTGTCGTGACCTCCGCCGCCCCAGGTGTGCAACGAAACCCCCAGCCCGCGCTTGATGGGGCCGGGCGACTTCTCGCCCCGCGGATGCCACTTCTTTTTCCACTCCATCAGTTCGGCGCCTTTTTTCAACTCCGCCGAGTAAGTGTCCGCAAGCCTTCCCGTGAGCTGGATGTTCTTCAGAAGCAGGTCCACTGGATCCATGCCGATTTTCGCGGCCGTGTCTTCGAGCGCGGACATGGTGATGAGGCATCCCTGGGGATGGTTCGGCGCGCGCCAGGCGCGGGCCGGGCCAATGTTCGTGGCGATGGCCGTGTGCTGCTTGCGTTGATTGGGGATGTTTATCACATAAGGCAACGGCGGCGCCCCTCCTCCGCCAGGGCCGCCGGTGCCCCACGATTCAGATTGCCACGCCAGCAGCGTGCCGTCCCTCTTGGCTCCGACTTTCACGCGCGCGTGAGCCGAGGGACGCGCGCCCGCCACCAGCAACTCGGCGTCCCGCTCCAGCATGTAGCGAACCGGCTTGCCACCTGCCTTCTTGGAGACCTGCGCGGTGTACAGGCCCCAGCGGTCAATGCCGAACTTGCTTCCGAATCCTCCGCCCACGTTGTCCTGATGGACATGCACATTCCCTGCGGGAATCTTCAGTGCCTGAGCAAATTGTCCTGCCAGGCCGGAGACGTTCTGTGTGGAGACGCGCGCGAAAAGATGATCGTCATCGGTCCATTCCGAAATCGATCCATGGCTTTCCAGGCAGCAATGGGTGATGACCGGGCACCCGTAGATTCCCTCGGAAGTTACCTCCGCCTGCCGGAAAGCGTCGTCCGGCTCCCCTTTTACCTGTTCACTCTCTTTCTTGTAAGGCGAAGTAGCCGGCTGCGCTTCCTTCACCGGCGCCGCCTGCAAAGCCTTGATCACGTCTTCGCCGACCTTGTTCTGGCGCATCTGGTCAATCATGTTCTGCGAAGCTTGAAACGTGATGCCCTTCTGCTGGATGGCCTGGATGATCTGCGGCTCCGGGACCTGGTTTGTGAACATCCCCACCAAGTCTCTGACCTCCAAGGGTCCGGTTCCTTCCGGCACGTTCTTAGGCTCCGTGAAATCATCCACGAAAAACGGCAGTGGCTGGTATTCGACCTTGATGGCGCGCAGCGCATCACCGGCCGTCTGCTCATCCACCGCGGCCACTACCACAACGTCATCACCGGCCCAGTGGATCTCCGACCCCGCATCCTGGACAATGTGGACGGCCTTGACTCCCGGCATGGACTCGGCTACCGAGGTATCGACGCTCACCACCTTGGCGTGGGCGAAAGGACAGCGCAGCACCTTGCCATAAAGCATTCCCGGAGGATGCACGTCGTAGGTGTACTTGGCGCGGCCGGAAGCCTTATCCGGGCCATCGAGCCGCGAAATGCGCTTGCCGATCAGGCTGCGTTTGCCCGCTTCGGGCCAGTGATAATCCGCCATCACGCCCCCTTTCCCATCTTCATGGCTGCGTCCACGACGGCGGCGCGCACGCCCATGTACGTGCCGCAGCGGCAGAAGTTCCCGCCCAGCGCGCGCTGCACTTCGTCGTAAGTCGGGTGAGGATGGTGATCCAGATACGCCTTGCAGGCCATCACAAATCCCGGCGTGCAGAAGCCGCACTGCTGCGCATCGTTATCCACAAATGCTGCGGAGAGAGGATGCAGCCCGCCATCGGGCGCCAGGCCTTCGATGGTGCGGATGTCGGCGCCGGAGCCGGTTTCTTCCGCCACGTCCACCGCCAGTGTCGTGCAGGAGTACACCGCCTTGCCGTTGACGTGCACCGTGCAGGCGCCGCAAGTCCCGCGGTCGCAAACCCTTTTCGCGCCGGTGAGGCTCAGGCGGTCGCGGAGTGCGTCGAGCAGCGTCACGCGCGGCTCCACGCTCAACTTTTTTTTCTCACCGTTCACCCGCAGCGTGATCGGCACTGCGCCCGGGCCAATGACGTTCCCCGAGGCTGAAGCCGCGGCGCCCTCGGCGGCGAGCAAACCGGCGCCGCCCAGCACGCCGGTGGAAACCGCAACGGTCGTCCCGCCCACCAGCTTGACGAAGTCACGCCGGCCCAGACTGCGGCTCTTGTTCGGATTGGATTTTTGCTTTTTCCCAGGGTCTTGCGGATCGTCCCGCTTGGCCATGATGAGATACCTCCGAAGTGCAGTGCGTCCTGAAGAGGGCTGAACGGCGCAGCACGACTTTCGCGCGCCCGGAGAATATACCTCAGAAACGGAACCAAGAAAAGATTCCTGCGGGCAACCCGCGCCCCGAGTCAGGTATCATGGCAGGTAGACCAGCCCGTTGAATGACCGGTAGGAAGACGTGCAGGACGGCGATTGGATAGGCCAGACCCATGCCGGGCGAATCTTCCAATACGGCAAACAAAACCACGCGCCGCGCCGCGGCTGCTCTCGACGATTTCTGGAGCGGGCGCGCACCCCTGGTGAAGTGGCTCCACGCAAAGGCGGGCGCCTCGCGCTGGCGTGTCACTCACGAGAGGTTCGCCGAAGTTCTCCGCCACAGCGCCAAAAAGCGGTTCGGAGCGGCAATGCCCAGCGCTTCGGAAATGGCCGCTTACCTCGAATCGCTCCACGTGGAAGACTTGGCGTTGGCCTGCGCCTGCCTGGACGGCTGCGAGCCTGCCTGGGAATTCTTCTTCGGGAATTATCGCCAGGCGCTCTATGCAGCGGCGCGCGCCATCATGGGCGGCGCCCGCGCCGGCGAAGCGCAAGCCCGGGAACTCGCGGATTCGCTGTATGCGGACCTCTTTGGCACCGAGCGGGGAGCCGGGAGGCGCCGCTCGCTCTTCGAATATTTTCACGGGCGCAGCAAACTTTCCACCTGGCTGCGCGCCGTGCTGGCGCAGCGCCATATTGACGCCCTCCGCGCCGGCCGCCGCACCGAATCGCTCGACGATCCCGAACATGGCCCGGACGGACATGCCGCCCGGCGAACCTCCGGGACACCGGGCGCGGCAGACCCGGATCGCGAACGCGCTATCGTATCGATGCAGGCGGCCATGACCTGCGCTCTCGCCGCGCTGGCCGCGCGGGATCGCCTGCGTCTGGCTTTGTATTACGTGCAGGATCTGACTCTCGCGCAAATCGGAAAATCACTGGGCGAGCATGAAGCCACGGTCTCGCGCCACCTGGACAGCACCCGCAAGGAGCTGCGCCGCCGCGTCGAAGAAACGTTGCGAACCGAGAATCGTCTGAGCGATGCGCAGGTCCGCCAGTGTTTTGCCTACGCTCTGGAAGAGTGGCCATTTGACCTGACCGCAGCGCTCGAAAGACCCGAGCCGCCTCCGCAGGCCGCAGGCTGGCGCCCGGCGCGAGCAGTTCCGGCACCGCGGCGCCGTGGTGAGTCATGAAGCGCGAGACTGCAAGAAATCTGCGGCAGGTCGTTCCAAGATAAGGGAGTGCCGGGACCTTTGGTAGAGGGCCATGGACGAGCGCGAACGCAAACATCGGAAGCTGCGTGAACTCTGGGGCCGCGTCGCGCGGCGCAGCGGGTCCCCTGCGCAGGCTTGCCCCGATCCGGAGATCCTCTCTGCCTTTTTCATGCACATGCTGGGAAAGGAAGAGACTGCGCATTGGGAAGCGCATTTCTCAGTGTGCTCTGCTTGCCAGGAGGTGCTGGCGGCGCTCGTGAAGACGGCCAGCGCAGAGGAAATAGCCCTGGCATCGGAAGGGATTCGCGAGCATGAGTCTGGCGGCATGGAGGAACGTCTTGACGCCGCCGCTCAATTGAGCCGGCTTAGTGAGAGCGAACCGGCATTGGTGGAAGAAGTGGCGATGGCTGCCGCACCCGCGGCTCCTCCGGCCGTCACGAAGCCGGTTTCTGTTCAGCCGGCCCAAGCTAGGCCTTCGCCGCGGGAAAGATTCTCATGGCGATGGTTTGTCCCCGCTGTCGCGGCAGCCGTGGTGCTTGCGGTCTGGCTTACCGTGCGTTTCGCGCGTCCAGGCTCGCAAAGCGGCGTCCAGGTCGCGGAGAATGAGCCGGCCGTCCAGCCGGTGAATCCGGAGACTCCCCCGAGCGCGCCAGCCGCTTCTTCAACGGCGAACAAAGAAAAAAGAGAAGCAACGAAGCTGGGGGCAACTTCGGGGGACGTCGCATCAGCGAATTCGGCGCTCGCTCGGCAAAGCGCCACCAAAGATGTCACAAAGCCTTCGTCAACAGGTGCTGCCGAAGCCGACTCCTTTCGTATCGCAAATGGCGCAAAGTCGAACCCCAAGGTTGCTGCATCTCCGGCTCCGCCCCCGGTTAGTGCGTCGGGGGAGAATAGAATCAAGACAGCGGATGGACAAATTGCCAGGGACAGAGCCGTGACGCCTGCGGCCAAACCGTCAGGCGTGGAGGCTGGCGCGGTTCCCCAGGCAGCGCCACCATTGCAGCAGCCCGCTGTGAAGTCCTCGCAGAAAGTGACCGCTGCGGAAGAGGCCGCTCAGTCGGAGACGTCCGCGCGCACCATGCCTTACCGTGAGGAAAAACCTGCTGCCGGACTTGGCGGCACCAGAACGGTCCAGGCGTTGGAGGCAACGAGCGCTAAGGCCATGCCCAAGTCGCGCGGCGGCGCACAGTTTTTCGCGCCGGGGCGCAAAGTGGTCTGGAGCGTCGGGCCAGGCGGCCTCCTCTTGCGCTCCCCCGATAGCGGCGTTTCCTGGATGAGGGAGGAAAGCGGCGTCAAGGCGGACCTGCTTTCGGGCTCCGCGCCTTCCGATACGGTTTGCTGGGTCGTGGGCCGCGCGGGAACGGTCTTGCTCACGACCGACGGCTATCACTGGTCAAAGCTGGCCTCGCCGGGAACGCAGGATTGGATTGGCGTCCAGGCCATGGATGCGCTGCGCGCCGTCATTTGGGATTTCAACCGCGCCCACAAATTCTCCACCGCCGACGGCGGCCAGACCTGGCAAGGCGCGCCGCAATAGTCCGCTCCGGGACCGCGCCAGGGCCCGCGAAATTTCTCGCAAGAAAACCGGGCGGCTCCGTTCTATGCACTGGAGAGAATCTCAACTTTCGGGAGATGAAAATGCTCGTCAACTTTCTCAAACCGCTCTTTCAGCGTCCCGCGATGCGAATCGGCGGCGGACTTTTTCTGTGCGCCGCGCTGGCAGGCGTTCCGCAAGTTATCCGGGTTCATGCCGGGCGCCGCGCGCAAGGGCCGGCGGAGGCGAGAACGGCCGGCGGCACAAGCGAGCCCAGCACCACGCTCAACGATCAGACCGACCTGGCCATCACCGTTTACAATTCGAACATCGCGCTGGTCCGCGACGTCCGCCAGCTCACGCTGCCGGCGGGAATATTCCGCCTGAAGTTCCAGGACATTGCCGCAACGGTCAATCCCGCGACGGTGCATTTCCGCTCGCTCACCGAGCCCGATAAGCTCGGCGTGCTCGAGCAAAACTACGAATACGATCTCCTCGACCCCGCCAAGCTGCTCAACAAATACGTCGGCCGCGAAGTCACGCTGGTGCGCGCATACCAGGACAGCGGCACCACCAAGCGCGAAGAGATCAAAGCCACCTTGCTGGCCAACAATAACGGGCCGGTCTGGAAAATCGGGAACGACATCGTCACGGGAATTTATGCGGAAAGCTACCGCTTCCCCGAAGTGCCGGAAAATTTGTACGAGCGGCCGACGCTGCTGTGGTCGCTCGATAACACCGGCGGGCGGAAGCACAAGGTCGAGGCGTCGTACCTGGCGAACAATCTTTCCTGGAACGCCGACTACGTCCTGACCGTGGGGCGCGACGACAAAGCCGCGGACCTCGACGGCTGGGTCACTCTCGTCAACAACAGCGGCACAGCGTTCAAGAATGCCAAATTGCAGCTCGTCGCCGGCGATGTCCACCGTGTCGGAGGAGTAGTAGGCGCTCTGGCCATGGACGAAGCTCGCGCGTTGTCCGCTGCCAAGCCGGCCCAATTTGCGCAGGAAAGCTTTTCCGAATATCACCTCTATTCGCTGGGGCGGCGCACGACTATCTTCGACAAAGAGAGCAAGCAGATCAGCTTGCTCGGCGCCACCGCCGTTCCCGTGGAGAAGATCTTCGTTGTCGAAGGGCAGCAGTTCTACTACCACAATGCCCAGCATCCCGGCTCGCCGCTCAAAGACGTGGTGAAAGTTTTCTACAAATTCAAGAACGATGAGAAATCCGGGCTGGGGATGCCCATGCCCGCGGGGAACATCCGCGTCTACCAATCCGATTCCAAGGGCGGCGTGCTCTTTGCCGGTGAAGACCGCATTGACCACACACCGAAAGACGAAAACCTGACCATCCACATCGGAAACGCTTTCGACGTGGTCTGCGAGCGGAAACAGACCGACTTCAAGAGGATCAGCGACCGCGTGTACGAGATGGAGTTCGAGATCACTCTGCGCAACCACAAGGATTCGCCCATCACCGTCGAGGTGGATGAGCCTATCGGCGGCGATTGGGAAATGCTTTCCTCCACGCACAAGTTCACGAAGACCAGCGCGTGGGCCGCGCAGTTTCACGTGCCCGTTGTGAAAGACGGGACGTCCGTGCTGAAGTACCGCATGCGCGCGCATTGGTAGAGCGTCGCCGCGGGACTACAAGTTGTTCAAGAAGAAGTCCAGCACGCGCTGGAAAAGGTGGAGCTGCGCGGGCGGGTCGCTGATGCCGTGGCCGCGCCCGGGATACAATTGAACTTCGGCGTAGTGCCCCGCGTTGATGAGCTGTTCGGCAAGCTCGATGGTGTTGGCGAAATGCACGTTGTCGTCGCCGGTGCCCGCGGCGATCAGCAGCTTCCCTTTGAGATTTCCGGCGTAGTTCGCCGGCGCGGAGTTCTTATAACCCTCGGGATTTTCCTGCGGCGTGCCCATGTAGCGCTCAGTATAGATGGTGTCGTACTGGCGCCAGTCGGTGACCGGGGCGCCGGCGAACCCCGCCTTGAAAACGTCGGCGGCACGGAACATCGCGGTGCAGGTCATATAGCCGCCATAACTCCAGCCGCGGACGCCGATGCGCGCGGGGTCTACAAACGGCTGTTTCTTGAGCCATTCGACGCCGGAAAGCTGGTCGGCGAGCTCCACTTCTCCCATGTGGTGATAGATGGGCGTCTCAAACGCGTGGCCGCGGCCAAACGAGCCGCGGTTGTCGAGCGTAAAGATGATGTAGCCGTTTTGCGCGAGAAGCTCGTTGAATAGAAACGTCGCCCCGCCCCAGGAGTTCACCACCAGTTGGGCGTGCGGACCGCCATAGAGCGAAACGATCACTGGATATTTCCTGGCAGGGTCGAAACCCGCGGGCTCGATCATCTCGGCTTCGAGCCGCGTGCCGTCTTTTGCAGGCACGGTGAAAAACTCCACGGGCAGCAGGCGGGCCTGTTCGAGAGCGGGCGTGCCGCCTCCGCCAAGCAGCAGCGGATGGCCGGCGCCACCGCTTGCTCCGGGCCGGGGAATCGCGGCCAGGAACTGCTGCGGCGGGGTCATGGCCGTCGAGTATTGATCCACGTAGAAATCGGCGGTGGGCGATAAGCGCGCGGCGTGCGTGCCGGCATTGGTTGTGATGCGCACCGGCTCGCCGCCATCGAGCGAAACGCGGTAGAGTTGCCGCTCGCGGACGCCGTCTTTCGTCGCCGTGAAATAGACAACTCCGCGCTTTTCGTCCACACCGTTTACGGCCGTTACTTCCCAGTTGCCCTGCGTCAGCGGGTGGATCAGCTTGCCGCTGAGATCGTAGACATAGAGGTGGCGATACTGCCCCGGATTCATCCATTCCCTCTGCGTCTTGATTTCGATCCGCGGCGAACTATCGTCAATTTGTCCGCGTGTCACCCAGGGCGATTCCCGCTCGCTGGACCACAGAAAACTCTTTCCGTCCGAGAAGAAATACAAATCATTGGTGACATTCAGCCAGTACTTGTCTTCTTCGGTGAGGATGACGCGCGATTGCCCCGTCGCCGCGGCGGCGAGAAGGAGTTCGAGCTTGTTCTGTCCGCGGTTCAATCGCTGGATGGCGAGCTGTTTGGAATCCCGCAGCCACTGGACGCGCGGGACGTACACGTTGGTGTCCGCGCCGGTGTCCATGAAGATGGGGCGCTTCTCTCCGGCCGCACTCGCCAAATGGACGACGCCCACCTTCACAATCGGGTTTGCATCGCCGGCCTTGGGATAGCGTTCCCATTCGGTTTCGCCGGTGAAGGTAAGCAGGTTCACCAGCGGATATTTTGTTACCGGGCGCTCGTCGAATTGCAGAAACGCAATCTGGGAGGAATCCGGAGACCACCAATAGGCCTCGCGAAGTTCGAGCTCTTCCGGATAGACCCAGTCAAGCTCGGCGTTGCGCACTTCTTCCGTGCCGCCGCTTGTGACCTGTCTTTCCTTCCCGCTGGCGAGTTCCACGGCCCAGAGGCCGTGGTTGCGGACAAAGCTGACCCAGCGGCCATCGGGAGAGATCCGCGCGTCCTTGATGTTGCTCGGTTCTCCTGCCGGCCGCTCCGCGAGCAGCCGCCGGCCTTTCTGCGCGGCCAGGTCGAACCAGTAGAGATTGTCGTCGGAGATGAACAGCAGCGCCTGGCTCGACGGCGCCCACTCATATTGCTCCGGGGCAACGCGCCCGAGTCCCGTCGCTTGGGTGTCTCTCTTGCGCGATGGCGGCAGAAGTTCCTTCAGCTTGCCGGAGTCCACCAGCAAGCGGCCGGGCAGTTCGGGGTTGGCCGCGTCAATGGCGTAGAGATCGGTCTTGGCCGCGGCGCCTGTGCCGCTGCTCCGGAAATAGGACAGGAGTTTTCCATCAGGACTCCATTCGATGCCTCGGGCCAGCGGCGCTGTCAGCCCGGGCCGCGAGTAAATCTTCTCGACCGTCAGACCGTTGGAATTCTGTTGCGCGGTCTGCTGCGCATCCGCAGAAACCGCGAAGAACTCCATCGCCAGACAGGCGGCGAAGATTGCGAGGCATGACGAACTCCTGAAGAGTTGGCGACGCATGCGACCTCCATTCGGGCGGCCCATTGTATCGAAGCGAGGCGTGCGTGGCGAGGGGGCGGACCTGACGGTCACTGGTGCTGGGGAGGGACGCGTGGTAGAGTCGGCGCCGAACTGCTCGCCCAAAATAGCCCATGCCCGACAAGTACAAACACACGCGAGCGGAAATAAATGCTCTGTTGCGAGACCTCCGCCAGATTCTCAAATATGGGGATGAGCGGGAGTTTATGCAGGTTTTGCGGAAACACGGGATAAAAGATGAGGATCCGCGTTTCGGTGAGATTGTGAGGCTTTTCCGCGCCTTGCGAAGCGGGAAGACTTGATAGCTAAGGCATGGATCTCTTTGCGCATAGCACGAGCCTCAGCAGGCGGCAAAGTGCGGAGGTGAGCCTGAATTATCTTGGCCGTCTTTTCGACAGCAACATCGAGCTTCGTCTTTTTCTTCGCCATTGCATCAATAGAATAACACCAAGCGAATGCCATTGCAACGGCGTTCCCACAGGGGAAACCTGCAAGATTTTGGAGAAATTCGAAACTGAGTTGTTTTTCTCCGACGTGGCGGCACGTTCCGACGGCTAGGGAACACGCTCGGCGACGAAGATCATTTCCGGTGAGGTATCGACGAGCGGCGAGCGGTCGAAATCGCCGTAGAGTGCGGCAACGCGGAAGCCGCTGCGCGCCAGCAGATGCTCGACTTCGTAGCGGAAAAAATAGCGGATGGTGAAGGCGAAGACGAGCCGCTCCTGACGCCCGCCCGGATGCGTGACGTAGTAGATCATCTCGACGTCGTTGCGCTGTTCGGCGCGGCGAAAGGCCACAACGCGGTCGCGCAACTTCACGCGCCGCCCATCGGGAAGCGTGAATTCAGGAAACGCGTCCCTCTCCTCGCGGAACGCCGGATCGTGCATCCGGCGCGGGTCAGTCTGGAAGAAATCCACGATGAGCTTGCCGCCCGGGGCCAGATGCCGCGCCGCCGAGCGCAGACAGGCAAGCTGCTGTTCGGTGTCGAGCAAATGCTGAAAAGGCCGGAACGGGATGGTGATCAGTCGAAACGTTTCGCCAAGATCGAACGCGGTCATATCGGCTTGCACGAGGGTCACACGGCGCTGCGCGTCCGCCGGCAGCGCGGCAAGCTTTTCTTTGCACCGCCCGAGCATGCGCCCGGAAAGATCGAGCCCGGTGACGCGGTGCCCGGCCCGGGCCAATTCGAGCAACACGCGGCCGGTGCCGCAGCCGAGTTCGAGGATGGGACTGCCCTGCGCCTGGGCGTAGGAAAGAAAGAAGTCGAGATCGCGGCGCCCCGCGACCGGCGGAGCGTAGTCGTAATACTCGGCGACAAAGCTGTCGTAGAGGATTTCTCCTCTGGCGCGCTGTCCCGCGCTTCCCGATTCGCTCATTCCGTGACTACCGCCTCGGCCTCGATTTCCACCAGCATTTCCGGTGAAATCAGTTTGCTCACTTCCACCATCGTGGTTGCCGGACGAATCGCGCCGAAGAATTCTCCGTGGGCTTTTCCGACCTTTTCCCACTCGGCGATGTTGGTGACGTACATGCGCGTGCGCACGACATCTTTTAGGCCGGCGCCGGCCTTTTTCAAGGCCGCCTCGATGTTCCGCAGCGTTTGCACCGCCTGGGCGTAGGCGTCGCCCACACCGACAATCTTTCCGTCCGGGCCGGTCGCCGTGGTCCCCGAAACCTGGACGACGTTTCCCATACGCACTGCTCGCGAATACCCGACAATCGGCTCCCACGGCGTACCGCTGGAAATGTTTTGCCTCGCCATATCAGCCTCTCCAGAGAGTAGATGGAACTCAAAGTATGCCACACCGTGACCACCCAGCTTCAGTGTCGTGGGCTAGTCTGCGGCAAACCGATCTCTGTCCATACGAATGGCTGGCGCCTTCAGTTTGCTATACTTTTTACAGTTCCAGCCGAACTCGCCCGGCAAGGCGAAGGAAGGGTGCAATGAGGACAATCATTCGCGATTTTGGATTGGTCGTTGGTTTCATGGTGTGTGCCGAGTGCTTTGGACAGCTAGTCTGGAAAGCTTTCTCTTCGCCGATCGATGAGGCCGTTTCACCGCAAGAAAGGCAAGCGTTGCTGGCTCTCTACGAGGCTACTGACGGGAGCCATTGGAAAGACCACACAGGCTGGTTAGGACCTGTGGGCACGGAATGTGCGTGGTATGGAGTCGAGTGTGCCCCTCGCGGCAACGGACAGACAGCGGTGTACGCTCTCGTACTTTTTGAGAATAACCTCCATGGCACGATTCCTGCGGCGCTTGGCCAGTTGGCTCATCTTGAATCACTTCACATCTTTGGTAATCATCTTTCTGGAATGCTCCCTGATGCGTTGGTTCGGCGCTGGCGGTTGGGTTTGTTGGATGTCTCCGCGGAGGGATCCCTTCTCACTGATGTGTCGGAGATTGACTTCGAGTCAAGCGCGTCGGCCTTGCTTTGCGGACGAGACAGAATTGTTCTCCGCTCGGATGGCAGTGCAGTCTTTTTTACCGAACGTTGTCGCAACACTACCCCTAAGGATCGGGCTACCTTTTGCGAAGTGAAGGAGGGGCGCATCTTGGGGATGGAGTTCGCAACGCTCGCGTTGTTGGTCGAGAAGAATGGTTTTTTCTCTCTGCAGAGGAACTACCAACGAAACATAACGGATTCTCTTTTCCTTTCGACTCGTGTGACTCGCGGTGCGAAGACCTACGAGGTAGTTGATTATGCCGGTGGGGGCCCATTTGAGTTGTGGGTGATTCAGCGTGCGATCGAAGGCGTTGCCTCGTCAATAGAATGGGAGAAGACTAAGACCCTAGCTGCATGTCCCAGATGGGATGGATCGAAATCGCCTCGGTAGCACTCAGCCAATTGCTGGTGGCTAATCCCTTTCACGCTTGGAATCAATTGAAATGGTAGACTGTACGAATTGCAACGAGTGAAACCGCGCTTCCCAGCGCCCCAAGAGAATAGCGAAGAATCGAGAAGAGCGATGAAGTGCAAGAACATTCTGGAAGCCGTCGGGCGGACCCCCATTGTCCGGCTGAACCGCATCACCGGCGACAGCAAGGCGCAGGTGTACGTAAAGGCCGATTACCTGAACCCCGGCGGCTCGGTGAAAGACCGCATCGGCATCAGCATGATTGACGAAGCCGAGCGCAAAGGCCTGCTCAAGCCCGGCGGCACGATTATCGAAGGCACTTCGGGAAATACCGGCATGGGACTGGCGCTGGTGGCGGCGGTGCGCGGCTACAAAATGGTCTTCACCATCACCGACAAACAGTCCAAAGAAAAAATCGATCTGCTCAAAGCGCTGGGCGCCGAAGTGATTGTCTGCCCCACGGCGGTCGAGCCCGAAGACCCGCGCAGCTATTACTCGGTGGCCAAAAAGCTCGCGCGGGAAATCCCCAATTCGTATTACCCCAATCAGTACGAGAACCCCATGAACCCCGAGGCGCATTACCGCACCACCGGCCCGGAAATCTGGGAAGACACCGAAGGAAAAATCACGCACTTCGTCTGCGGCGTGGGCACCGGCGGGACCATCAGCGGCGTCGGCAAATATCTCAAGGAGAAAAATCCCAGCGTCAAGGTCATCGGCGTGGACCCCATCGGCTCGCTCTATTACGAAAAAGTGAAGTCGGGGAAAGTGGGCCGGGCGCTGACCTACGTGGTCGAAGGCATCGGCGAGGATTTCTTCCCCACCACGATGAACCTGAACATCCTCGACGACATCCTGCAGGTGACCGACGAAGAGTGCTTCGTAGTGGCGCGGCGCCTGGTGAAGATGGAAGGCATTTTCACCGGCGGCTCGGGCGGCGGCTGCATTTCGGCGGCGCTTAAAGTTGCCGAGAAGCTTGGGCCGAAGGATTTGATCGTCGCATTTCTTCCGGACACCGGGATGCGTTATCTCAGCAAAGTGTATAACGACGAATGGATGCGCGAACGCGGCTACGTGGACGCCGAAGTCACCCTCACCGCCGCGGACGTGGTCCATGCCAAGCACAAGGCCGGGAAGGTGCGCGAGTTGGTGATCGCGCGGCCCTACCAGACCGTCTTCCACGCGCTGCGCATCATGCAGGAGCAGGACATCTCGCAGATTCCCGTCTTCGAGGAGAGCACGCCCATCGGCACGATTTACGAGGACCAGATTCTGAATCTGGCGCTCCAGGGGAAAGACCTGCGCAAGCTGGTGATCCGTGAAATCATGGGCAAGGCGCTGCCGGCGGTGCCGAAGGATGCGCCGGTCGGGCGTGTCACCTATCTGCTGAGCCACGCCAATCCCGCCGTGTTCGTCGAGATGGGCAACGCGCACTACGAAATCCTGACGAAATACGATTTGATGGGCACGATCGCCGGACTGATGGAACAGGTGCGCTAGCGCTTGCCGCGCTTGGTGCGTTTCCCGCGCAAGAACAACCGCTGCCCGCGGATTTCCAACGGCCTGCGCTGACATTGACGGAGCATTACTGTCGTGAAGATTGACGATTTCAACGAGCGGCTGCGCGATGCCATCCTCGTCGCCGACGGGGCCATGGGCTCGATGCTGCACGAAGCCGTGGGCACGCAGCGCTGCTTCGATGAGCTGAACGCCACCGAGCCCGAGGCGGTCTTCCGCGTCCATCAGGCTTACATCGAAGCCGGCGCGCAGATCATCGAGACGAACACGTTTGGCGCGAACCGCCTGAAGCTCGCCGCCGTGGGCCTGGCGGACGACGTGGCGCGCTTCAATCAGCGCGGCGTGAAGATCGCGCGCGAGGCGCGCGAATCCGGCTCGCGCGAGGTGCTCATTGCCGGCTCCATCGGCCCGCTGGGGATGGGCTTGCAGTCGCGCGATTTGCCCGGCGACGAAATCCTGGACATCTTCAAGGAGCAGGCCGGCGCGCTGGAAGAGCGCGGCGTGGACCTGTTCATCCTGGAAACATTTTCCGATCTCCAGGAATTGCTTTTGGCCATTGACGCCGTGCGCTCGTTCTCGCGGCTGCCGATTGTCGCCCAGCTCACCTATTCGGAAGAGGGCACCACGCATGGCGACGTCCGCGCGCGCGATGCCGCGCTGCGGTTGAAAGAAGAAAACGTGCAAGTAATCGGCGCCAACTGCACCCTGGGCCCGCAGGCTCTGCTGCCGATTTTGCAGGAGCTTGTCTCGGTGAACGACCGCCCGGTCAGCGCCATGCCCAACGCCGGTTTTCCCAAGCGTCAGGGCGACCGCATCGTTTATCCCAGGTCCTCGCCGGAATACTTTGCGCTGTTCGCGCGCGAGGCGGCCGACCTGGGTGTGCGGCTGATTGGCGGCTGCTGCGGGACCACTCCCGAGCACATTCGCGCGCTGGCCGAAGCCGTCAAGAGCTGGAGGCCCGCTAAGAGCGCTTCGCCTTCGCCAGCGGCCGTGGAGGTTGCTCCGGAAACCGCGCGGGTGGTCAGCCGCCAGCCGGAGAGCAAGCTCTGGAAAAAAATCCGCGCCGGCCAGTTCGTCACCTCGGTGGAGATTGACCCGCCCAAGGGCGTTTCTCTCGAGCGCATCTTCGAGCAGGTGGACCGCGTCATGGCCGGAGGCCGCGTGGACGCCATTGACATCAATAGCGGCACGATGGCGCGCGTCGGCATGGACGCCATTCTCCTGGCGGCGGCGCTCGAAGCGCGCGGCGTCGAGACGATTCCTCATCTGACCACGCGCGACTTCAACATCATCGGCCTGCAGGCGGTGATGCTGGGCGCCTGGGCCGTCGGCGGCGTGCGCAACATCCTGGCCATCACCGGCGACCCGCCGTCCGTCGGCGATTATCCGGAAACCAGCGGCGTGTATGAAATTGATTCCGTCGGGCTGGTGAAAGTCTTGAGCCAGCTCAATCAGGGCAAGGATTGGGCCGGGAAAACGCTGGGCGGCTCAACCAACTTCACCATCGGCGCCGCTGTCAATCCTGTGGCCGAGGATCTCGACCACGAAATCGAGCGCTTCCTGGCCAAAGTGGAAGCCGGCGCGCACTTCGCCATGACCCAGCCGATTTTCGATCCGGAGCACTGGCACATTTTCCTGAAAAGACTCGGAGGGAAGTCGCCCATACCCGTGCTGGTGGGGGTTTGGCCGATGAATAGTTACAAACAGGCGCTGCGGCTGAACAACGAGGTGCCGGGCATTGTCATTCCCGAAGCGGTATTGCTCGATCTGCAGGCGGCCGGCGTGCACGCGCGCGACCGCGGCTTCGCGTTGGCGCGCCGCATGCTCGAATGGGCCCGCACGGAAGTCGCCGGCGTGTACCTGATCCCGCCGTTCAAGCGCTACGAAGAAATCCTCGAACTGCTCTAGCGCCTCCGCTCAAAAGAAAAAGAAGCGTTTGCGCCGGCGGCGCGTGGGCGTTTCCTGGACTTCGGGGATATAGGGCAGCGGACGGCCTTCAAACGCGGCGAGAGGATTCTCCACGAGCAGCGCCCGCGCGACCTGTTCTCCCTGCCGTTTCTTCACCGCCTCGTACGCGGGGCGCAGCGCAAGCGGCCGCTCCTTCAAATTGTGGGCGTCGCTGGCCACAAAATGGATAAGCCCCTGCGCGATCCACTGTTCGGCGATTTTCTGCGTGTGGCGGCCGAACGCTCCGGTGAGCGCGCCGCCGGTCACTTGCGCCGTGCAGCCCTGGTGCACCCAGCGCGCCAGGCGCTCCGGATGCGACCGGATAATCCCATTGCGCTCCGGATGAGTGATGACCGGCATGAGCCTGGCAAGCTGCAACTCGTGCAGGGTTTGGTCCATCGAAGGAGGAATGGAAAATTCGCTGAATTCGACGAGCAGATAATTCTTCTGGTTGATGGTGTACGCAGCCGGATTCTGTTCGAGGGCCTTCAGGTTTTGAAAATTCAGATGGAAATCGCAGCCGGTGGCGAGCATCAGCCGGCCGCCGAGATGCCTCGCCACCTCCTGGCGCAGCGCGCGGACGCGCTCGGGATCGAAAGGGTAGGTGTCGTTGGCGTGAGGAGTGGCGACGACGCGCGTTATGCCCCCGGCGATCGCCGCTTCCGCCATTTTCAGAGCTTCATCAAGAGTCGCGGGGCCGTCGTCAATTCCCGGAAGGAGATGGCAATGAATGTCAACCATGAGCCGCCAGTTGCAGACAATACATGAGGTATTCTATTTCCACCATCCGGAGAATACCTGCCAGGAGCCCAGCAAGAACAGCAGTGCGGCGAAAACGCGCCGCATCCACCCCGCGGAAAGCTTTTGCGCCAGGAAGCCGCCCGCCAGCCCGCCCAAGAACATTCCCGGCATGAGAAGCATTCCGTAGGGCACGTTCATCTGGCCGGCTTTGTAGTACACCAGAAAAGCGAGAGCGCCGGTGGGCGGCACGAGCGCCACCAGGCTCGTCCCCTGCGCCCGGTGCTGTGGGAAGTCGAACAGCAGCACCAACAGCGGCACCAGCAGGGCGCCCCCGCCGACTCCCAGCAGCCCGGCCATGACCCCGACGCCTGTGCCGAGGGCAAGCACTCCGAGAAGTTGCAGCCGGCGATTAGGCATCGTTCCCCGTGGTTCGAGCGGCAGTCGCGCGCGCGCTGCCCGTCTTGCGCCAGAGTAATCCGGCGAAAAACATCAAGAAAACACCGAATATCTCCTTCAAGTAGCGCGGGTTGGTGCCAACGGCAAGAAACGCGCCCGCGTACCCTCCGCTCAGCATCCCCAGGGCGCACAACAGCCCGGCAGGCAGGTCCACGGACTTTTGTTTCCAATAGAGGTACAGCGCACCGGCTCCAATGGGCGGGAGGAGAACCAGCAGCGACGTCCCTTGCGCCGCGTGCTGCGTCATGTGAAGGACATAGACCAGCAAGGGTACGAGCACAATTCCCCCGCCGATCCCCATCAGTCCGACAAGGAACCCGCCAACAAATCCGAGCAAAAGCACTTCGGCGATGACCATAGACCGGCGCGACCCGCGCTATGTTCGCCGATTCCCGCGCCCCGGGCAACTCCATTTGCGGGGGTGCCCCACACGTCGGGTTTACGTGTGGGGCTTTTGATCTGGGTGTCTCCATCTCATTACTACCAAACCGGATCGATGGGGACCAGTGTGGCTTCTCCCTTCTCATAGAACGCCCAACTGCTCCACGGCCAATCCTTGGGATGCTCCACGAGCTTTCTCGTAACCGGATTCCTGTGCATGTAGTCGAGCTTCTCGCGAAGTTTCTTTTCGCTCCAAACATTGAAGTCATAGAATCTAGGCTGCCAGAATCGTGGCACGTCCCCCACACCTCTCGTAAACGTGAGGCGCAATTGCGCTGCCGGGGTACGGCGTCTCTTTTTCCGCAAATCCCGCGAAACCCGTTGCTTCAGCACCTTCAAGACGACAGATGGCGTGACTTCCTTCGGCTCGCTGATGAGCAGATGCACGTGATTCGGCATAACCACGTATCCGACCAGCAGGAATTGATAACGTTCACGAATCTTGCCAAGGGTTTGGACGAAGAGGTTTCGCGCCCGCGGGGTGTTGAGCAGTGGCAGCCGCCGATAGCAACTAAACGTGAGGAAGTGTAGATGGCCGTGTCCGTAGTAGCGTTTCAAACCCTTCGGCATGGTGCAAACCCCCACGCGTAAAACCGACGCGTGGGGCACCCTCATTCCTGGCCGTCTCGGTGTATTGCAACAGTGGTATCCTCTCATCGGTGGACGCCGTCAAGAGGAAAGAACAACGTGCCCGGGCCACCCGCCCGAGGTATTTCGCGGCGCTCTCAGCGTACGAGAGTGGCTGGTTAGGACAACACGCTCAGGATCTGCACAATCCCTTTGGGCTCACCAATGCTGGAAGAAATGACCTCAATTTCAATTCCTATGGGGCTGCGCAAGACTACTGGATGTATAAAGCCGGAAGAACTGGGGATGGTTTTGCTGATGTAGTTCAAGGTGCAGGGAGCATTTCTGAGTTCGCACAAAGTCTCCGTGACGCAGGCTATAACAACAAGACAGGGTCATGGAAGCAGGACGTAATTAATCAACTGAAGTCAATCGACAAATGGCTGAAAATATGCAACATCAAGCCGTAAAGCTATGCACTTTACTGCTGGTCATCGCCGCCTCTTTGGCTATGCTGGCGGTAGCCCTGCCAGCGACCTCACGGCCTTCTTTCTCTGGCGCCCAAGAATACTGCAACGAACAGTATATGTACTGCGTTACTGTGCCCAGTTCGGGGAGGCTAGAGGCGCACGAGGGTGACGCGCCCAATCATGGAGCCACGATCAAATTGTCAGAGCCGGGGAATGAGGCCTGGACATACGCTCATTGGGATGCCGCTCTACTGAGAAGCTCTCAGAGAGCGGCGCTGAGTCGACTGGAAATGCTCCTCGATAAGCATCCCAACGCCGAAGTCATTATGAGACCAACCATCATTGCCAGTATGCCAGCCTACCGGATTCGGCTCAACTACGGGGACACTCGGCTGATGACCGAGGAGCTTGTTATTGCGTATTGTAACCCTAAGAATGAATCGCAGGGGCCGGGAATAATTTACGAAATCGGGCTGCACTGCACCCAAAGGAGCTATTCGGTAAACGTTAGTGTACTTGAGGCTCTCCTCGATACATTTCGAAAAATAGGGAAGTGATGCATCGTAACATAGACCCAGGCAGGTGGCATTCGACAACAACGGTAACACCTTAACCAAGAAAGATTCCACCGGGACGACGACCTACACCTGGGACTTCGAGAACCGTCTGACCAGCGTGGCCCTCCCCGGCACAGCCGGCACAGTCGCCTTCAAGTACCATCCCTTCGGGTGCCGTATCCACAAATCTTCGTCCGCAGGCACCAGCATCTTCTCTTACGACCTGCGGATTGCCATGAAAAAAGCTTCCCCTTGATTCCGGTGCTGGGCTAACTTCCTCAATCCTAAGCAGTTCATCGAATATCCGACCAGGTCCGGTCTCTGTGACCTGAGCTACGAAGGGAGCGAGCTTGCGAGCCGAAGGATCCCTCCGCTAACTCCCTCATTTCATTAGACTTAACTTCCTATTGACTTAACTCATGAATTATGGTACAATGCTCCCCGGAAAATGGACGATGCCCCACCTTCTAACCACACCATCGAGATCAAACCATGCCCTCCCAAACCGCTTCCCCATTCGCTTCCCGCTTTCAACCTTCAACTGTGAACTCTCAGCTTTTCCGTGCTAACTCCTTCAGATTCACACACTTTCGCAAAAATGCGTCCGCAACCCCTTTAGAATCACACAGTTTCAAAACAAAGGACTTAAAACCCTTTCGTTTCACACACTTCCAAAAAAAGGGTGGGGGGAGGGGTACGCGGAGGCAGGGATCTTACTCTCGACTCTCAACTGTCGACTGTCAACTTTCTCGGGTAAGTCCTTTAGATTCTGCACTTACGTCAAAACGGGCATCTAAGTCCTTTACATCCAACACTTACGAAAAACATACCCAGGGGGAGGGGGGTGCCCCCGAGTTTCGAATTTCGACTTTCGAGTTTCGGCGCCGCAGCCGGGCCGGCGCTGCTTTCTCCATCCGCGGAATCTTGCTATATTCCACTGGCACAATTCATCCGCGCTTTTTTTACAAGTTCGGAGGAGAGCGAGCGCAATGCCTACAGACCGCAAGCCGGAGTTCTTCAAGGGATCGCAATTAAAAGTCGGGATCATCGGGTGCGGATACGTCGGGCTGCCGCTTGCTCTGCGATTCGCCGAAGCCGGGCACCGCGTCCTGGGGTTCGACACCGACCCGGACAAGGTGAGCAAGCTGAACGCCGGCAGGAGCTATATCGAGCACATTCCGGTCACGAAAATTCAGCAGTTTGTGATCAGCAAGCACTTTTCCGCGACGAGCGACTTCGCCAGGCTGAAAGACATGGACGCCGTCATTATTTGCGTTCCGACGCCGCTCGACGAACGGCGCGAGCCGGACCTTTCCTACGTGCAGGCCACGGTTCTTTCCATCAGCCCTAATCTCCAGAAGGGCCAGCTCGTCGTGCTGGAGTCCACCACCTACCCGGGGACCACCGAGGAGCTTGTGCTGCCCATCCTCGAGCGAAGCGGGCTGCGCTGTCCGATTGCCACGGGGCCGGACGCCGAAAATGTCCCGTGCGATTTCTTTCTGGCGTTTTCTCCCGAGCGCGAAGATCCCGGCAACAAGCAGTATGGCCTGGCGCAAATTCCCAAGGTCGTGGGCGGGCTGAATCCGCCCAGCGGCCGCGCGGCGCAGGCGCTCTATGGCCAGATCGTTTCCCGCGTCGTGCCGGTCAGCACCACGCGCGCGGCGGAGATGGCCAAGCTGCTCGAAAATATTTTCCGCTGCGTGAACATCGCGCTCGTCAACGAGCTGAAGACGCTCAGCCTGCGCATGGGCATAGACATCTGGGAGGTGATTGACGCGGCGGCCACCAAGCCTTTCGGGTTCATGCCCTTCTATCCGGGGCCGGGGCTTGGCGGACACTGCATCCCGGTGGATCCCTATTATTTATCGTGGAAGGCGCGCGAGTACGATTTTGCCACGCGCTTCATCGAACTCGCGGGCGAGGTGAACACGGCCATGCCCTACCACGTCGTGGACGCCATTGCGGGAGCGCTCAACGAGCGACAAAAAAGTCTGAAGGGCGCGCGCATTCTGGTGCTGGGGGTGGCCTACAAAAAGGATGTGGACGACCTGCGGGAATCCCCCACGCTCAAGATCATCGAGCTGCTGGAAAAACGCGGCGTGACCCTGGACTACAACGATCCTTACTTCCCGCATCTCCACAAGATGCGCCACTACGATTACAGCGCCAAAGCGTCGGTCCCGCTCGATAAGCGGACCATTGGCTCGTATGACTGCGTGGTGATTGCCACCGATCATTCCAGCTACGACTACGCCGCCATCGTGGACGCCGCAAAGCTCGTGGTGGACACGCGCAATGCCACGCGCCGGCTGATGCGCCAGCGCGACAAAATCGTCCTCTGTTAGGCGCTAAGTTTTGAGGAGCATTTGGCGTAATTGCCGAAGGGGAGAGTTTCTCGCAAGCGAACACTGGCAAGGATCACTCGGCGTGGGTGAGCTCGACACGCACCGTGCCAAAGGGAAGCTCCGCTTCCAGCAACACCGGCGTGCGGCCGGAATCGTTGGCCAGAGAAACCCAGAAGTGCGTGTCTTTCATCTCCGCGCCATTTTGAAAGACGCGCACCTCGATGCGTGACGCCGTATAGCTGCCCGCCGGAACGGTCACGGCAGAAGAATCCGATGCCAGGTGCGCGCGGACCTCATACAGATTCCGGCCGTCGTACACCGGGCCGCTCACATCTTTGCTGCGCTTCCAGTCGAGCGTGCGCAGGTAATCCACAAATCCCACAGGGTCGCGCGTGCCTGCCAGCACTCGCACGGCAGTGGCGTTGGGCGGCGCGGGATCCTTGTCGGAGGTCAGCCGCAACACAGCGTCCTCCCGCCGGCCGCGCTCGTTCACATGCATTTCATATTGCAGGCCGGTGAGCGTGGCGGCGTCGCTGTAGGAATCGAACTGGTCATCGAGTTCGAAGATGATGCGCATGGGATTCACGGTGTGGGCGACGGCTTGCAAATGCCACGCCGCTTTCCCGAAGAAGTCGCGCCGTTCGACCACGGTCAGTTGAATGGTTGCGACGTTGGAAAGCTTCGAGAAATGCACCGTGTAGTCGAGCTTTTCTCCGACGCGGAGAGGAAGCGGCGAAGCGGACGGCGCGCTCGCGGCTGGGGGCTTGACGTTGCGCCGGGATTTCCTCTGCGCCGCCTGCGTAAGATCACCCCAGAAGAATGCGATGCACGCAGCGAATGCGGCCGCTCCAGCAACGGTTCGTCCGGTCTTAGCGCGCAAAGACATGGTCATCATTGGGAAGCGTATAGCCAAGGAACAGTTGCCCTTGAGGAACTCCCTGCTAGAATGTCTACGGCGGCGCGCGGGCCGCGCTCTATTTCACGTTACCCTAAAGGCGGGGTGCTGGCCAGACTCAACCTCGTCGTCGCGTACCTACCGGCCAACCTCGCTCGCTCGAGCCGGTTTCGGCCGGCCGCGAATTTCTGTCGCGAGGAGGAATACTCGGGATGCGCTACCTGGTGACGGGCGGCGCCGGATTTATCGGCTCAAACACCGTGGACGAACTGGTCCAGCGGGGACACAGCGTTGTTGTGCTCGACGATTTCTCGGCCGGCAAAGAAGACAACCTCGCCGAAGTTCGCAGCAAAATCACGCTGGTGAA
>DASWCG010000357.1:0-3766 GCA_036390175.1 Candidatus Acidiferrales bacterium | reverse complement strand
CCCGGCTGGCGATGCGCGGCGGGCGGAATGCCCCCGATGAATTCCTCGCCATTCTTGATATGCCAGTAGTTGTGAGCGGGGTCCTCGTCTTCCTTCATCATCTCCCAGCCGAACAGATCGGAATAAAACTGACCGGCCCGCGCCCGGTCCGGTGTGCTCAGGTCAGCCCAGCAGAGCGTGCCGTCCACGCCCGTGATTCCAGCTCCCACATGTTTGTTAGGTTGCCAGACGGAGAAAATCGCCCCTGTGGGGTCCTGGAGATTCGCCATGCGACCGGCATCGAAAACGTCGAACGCGGGGGCCAACACCTTGCCGCCGAGTTGGCTGGCTCGGTTGGCGGCGGTGTCGGCGCTCTCGACGGAGATGTAAAGGTTCCAATGAGGCGGAACGCCCCGGGAACGCTGTTGCGCGTCGAGGGTATAGGCTGCGCCGGTCTTGCGTCCCTCGAGCTGGAAGAAGGTGTAAGAAGTGTCCGGGCCTATCGGGGAGTCCCTAAAAGCCCAGCCGAAAATTTGGCTGTAGAAAGTTTTTGCGGCGGCCTGGTCGGTGGTGGCGAGTTCGGCCCAGCAGAAGGACCCGGGGGCGTGCTTTTCGATATGCGGCATGGCGGGGATTGTACTCCTGCGGCGGCAAAGCGGGAAGGGGAGGCTTACCCGGGTGCGAATCCTCGCCGCAGGCCCTGAAGCGGGCTCCTGGATGGGCGTTTTAGCCGGGAGACAATTTGGCTCTTTACACAGGCCAATGTCGTGAGAAAATGGCCTGCAGGAAGAAGCCAATGCTGCCATTGCAATTGCAACCCAAAAGTCATGTGCCGCTTTACGTGCAACTGCGCGACCAACTGCGGGCCCTGGTGCACACGGGCGATCTGCGCCCGGGCGACCGCATCCCGGCGAGCCGCGAGCTGGCCAGCCAGCTCGGCGTGCACCGCACCACCGTGGCGAACGCCTATGCCGAGCTCGAGTCGGAAGGGCTGATTCAAGGCCATGTGGGGCGCGGAACCTTCATTCGCGCCAATGGTCATGCGCCGCGCATTAGCCCGCCCGCGCCCTCTGTGCTTAATGGAAACGGCTCCATCCGCTGGGACTCCTTGTTTGCCGATGAGCGCGCCGACGAGGCGCTCAGCCGGCTCACCGCGGAAACGCCCGATGACGCCGTCTCGTTTGTGATGGCGCGGCCGGCGCAGGAATATTTTCCCATCGAAGAGCTGCGAAACTGCGTCGACTCTGCCATGCAGCACGACGCGGCGAGGATTCTGCAATTCGGCTCGTCGGATGGTTATGCCCCGCTCAAGGAGGCGCTGAGGGAGTTCTTGAAGCGCGAGGGACTCTCGGTCAGGGACGAGGAGCTGCTGATCACCGACGGCTGCCAGCAAGCGCTGGACCTGATTTGCAAGGCGTTTCTCCGGCCCGGGGACTCCGTGGCGCTGGAGAATCCCACTTACCCGGGGGCCATTGCGATTTTCTCCGGAGCCCGGGCGCGATGCCTGGCGGTTCCGGTGCGAACGCAGGCCGAGCCCGACAGCGCGCTGGGAATGGACCTCGAGGCGCTGGAAGCCACGCTGATGGCCAACCGCGTGAAGCTGGTGGTAGTCACACCCGACTTTCAGAATCCCACAGGGACATCGATGCCCGTGGCCTCGCGGCGGCGTTTGCTGGAGCTGGCCGCGCGGCACCAGGTGCCGGTGATCGAGGACCATGTTTACGCCCGGCTGAGTGCGCGCGAAGAACGCGTGCCGTCGCTCAAGCAATTGGACCGCACCAACGCGGTGATTCATATTGACAGCTTTTCGAAAGTGGCGTTTCCGGGGCTGCGCGTGGGCTGGTGCGTTGCGCCGGCAAAAGTGATCGAGCGGCTGCGCCTGGTCAAGCAGACCACCAACCTGCACACCGATCAATTGTCGCAGGCCATGCTGGCGGAGTTTTTGAAGCGCGGCTTGCTGACCCGGCACCTGGCGCGGATGCGCAAGGTGTACGCTTCGCGGCTCGCGGCGCTCGAAGAAGCCCTGCGAAAGCATATGCCGGCGGACACCCGCTGGACGCGGCCGGAAGGCGGCATGTGCATGTGGGTGGAGCTGCCGCCGGGATTTGACGCCAATGAGATGCTGATTCACGTGCGCGAGCGCGGCGTGCTGTTTGCTCCGGGACGCTATTTCTACATTCAGAGCCCACAGCCAAACGCGCTCCGCCTGGGATTTTCCGGCGTGGACGAAAAGCGCATCACGCGGGGCGTCGCGACACTCGGAGAGTTGTTGCGCGTGGAAATGAAAAAGAGGCAGAGGGGCGCGCGGCGCGTGGATGGGGGCAGAGTCGCGCTGGTGTGAAGAGACGAGGACATGGAAGTAAAGGAGGCAGAGGAAACGCGTGAAACTGAGACTGAAACCGAATCCGGAAAACGGATGTTTTGGATGCGGCGGCGCAAATCCAGACGGCATGAAGCTGACCTTCGAGCAGGACGACGAACGCCGGCGCATCGTCGGGCGATTTCGGATTGGCGCGCGCTACCAGGGCGGGCCGGGGTTTCTCCATGGCGGGATTATCGCCACGCTGCTGGATGAGGCCATGGGAAAGGTAAACCGCTTCAGCCAGGCGCGCGCCGTGACGGCGGAGCTCACGGTCGAATACAAAAAGCCCGTCCGCGTGGACGAGGAAATCCTCGTGGAAGGCTGGCAAGCCGACCAAGATGGGCGCAACTTCTACCACGAAGCCGAGATTCGCAATGTGAGGGGAGATTTGCTGGCGCGCGGAAAAGGGCGGTTTGTGGCCATTGATGTGGAAAAGTTTTCGAAGAAATTGACGGCGGAAAAAGTCTAAGAGCCGGGGAGAGAACCATGGACGGAAAGAGCGTGAACGGGAATGAGTGGCGGGTCAAGGTTGGATTGGCGGAGATGCTCAAGGGCGGCGTCATCATGGACGTCACCAACGTGGAGCAGGCCAAGGTCGCAGAGCAGGCGGGAGCGTGCGCGGTGATGGCGCTCGAGCGCGTCCCCTCGGATATCCGCAAAGAAGGCGGCGTGGCGCGCATGGCCATGACCCGGATTATCCGCGACATCATGGAGACAGTGACGATTCCGGTGATGGCCAAGGTGCGCATCGGCCATTTTGTCGAGGCCCAGGTGCTCGAGGCGCTCGAGGTGGACTTCATTGACGAGAGCGAAGTGCTGACGCCGGCGGACGAGGAAAACCACATCTGGAAGCACGTCTTTCGCGTCCCCTTTGTTTGCGGCGCGCGCAACCTCGGCGAAGCGCTGCGGCGCATCGGCGAAGGGGCGGCCATGATCCGCACGAAAGGGGAGGCCGGCACCGGCAATGTCGTCGAGGCGGTGCGCCACCTGCGCTCGGTCACCGGTTCGATCCGCCGCCTCCAGGCGATGCGCGCGGAGGAGTTGATGACCGAAGCCAAGAAGCTGCAGGCTCCTTATGACCTGGTGGTCCAGATCCACGAAACGGGCAAGCTCCCGGTGCCCAACTTCAGCGCGGGCGGCGTCGCCACGCCGGCCGACGCGGCGCTGATGATGCAGTTGGGGGCGGAGGCGGTCTTCGTCGGCTCCGGCATCTTCAAGTCCGGCGACCCGAAAGCGCGCGCCAAAGCGATCGTGGATGCGGTGGCGCACTACGACGACCCAAAGTTCCTCGCCGAGGTTTCCCAGGGGCTGGGCGAGCCGATGCCCGGCCTGGACGTGCGCCAGATCGCCGAGAAGGAGTTGCTGGCGCCGCGCGGATGGTAAAGCCGCGGGTCGGCGTCCTCGCCCTCCAGGGGGACGTGCCGG
>DASWCG010000356.1:0-10294 GCA_036390175.1 Candidatus Acidiferrales bacterium | reverse complement strand
TAGAGGTTGTCTCATAAACACCTTCAACTCACTGGAGGGTTGAAGGATAGCTGCAAAGGGGTCAAATCCAATGCATGGATCTGACCGACGCCCAGTGGGCGATTCTCGAACCGGTATTCCGACCGAAGCGACGGTCCGACTGGCGGGGACGACCTTGGCGCGACACGCGGTCGGTGCTCAATGGCGTGCTTTGGATTCTGCGCACCGGCGCCCAGTGGCGCGAACTTCCGTCCAAGTATCCGCCCTATCAGACCTGTCATCGGCGTTTCCAATCCTGGCAGCGTTCGGGGTTGCTGATCCGCGTGCTGCAAAAACTGGCCGAGGACTTACGCGACCGCGGCCGGATCGATCTGTCGGAAACCTTCATCGACGCCAGCTTCAGTTCGGCGAAAAAAGGGGCGCTGCTGTCGGCCCGACTCGCCGCGGCAAAGGCAGCAAAATCATGGCGATCGCAGACCGCCATGGTCTTCCTGTCGCCTGTAGCATCGCCAGCGCTTCGCCGCATGAAACAAGACTCGTGGAAGCCACCGTCGAGCAGCGGTTCACGCGAGCCAAACCAGAACGAATGATCGGCGACTCGGCCTACGACAGCGATCCGCTCGACCAGCGGTTGCGAGAAAAACACCGCATCCGTTTGATCGCTCCGCACAAGCGCAATCGCCGCCGGAAAAACACTCAAGACGGCCGGGAGTTGCGGCGCTACTGCCACCGTTGGAAAATCGAACGGCTGTTTGCTTGGCTGCATAACTTCCGCCGCCTCGTCACGCGCTGGGAATATCAGGAGGCCAACTTCCTCGGCATGCTCCAACTCGGCTGCCTCCTCATCCTCGTGAGACATTTATGAGACCACTTCTAGTCAAAGTATATGCACCGCGGGGAAAGCCAGCGATCCGCGCCGTGGACGGCCTGAGCTTCAGCGTTCCGCGCGGAATTATTTTCGGGCTGCTCGGGCCGAACGGCGCAGGCAAATCCACCCTCTTGCGCATGTTGACGACGCTCACGCAACCCAGCGAAGGCTCGGCGCGGGTTCTGGGCTTCGACGTAGTGCGGAAAGCTTTGGATGTGCGCCGCCGCATCGCGTCGGTGATTCAAGAGACGGCGGCCGAGTTGTTCTTGAGCGTGCGCGACAACTTTCTGACCTATGCGAAGTTTCAGGGATTGGAGCGAGCGACGGCCCTGCGGCGGTCCGCGGCCGTGATGGAGACATTCCAGTTGACCGAGGAAGCCGACCGCAAAGTGCAGGACCTGAGCGGGGGCTTCCGCCGGCGAGTGCAAGTGGCGAAGGTATTTCTGGCGGAAACGCCGGTTATGTTTCTCGATGAATATTCCACGGGGATGGATGTCATTTTGAAGCGGCAGGTGATGAGCTTGCTACGGGCAGAAACACAAAAGGGACGGACCATCATCCTGACGACGCAGGTCCTCAGCGAGGCGGAAGAACTTTGCGACGACATCCTGATCCTCAACAAGGGCAAACAGGTGGCGCGCGGCGACCTGAATACGTTGAAGCTCCTTTCCCAGGGTGTGTATGAAGTGGCGATGACGTTTGACAGGCTGCCGGAAGGCATCGAGGCGGACTTGCAGGCGTTGGTTCCGCTGCGCTACAGCGTGGACCAAAACACCGTCGAAATTGCGTTCAAGGCGGAAGAGGCGCGCGTTCTGGAAATTGTGAGCGAGCTCGCGCGGAACCGGCGCGTCGTCCATGTGGAAGTGCGCGGCGCCAGCCTGGAGGACATCTTCGTCGAATTGATGCAGGGGAGGGAAGCGCAATGAGCGCGCTTGGCGCAGTGTTCTATCGAGAGAGCAAGATTCGAGCCACGAATGTGACTTTTATCTTCTGGGATCTGTTCTACCCGTTGTGCTACATGCTGGTCTTTGGCGTGGGTGTCAATTCGGCTCTCGGGTCTCCGTTCGCCGCGGCTGGAGTGGACTACAACGCCTTTTTTCTCGCGGGCGTTCTCGGTATGGCGAGTTTCGGCATCGCCTCGAACACCTCATGGTCGTTTTTTCTGGACCGCGACAACGGAATCTTCTACGAAATGCTCACCTATCCGCTCAGCCGCTCGGAATATCTGCTCGGCAAGGTGCTTTTTAATGTCCTGATCGCCATTTTGCAGGCGGCTATCACGCTCCTCTTGAGCCGGCTTTTATTCCATCTCCGGGTGCGCTGGGAATTGTTGCCGTTGCTCTTGCTGGGGATGGCTGTGGGCACCGCGGGCTGGTTCTTTTTCTACGCGATTTTCGCCCTGCGGACGCGGCGCAATGACGTCTTCAACGCGATCACCTCGATTTTTTATTTTGTGTTTCTCTTCGCCAGCTCCATGTTCTATCCACTGGAGCCGCTTCCGGCGTGGTTTCGCGGCGCGGCGCTCGCGAATCCCATCACCTGGCAAATCGACTGGTTGCGATACATGTCCATTGGCTTGGGCGACTTCCATCGTATCGCGTGGGAAGCGCTGGCATTCGTGGGCTTCGCCGGCGCGGCATTTTGGGGCGCGGTCTATTGTCTCCAAAGACAGGAATAGCGAGGGGCGTGCTGCATACGCGTCGGTATGGAGCGGGGCTGTTCCGATTCGGCACAACGGACTCAATCTGAAGCAGTGGTCTTCCCGCCTTGCTTGAAATGGAACTGGAAGACCACGTAAACCTTTTCTTTCCAAATAGATAGCGTTTGGTGCTGCAGGGGAATTGGCCATCCAGTTGCCGCCTCTAGAAGGTGTGAACGTGTTTTCGGTGTCGCGAAGACTCAGGCAGGGAACTCCGTTCGGCGGGTGTGTCACAGGAAGAGTTCGCGAACGTCGCGGTGGAGAGGGCAACCCCGATAGTTTGCGCTTTGAGGTGAATCTCGACGCCACGCAGCAGGCGCGCCTCAAGCTGAACTCTTACCTTCTGGCGCTTGCGCGCCGGATTGTCCACAATTCACCGAACGCGAAATCGTGAGCGCATATGCTTTCCTTCACAGGACGTTCCTTGCGGGGGCGGATGATGCTTCTGGCGATGCTGAGCAGCGGCATTGGTCTGGCGCTGGTTTGCACCGAGTTTTTCATCTTTGATTTTCGCGATTTCTGTGTGAGGAAGGGACGAGATCTCGAAACCACCGCTCATCTGCTCTCCGCCGATTCAAGCGCGGCGCTGGCATTCGACGATGCCGACAGGGCCAGACAGATGCTTAGCGCGTTGCGCGCACAGCAGAGCATCCGCGCAGCAGTTCTGTACCGGAGGGACGGCACGTCGCTTGCGGAATACTTGCGCCAGGACGTGGCCGAAAAGTTCCAACCGCCGAGGCTGCCGCACCTCGGAGCCAAATGGACAAAGGATTCTCTGTCTTTCGCGGAACAAGTCTGCATCGAGGAGAAGTGCGCCGGAATTCTTTACCTGGAGGCCGACCTGGCCGACGTGCGCAGCCGGCTGTTCCATTCCGCCTGGGTGACGGTCGTGATGGGAGTGATCTGCCTGTTGCTCGTGCGCGTCCTCTCGAAGCGGCTCAGCCGGTCGATTGTTCGGCCCATCTACGATCTGGCGTGGACGGCGCGATTGGTGGCGGGGACGAAGAATTTCTCCCTGCGCGCGCCCATCCTTGCCGGTCATGAAATTGGCCAACTGGCGGCCGATTTCAACAAGATGCTCGATGAGATCGAGCAGCGAGACTCGGCGTTGCGCGAGGCCCAGGACAGTTTGGAGGCCCGCGTCTCCGAGCGCACGACCGAACTCGAGGACGAAGTGCGCCAACGCCGCCGCGCCGAAGAAGATCTTCGGGAGCGGACCGCATTCCTCGACACGCTCATTTCCACAAACCCTCTCGCTATCGTCGTCGAGAGCCTGCAGGGCGAAATCTTGATGACGAATCCGGCATTTCGTGAGCTGTTCGGATACGAGAAAGACGAAGTGCTCGGGAAGTCGTTGGACGATTTGGTGGCTCCGGGCGAGTTGCGGCGGGATGCGAACGAAATCACCAACGCCGTGAATTCCGGCAAACATTTTCATGCCAGATTGCAGCGGCGAAGAAAGGATGGCCGGCTGGTGGACGTGGAAGTGTACGGCGTGCCGCTGGTTGCGGACGGCGTCGTGCGTGGGCAGTTTGGCATCTACGAAGACATTACTCAGCGGGTCGCCGCCGAAGTGAAGCTTCGCGAGGCCAAGGAGGCCGCCGAAGCGGCCAGCCGCGCGAAGAGCGAATTCCTGGCCAACATGAGCCACGAGATTCGCACGCCAATGAACGGGATTCTCGGCATGACAGAGCTCGCTCTCGACACAAATCTCAATGCCGAACAGCGTGAGTACCTCGCCGTGGTGAAGTCTTCCGCCGACGCCTTGTTGTCCATTCTCAACGACATCCTGGACTTCTCGAAGATCGAGGCAGGGAAGATCGAGATCGAGAGAGTGCCATTCCGACTGCGGGATTGCATTGAGGAGGCTCTCAGGCTCCTGGCTCTTCGCGCAGGTCAGAAGGGCTTGGAACTCGAATGGGAAGTCGATCCCAAAGTTCCGGACAGTCTGGTCGGAGACCCGACGCGGTTGCAGCAGGTCATTCTGAATCTCGTGGGCAATGCCATCAAGTTCACGCGTCAGGGAGGCGTCACGGTGCGCGCCGAACTGGGCGGCGAGCTTTCCGATTCCGTGCCGGTCCGAATCTCCGTCACCGACACCGGTATCGGCATTCCGCTTGCGAAGCGCGACAAAATTTTCGAAGCCTTCGCGCAAGCAGATTCTTCCACCACTCGCGAATTCGGCGGAACCGGGCTGGGACTTTCCATCGCCGCCCGCCTCGTGCGGCTGATGGGCGGAACGATCGATCTCGAGAGCGAACTCGGAAAGGGCAGCCGATTTTGGTTTTTGGTGAGTCTGGGCCGGGCTGAGGAAGGAGCCACGCAAGCGCGACCTGCCCTTGCAGAATGCTTGAAGGACAAGCGCGTCCTTTGCGTGGATGACTCGGAGCCGAACCGGCGCTTCCTTGAATCCTTGCTCCGTACCTGGGGCATGGAACCCAGCGTAGCAGCCGACGGCGCAACGGCCCTGCGAGATTTCAGGCTGGCCCGGGAGCTGGCAAGACCCTTCGATGCTTGCCTCCTGGACCTGCAGATGCCTGGTATGGACGGTCTGCAACTCACAGCCCAGCTACGCGAGCTCGACAAGGAGGGTCTTTCGCAGTTGCTGCTGTTGACCTCCGTCGCTGACCCCTGCGACGAAGAGAAACGTAAACGGCTTGGAATTCGGGCGATCCTGCTGAAGCCGATTCATCGCGAGACTCTCCGAAAGGCGCTGATTTCGGCGCTCGAAGAAACGCGTCCGGAGACTGCTCCTCGCGCGCGGCGCGGACTCGCGGTCAAAACGCTTCGGCTGCGAGTCCTTCTCTGCGAAGACAACCTGGTCAACCAAAAGCTGGCGGCGGGGATTTTCAAACGGCTTGGACATTCCGTCGATATCACCAATAACGGCCGGGAAGCGCTCGACCGAATCGCGCAGAATCCGTATGACATCGTGATTATGGATCTGCAGATGCCCGTGATGGGCGGGTTGGAAGCCACGCAACTTCTCCGGGAGCGTGAATGGGTTACGGGCGGTCACTTACCCGTCGTGGCCATGACGGCACATGCGTTGAAAGGTGACAGGGAAAAATGTTTGGAGGCCGGAATGGATGGTTATGTGTCCAAGCCGATTCGCGTGGATTTGTTGGAGGAGGAGATCAGACGAGCCATGGAGACGTTCATGCCCGACTCTAAAACTTCGGCGATTCCCTCAAAGCGTTCCGAGCCGACTATCGATTCGGCGGAATTACTACAGCGCGTGGACGGCGATCGGGAGCTCCTGCGGGAATTGATAGCCGCGATGCGTGAGGACCTTCCAAAACAACTCCAACTCATCAAGGAGAGCCTGTCAACTGCGAACGCCGATGACCTGCAGCGAGCGGGGCATACATTGAAGGGCGCGCTCGCCAATCTGGCCGCGCATTCGGCGCGCGACCTGGCTGCACGGTTGGAGGCAATGGGCTGCGCTGGTGAGCTCGGCGAGGCAGGTTCAGTTTTCAACCAGTTGCAAAGCGAATTGCATCGCGTATCGGCTGCCCTCGAAAGATTATGCCGGGAGGTGCCCGTTGAGGATTCTGGTCGCGGATGATGATCTTATTTCCCGCCGACTGGTCGAGTCCGCGCTGACCAAGGCAGGATATGCGGTCGAGTCGGCGGGGGATGGTGAGCGGGCGGCCGCCGCACTCTGCTCTCAAGACGGCCCGCGCCTCGCACTCCTGGATTGGATGATGCCCGGCCTGGACGGGCCGGCTGTTTGCCGGGAGGTGCGTCGCAGGCATTCCCAGCCGTATGTGTACATGATCCTGCTGACCTCCAAGGAGGAGAAGAGCGACGTTATCGCCGGCCTCGAAGCGGGGGCGGATGATTACCTGACGAAGCCGTTTCACGCCGCCGAACTGAGAGCCCGGCTGCGAACTGGTCAGCGCATCCTCGAACTGGAGGACAGTCTCGTCGAAGCGCGGGAGCAAATGCGCTACAAGGCGACCCACGATCCGTTGACATCACTGTGGAATCGCGGCTTCATTCTCGACCACTTCCAGAGAGAACTTCAACGCGTGCGGCGCGAACGCAGCTCCCTGGCCGTTTTACTCTGCGACTTGGATCACTTCAAGACGATCAACGATACGCACGGGCACCTCGTCGGGGACGAAGTCCTCCGGGAGTCAGCTCGGCGCTTGCTCGCTTCCGTCCGCACCTACGATGCCGTCGGCCGGTACGGCGGGGAAGAATTTCTAGTGGTGCTCTCGGGTTGTGAATCCTCGAACGCCCAACAACGCGCAGAGCAGATCCGCAAAACCTTCGCGCAGCGTCCTGTGAACACGGGTTGCGGCCCAATCTCAATCACAACGAGTATCGGCGCGCTTGCCAGCCGCGATTGGACTTCCGAGAGTGTGCAGACACTATTGAGCGAGGCAGACACGGCCCTCTATCAGGCGAAGTCCTCGGGGCGCAACTGCGTTGTTTTGACCAAACCGGCGGGGGAACACGAGGCCGAAGAGGAACCGCGGGTGACAGATCCTCCCCTGCGGACTTGACGTGCACGTTTTACGACTTCTTGGCTGCCAGGCGCATTTGCTCCATCATCTGACGCATGGCCGCCGCGGAGCCGGGGGCGCGCTTCTCCCGCCAGGCCTCGAGTTTCTTGCAAACTTCTTCGATGTTCACAAAGACCGTGGGGTTTTTGAAGGCCACGCGCCAGGCGGGGACGATGTTGCGCACGCGATCCCAGACGACCCAGATCTCCCCGTTGTTCTCAAAGAAAAGCTCCTCGTGGATCAATCCGCGGTTGAAAATACTTGCCACCATTTCCCAGTAGCTGAGCACCATGCGGATGTAGGTGTTTTCCTCGCTTCCCTGCGGATATTTCTGCGCCATGTCCTCGAGCGAGTTCGTATGGAAATTTTCGACGTACCATGCGCGCGCCTGCCGAAGGCGCGCTTCACGCCTCAACTCATAGAGACGCAGCATCAAATTCACTTCCTCGTAAGTGACGCTGGGCATGCCTCCTCCTTCCACAGTTAGATGGTACGGGCACCCGCCTGAGGCGCCTCGTCTTCCGAGCGCATTGCGGGCGCATGGATTATCTCCACGCGTTGTACATCGCGGAGCGGCAAAGCTTCGCGTTGAAACTCAGACTGGATGCGGCGGCGAAGCTCACGGGCAACTTCGTCCTGGCGTGTCGGCGCCGTACGCACCTGGAGCCGGATCGTGCAGCCGTTGCTGTCGTAGGCGTGCACTCCGAGCACGCGGGGACCGTCAACCAGAGCCGGCGCCCAAGCCGGGTCGCCGCGCAGCCCTCCGGCGGCAGCCTCGAGAAGCTTCAGCACCCTCTCCAGCGGCAGACTCGAAGAAAAGGTGACATCGGCAAAGGCCTGTGACCAGTCGCGGCTCAGATTGGCGACCGTGCGGACGTCCCCGTTGGCAATGGTCACCAGAGCGCCGCGCGCGTCGCGCACTACGGTGCGGCGGAGCGTGAGATGATCCACCCGGCCCTCCGTGGCTCCGATCTGAACCGTGTCGCCGACCGCGTACTGATCTTCCAAAATAATGTAAAGACCGCTGATGACGTCGCGGACCAGGTTCTGCGCTCCGAAGCCGAGCGCGAGGCTGCCGAGTCCGGCCAGCGCCACCACCGGATTGACGTTGATGCCGAACTCGGGTATCGCCGTTAAAATGGCGAGCGCCCACACCACTTTGCTCCCGGCGCCGTAGAGCACTGTGGCCACGGTCCTCGTTTGCTGCTCACGCGCCTGCGCGCCCCGCGTCTTCGAGGCCGCGGGCTTGACAATCAGATTCGTCAATACCCGCAGGATGCGGTTGAGAATGAGTGCGACAAGGAAAATCCCAAGCACGCGCAGTGCGTTGGGCACCGTAAATTCGGACCAGCGGATGAAAGAATTGGATATCGCGCTCACGGGCGGCCCGAGTATAGCATTGGCTGGGTTGTCCCGGCTGGAACCGACAGGACTGGCGCGATTGGCGCGGCAGTGGAGTAGAATTGTGCACAGGAGGCCGTTATGAAATTCGAACGGCGCAGACTTGGTGCAATTGTGGCGGGTCTGATTGCACTGCCCTGGTGCGTGCGGGCTCTGCTCGCAAGTCAGGAGCCGCCCGATCCCGCCTCGCAGGCCCACCCGCCCGACAGGGTTATCGCGCCCGAAGGCCGCCCGGACCGCTCCCCGGAGGCCCTGCGAATCGCACTCCAGGAAAACCAGAACCAGATCAAGAAGAACGTGCAGCGCCTGTACGAGCTGGCCACCGAATTGAAAAGTGAAGTGGAGAAGACCGACTCCTCGAAAATTCTTTCGCTCAATCTCGTGAAAAAAGCGGAAGAGGCTGAAAAACTAGCCAAGCAGATCAAAACACTCGCGCGCACTTAGCAGGCAAAGCGGTTTTCCTATCCCGGGCGCTCCTCTGCCCGCCAGAAGCGCAGGCCCCTCCGTCGACTGAAGGATAGATAGTGGCAGGGGCCAGCGAAGCGCGCTAGAATGTTTGCGAACCGGGCTCCACAATCGCGAGGATTGTTGCGGGCCGGGGCCGCGCGCCTGTAGCTCAGTTGGATAGAGCGCTGGTCTCCGGAACCAGAGGTCGGGCGTTCGAGTCGCCCCAGGCGCGCCACTCACTTATTGAATCCAAACGCCTTCCCCCGTTTTCGCGGAAGCAGCTTTTCTGGATTTGGGTCCGATTGGGTCCAAAACTACCTTTGCCAGGCGTTCCTCTGCCCTCAGCACGGACTCTGAAACGGCGTGCGTGTATACCTGCAACGTCGTCTGCATGGTGTTCTCCGTAACCCGTCCATCGTTCAGTACCACCCATTGTGCGTCGCGGGCTTTGCTCAGTCACCCGCTCCGCAGCAGACCCTGTGAGAAATCCAAGCTGGGGACAATTTCCGTTCCAGATAAGTTATAGTCGCTCGACGATTGGGGAACCAAATGCGCAATCAGCGAACAGTTTTCCTCTCGGTTGCATCCGTGGTGCTCCTCATAGACTGTGGATTTCTGGGGGCCCAGGTTGCTCCGGATCTTTTGAACAAAGTTTGGACCGCGCAGTGGATCACTTGTCCCGATGCCTCCGAGCGCGACCCGTTCGTATTCCACTTTCGCAAGGTGCTGGAACTGCAGCAGCCACCAGAGCACTTTATTGTGCACGTCAGCGCGGACAATCAGTTCCTTCTCTACGTGAATCAACAACGCGTGGGAACTGGACCGGCTCGCGGCGATCTGGCGCACTGGAGGTTTGAGACCTACGATCTTGGGCCGCTACTGCATTCTGGAAGAAACATTTTCGCTGCCACCGTTTGGGGTTTTGGCACGCATTCTGCCCTCGCTCAGATCAGCGACCGGGCAGGATTCCTGCTTCAAGGCGACGGTGCAACCGAGCGAGCGGCGGACACGAATGACAGTTGGCAAGTCGAACCAGAGAGGGGATTGGGAGTCTCGCCCGAGCTTTTGGATCTTCCTCAGCATTTTTACTTTGCCGCCGAACCCTCCGAGCGGATGAACGCTGCGGCATTCGATTGGTCATGGAATGCCGATCCGAGTGTCAATCAAAGCCCCTACTGGACGAAGGCTCTTCCGATCGGCCGTGGCGTGCCGAGAGGAGCCCAAATTCAATTTACGAACTGGCAGCTCGTCCCGGATTTACTTCCACCTATGGCCATGGAATTGGTTCCCGCGGGGAAGGTTGTTCGAGCTTCCGGAGTGGAGGTTCCGTCCGAGTTTCCAGATAAGGCCTTCGTGGTGCCGGCTCGCGCAAAGGCCAGCGTACTG
>DASWCG010000355.1:0-1524 GCA_036390175.1 Candidatus Acidiferrales bacterium | reverse complement strand
GGGAGTCATTCTCGCCCACACTTGTTCGCGGTCGCGCATGTCCATGCGCTGCTGCGGCGTCAGACTGTTCCAGTGTTGCAGGTTCCCCCGCACGCGCTCTTGCTGCTGCGGAGGCAGGCTGTTGAATCTCTGATTGTTCTGGAGAAAGCGTTCCTGCTGCTGCGGAGACATGTCGCGGAGCCGTTCCATCCAGTGAGGGGGCAAGGTGTTTCCGTTGCCCGTGCCATTTGGACGGCCGCCGGAAAACGCTGTTCCGGAGTTGCCATTCCCCGTCGCATTTGATTGCGGGACGTGCGCTCCGTTGCCCGCCTGGCGGTTCGGTGGCCGGTCCTGTTTTGCGGGCTTGTTCGGCTTATTCTGACGATTTTCGCGGGGATTCCCACGAGGCCTATCTTCCCGCTGCTGCCACTGCCTCCCGTCACCCCGCTGCGCATTTATTGGCAAGGCAATCCCCAAAGCTAGCAGAAGTGCCAGCCAGAGCGGCGCGATCTGGGGCCCGTGTGAACTCATTACATGGTGTCCGGCGCCGGATTCGCCTCCGGCTGCTGTTGTTGAGACAGATCGGTGAGCGGTTCAAAGTTTGCAATCACGTCGTAATCCTGCAAAACCGGCAGATCCTTGATCATCCGGAAGTCCGCATCGCTGCCAGCCTGCAGATTGTGATAGGGATAGTCATCTTTGCTCGTCGGCAGCGAAGACATCCACACTGTGAGCGCCAGCAAAAGCATTGCCGCAAATGCCACGCGCGGACTCGGCGTCAGCCAAGCCAGCCAGCCGCGCGATTCCGGCTCGGCGGCAACGCGTGCGCGCACGCGAACATCAAACGCCGCTGAAGGCTCGATTTGCGGCAGCTCCTCGAGCAAGCTCGACACGCTGCGGAACTCCTCGGCGCGCTCCCGGCACAGGGGGCATGTCTTGAGATGCGCCTCTACTTCGCGGCGCTCTCCCGCGTTGCTCCGCCCGTCCAGATAAGCCATCAATTTGGTTTCGATCCGCGTGCAGTTCATGATGCCCTTCTTTCCCCTTTGGTTCGGTTCCTTTGGAATGCCAGTTCCAGTAATCTTTTCCAGTCACGAATGCGGCCGGCGCACCAGCGGCGCCAGTTCAATCCGCAACGTTTCGTACGCCCGGAATAGCAGGGACTTCAGCGCGCTTTCCGAGCACTCCAAAATCCGGGCAATCTCGTCGTAATCCAGCTCGTGGTACTTGTGCAGCAGCACTGCCGCGCGCTGTTTTTCAGGCAGTTTGTTGATCGCCTGACGAATCGTCGCCACGCGGTCCCGGTCCACCAATTGCTGCTCGATACCCGGCTTGCGGTCGGCCACGTCCAGCATCGGCGCTTCGATCTCGTTGGCGTCGCCGGTGCTTACCCGCTGATCCAGTGAAATCTCCAACTGATGGTATCGGCCGTCGCGAACCGCATTCAGCGCCAGATTCGTGGCGATGCGGAACAGCCACGTGGTGAACTTCGCGCTGGCCACATAATCTTTGCGCGCTCGGTACACGCGCAGGAACACTTCCTGC
>DASWCG010000354.1:0-1931 GCA_036390175.1 Candidatus Acidiferrales bacterium | reverse complement strand
GCGTGATACGCCTTCGTAATAATCGAACGCCGAGTCCAAATAGGCGAGGTAGGCGGCTCTCGTCTTGTCAGCGAGCTGTTTGTCCTGCCTTTCGAGAGCGGCACCGAGCACGTCGTTGAATTGGTAGTCGTCGTTGTCCACCGTGACCGGGGCGACGCGGTAACCGCGCTCTTTCAGGAATGCTTCGAACGCCATCTTCGCCTCCGGCGTCGGCCCGGTCATGAGAAACGGATGGCGAAAATACTTTTCCTCCTGCCCGGCGGCTTTCATCAGGGCCCGCGTTACCACTTCGCCTCGAATCGTTTCATCTTCGTATTGATCGAGTGGAGTGGTTTGAAAGGATGCGTGCGTGTAGGTGTGGTTTCCGAGCGTCAATCCAGCGTCCAGCCACCACTGCAACAGCGCGACGCGCGCATCCCGCTCGCCGCTGACCTGTAGCTTCCACTCGTTCACAAATCCGATCGCCGGAGCATGGTGCGATTTCAGAATTCGGGGAATGGCCCGGTTGATCTTCTCGAAGTCTTTCAAGTCGCCGACCGCTTCCCAGCTGCCCATCCCAGGCACGGCTCCGGGGAGATCGTCCACGGTGATGGCGACAGCTTTTGAGTTGGATTCCGATTCTTGGCCCCTGGCGCCAGCGAAGACGCTGCGCGCAACGGATAAAGCGGCACAGCAGATCGCCAACACTGCGCAGGAAGCCAGGAAGGAGCGAACGCGATTCACGAATACCATCCTTTTGCATCGGAAGGACGCAATTGCGCCCCGTGCGCAGAACATTCTGTCTCAAATCGGATTCCGGAAAAAGTAACTGCCTTGCAGATTACCCCTTGCCCGAGGCCCGTGAGGTCCAGCGCGCGCATAGCCGGCGGATTGGAAATTGCCGTTCCAACGAGTATGCCCACAATGGACTTCTCCGGGTTTCGGTGCTATCTCTAGGGCGAATCTGCCCGCAAAAAGGCGAGCGTCAGTTGGCGGCACAGCCGAAGGCTTGCTTGCGGGGCAACGTATCTTTTTCCAATGGATTTGAATGGGGATGCGCTGCAGGAAAGCCTGGGCAGAGACGCGGAGGTGTTTATGTTTGAGACCCCCGAAGAAGTAAAGCAGAAGGAGCCGAAAGGGTTCTGGATTGGCATCATCGTCGTTGTGATCATCGTTATGACTGGAACCCTGTTCTACTTCAAGTACAGAGGCGCCGTTCAGAGGGCAACCGCGGCAAGCGCGGCTGCGCAAGCCAAAGGCCCCGCGGATCCAGTTCATGACCTGAAAGTTCTGCGCGCAACGATGAATAAGGATCGCACCGGCACGACGGCAGTTTGGCTGGTGACCATCGAGAATAAGTCCTCTGTGTACAGCTACAGCAAAATCCAGTATGAGACTTCTTATGTGGGCGCGGACAATAACGCGATCTTGATCAACAAAGGCACCATTCCGGCCAGCATCGGTCCCGGCGAGCAGAAAAATTCGGAGATCAATGACGCGCTCTACCCGGCAGGCACCGCCTGGTACAGGTTGAAAATTACCGGGGCCACTGCGGCAGCTCAATAGCCTCCCCGCGGCAGCGAGTCGAGAATGACGGCTACTACCGGACCCGAATTCCTGCACGGCGAAATTCCAGAGCCTTTTAATATTGCGGAATATTTCTTGGATGCTCGCGCCGCGCAGCACCCGCAGCGTTTGGCGATTGCAGGTGAACCGCGCGAGGTGACCTACGGCGAGCTGGCGGCGCTCGCGAATCGAACGGGAAATGCCTTGCTGGAGCAAGGAGTTTCGCGGGGCGACCGGGTTCTGATTGTGCTGCCGGATTCCGCGGAGTTCGTGGCAGCCTTTTTTGGCGCCGCGAAAATCGGCGCGGTGGCTGTGCCGGTGAATCCCTACGCGCGGGCGGCAGACTATATTCATTACATCGAAAACAGCGAGCCACGCGCCGCGAT
>DASWCG010000353.1:0-7763 GCA_036390175.1 Candidatus Acidiferrales bacterium | reverse complement strand
CGGCGGACAGCATGTAAAATGGAAGCAGCTTCGGGGGCTTACCTTGGGGAAAGATTACGAACTGCGGCTCCGCTGTCCGCATGGGGACAACGATGTCTGGATGACCCTGGAGAACCGGGACGAATCGCTCGGACAACTTCTCGAGATGTATTGGGATTTTGAATGCGCCATCCACGGCGTTCAACGGGAGGTCCCGGTGGAGGCGCACGAAAAGCTGCCGCTTCCGCGCGGCGAGCAGCCCGCCGCGAAGCCCGCCGCGAAACCCGCCGCGTCCCGGAAGAGCGCAAAGCCGCGCTCCAGCGCGCGAGTGTCCCTGAGCATTCCCGTCATCGTGTATGGCTGGACCAAGAATCAAGGGGCGTTCCACGAAGAAGCTTCGACGCTTCTGGTGAACGACAGCGGAGGGCTGGTTGCTCTGGCCGCGAAAGTGGAGCTGGGGGAAACGGTTTTTCTGATGAACAAGAGCACGCGCGAAGAGGAGGGGGTCCGCATCGTTTACGCCGAGCCGGACGCAGACGGGAAAGACAAGGTGGGTTTCGCGTTCAACCGCCCGAATGTCGATTTCTGGAAAAAGAAGCGCAAGAAAGCGCGGTTCCCCAAGAGCCTTCGAGTCTATGTTAAAGGGCTTGACCGCAACGGGAACCCATTCATGCAGAGCGCATACACAGTGGATGTCAGCAAATCCGGAGCGCGACTGGACGGCGTCGGGTACCTGACAGGACTGGGCGACACCATCGAGGTCAGGCGCTTCTTCCGAAAAGCACGCTTCCGCGTTGTATGGATTGGTGACATGGGAACCCCGGAAGCAAACCAGATCGGGATCCTCTGCCTGGAGGAGGAAAAGAATCCTTTGCGTTCCAAGGTGCCCAAGTCTGAAGACGAGTAACGAGCGTTGGGAGCGCATCTTCAGGCGCGCGTTGCGTTACAGGCCCGGCTTTCTTATCCTCCAGACAGACCCCCGCGCCGGCCGACGGGGAATTCGATCACCTCGGCGCTTCCCCCCGCCCCATGCAGCTTGCTTCCAACGGCGGCCTTCTCTGTCCGGACGTATCCCATTCCAATGACTGCTCCGGCCGCAGGCGAGAGCCCTGTCCGCGTGACGTAACCGACTTGTTGCTCGTTTGCCGAGGCCGCGACATCATCCGCAAACAGCTCCGTCCCAGCCGGGATCTCCTTTGCACCGTTGAACCGCAGCCCAACCCGTATTCGGTTCACATGCCCTCGCGAACGCACGCGCTCCACAATTTCCTGCCCGGTGTAACAGCCTTTGGTGTAGCTGATATGCGTGTCTTGCAGGCCCGCTTCATGGGGAATCTGCTTCTCATCGAAGTCGTAGCCGAACCAGGGGATCCCCGCCTCGAGCCGCAAGACATTCAGGGTCTCGTAGCCAATCGGCCCGCCGCCCTGTGAACGAACCGCCTCGCCCAGAATCCGCCACAGTTCAGGCACGCGGCTGCGTTCCACAAGGAACTCGCAGCCCGGCACTCCGCCCGGCGAGCGGCGCACCAAATGGCACGGCAATCTGGCAATGGAGGTCTCCGTGTGGCCGAGTTCGGTCAACCAATCGGTTTGTGGCGCGCGCAATGCTTGTAACACCAAATTGGTTTGCGGCCCTTCCAGCGCCAGCACCGCCGTCCGGTCGGTAACGTCTTCGAGGACCACGTCATCCATGATGATGTATTTGTCCAGGGTCGCGACCAGCCGTTCCCGAATCATCGCATGGGAGGCGGCTAAATGGCGGTCCGCCTGCGCGTACGTTTCCATCTCGGCCAGGATGTGCCCTTGGGCGTTGAGCAGAAGCGAAACGCAACCCTGGCCCGGCGCGAGATCCTGAATATTGTTAGTTAGCACTGCGTTGAGGTAGCGCGCGCGGTCCGGCCCCGTGAACGCGACGTGCGCGCGGTAGTTTTTGTCCACCAGCGCCACGGACTCGCGCGCAAAGCGGTATTCCTCGGCCGGCGTGGTAAAGCGGGAGGGCAGGGAACACCCGAACCAGGTTCCCATCTGCGCGCCTGCCTGGAGGTGCTGTGATTCGAGTGGAGTTGCAATCGTCACGGCTAGGCCCCGCGCTCAAGGCGCAAAATGTCGGGAGAATGCGTGCAAGACCTTCCGCGGCGTTCACTGCGGGGCGCGAGCATGGCCCATGCTACACTTGATTTGATGAAGGAAGCAAAACACGAAACGTCTGTTTCCAGGGGAAAGGTCATCCACGAAATCCTTCCCGTGGGGATGTTGCAATGCAATTGCTCGATTGTCGGCGATACGCAGACGCGGGAAGCGTTAGTCCTAGATCCCGGAGATGAGGTCAGCCGGATTCTCGAGCTGCTGCGAAAACACCAGTTCACGGTGAAGGCTATCGTCAGCACTCACGCGCACATTGACCACGTCGGCGGTCTCCGCAAACTGCGCGAGGCCACCGGCGCGCCTGTGTTCATGCACGCGGACGATCTGGAGCTCTACAACGCTCTCGAGAGGCAGGCCGGGTGGCTGGGGATGCCTACGCCGGGGATCACCGAGGTAGATACGTTCCTGAAAGAGGGCGACTTTCTTCGCTGGGGACCGTTCGAGGCGCGCGTCTTGCACACTCCGGGACACACGCGGGGCAGCCTCTGCCTGTATCTTCCGGAAAATGCCGACCGAGTGACCCTTGCCACGCCGCAGCTTTTCGCCGGCGACACGCTGTTTGCCGGCAGCATCGGGCGCACCGATTTGTGGGGAGGGTCGTTCGAGGACATCATGCGTTCCATCCGGCTCAAGTTGCTCGAGCTCCCCGACGAAACCGTCGTGTTTCCGGGTCATGGCCAGACGACGACCATCGGTCAGGAGCGCGACAGCAACCCTTTTTTGAAATAGAAAAACAAGTCTGCCCTGACAAATGAATTTGTCCAGTCAAAAACAACTCACGGCCCTACCAACTCCCCCGGCGGAGATGGCTCTAGCGCTTCTCACGCTCTTGGCGGAGCCTTTCCATGACGCTCTGGATCAGACGTTTGGCCTGAGCCAGCTCATCCGTGATTAATTGAATGTCCATGGTGGGCTTGGCAGGGTCGCGATGGCTGTGGCAATAGACGCCATGCTGGCCCACGAGGACCAGAGCATTGGTCAGGTGGTCCAATGCAACGGCCAGCCTTCCGCGGTGCGGCCCCATCATCTTTTCGTGGTGCGCGAGCTCTTCCTGGGGGTCATCAAACGCCGGCATGGCCGCTCCTTGTGACTGCAGTTTCCGAGAAGCCTACGTTACCCGTTCCCCGGGCAGGCTGCAAATGGGGGCGGAGATGCCGCGCCGGCAGCTATTGCACGCCAGGAACACCGCGAGGCGCACAAACTTTACTGACCCCCTGCCCGGCGAACATAATGCACTATGGCACACGAACCCGTCTCCGAACAGTTGCTAGCGGAAGGACCGATGGCCCTCGGCACAATGTGGAGCTCAGCGATGAGACGTTCTGACCTGGTGCAACACAAGGAAAAACCGGCTCAAGTGCGTACCACGCAAATTGTATTTGGAGAGCGCCAGCACCTGCTGCGCGTGCTGGATTCCCTGGAGAGCACAAACGTGCCACCGGGGCGGCAAGAGCAGGAAAGGCACGCCCTCGAAGGATTGATTCAGGCGCGGACGCAGGAGCTGAATCAGATCAATACGGCGTGGGACGAGAAGGTCGGGCTGGTGCTGAGCGCCGATGCGCGGCCCGACATCCTGGAGAAACTGGCCCGGCAGGCCCCCGAGTCGGATTACTACCTGCTGCGGCTCATCAGCGAACATCCGAGAGTGTCTGCGAAGACGCTGAGCCGGCTGGCAAAGCATCCCTACGCGGCCATTCGTGAAAACGTGGCGCGGCATCCCAGCGCCGACGCGGCGACGCTGGGCTTGCTGAGCAAAGACCGCAGCCAGCCGCTGTGGTATCTGGTGGCGTTCAATCCCAACACCCCGTCGAACCTCCGGCAAAAACTCCAGGAGCGGCTGAGAAAACTAGGCCAATCCCAAGCTTCTAAGTAAAATGGCGGGCATGGCGCCCGCAACACCAACCCCTTTCCCCGAACCTTTCAATATTGCCGAGTATTTTCTGGACCGTCCCGCGCAACAGCACCCGCGCAGGACCGCGATTGCGGGAGTGGCGCGCGCGCTTACCTACAAAGAACTCGCGGAGCTTGCCAATCGCGCGGGCAATGCGCTGCTGGCGGCGGGGGTGGAACGCGGCGACCGCGTCTTGATTGTCCTGCCGGACTCTCCTGAGTTCATTGCGGCGTTTTTCGGCGCGGCTAAAATCGGCGCGGTGGGCGTGCCGGTGAACTCCATGGCGCGGGCATCGGACTACGCGCACTACCTGACCGATTGCGGCGCGCGGATCGCCATCGTCCATTCGAGCATTTTGCCCGAGTTCCTTCCGGCCTCGGGGGAGACTCCGCAAACGCAGATTGTGATCGTGGGGGAGGAACACGCGGACACGGGCGGAGTCCGCTGCCTGCAGTGGACGGAACGGATGGAAGCGGTTTCGAGCACTCTTGCGGCGGCGCCGACCTCTGCGTACGACGCAGCGTTCTTCCTGTACACCTCGGGAAGCGGCGGCCGGCCCAAGGGCGCGGTCCATCGCCACAAGGACATGCTGGCCACTTCGCGCGGATTCGGACACGGCGTGCTTGGGCTGCGCGCCGAGGATGTAACCTTTTCTGTTTCGAAATTGTTTTTTGCGTACGGCTTGGGCAATGGGATGTACTTTCCGTTTTCCGTCGGGGCAGCCACGCTGCTCAACCCGGAACGCACGAAAGTAGAGCCGGTCGCCGAGATTGTCGCGCGCCGCAAGCCGACGGTGTTTTTTTCCATTCCGACGTTTTATGCGGCGGTGCTGCGCGAAGCGGAGTCCGGGACGCGGATGGACTTTTCGTCGGTGCGGCTGGCCGTTTCGGCCGGGGAAGCGTTGCCGGCGGAGATCTTCGAGAGGTTCCGCGCAAGGTTCGGCCTCGAGATTCTGGACGGGATCGGTTCGACGGAAATGCTGCACATGTTTTTGTCGAGCCGCCAAGGCCAGGCCCGCCCGGGGAGCTGCGGGTTTCCCGTTCCCGGATATGAGGCCAAGATTGTGGACGACTCCGGGGAGCCTGTGAAAACCGGGGACATCGGGAATTTGTGGGTGAAGGGAGAGAGCGCGTTCTCGGGTTACTGGCAAAAGGAAGAGCTGACCGCGCGGACAAAGCGCGCCGGCGATTGGGTTGTAACCGGCGATAAGTTCACCTGCGACGCCGAGGGGTACTTTCATTATTGCGGACGCGCAGACGATATGATGAAAGTCGCCGGGATGTGGGTTTCCCCCGGAGAAGTGGAGAATGCCTTGCTCAGCCACCCGCATGTGGCCGAAGGGGCCGTCGTGGGCGTCACGACACAGGAGGGGCTGACACATGCCGTAGCCTATGTCGTGGTGCGTGCTGGAGGAAAAGAGTCGGCGGAGCTGGCGCAAGACATTCGAGAGCACGTCAAGGCTCGCTTGGTGGCCTATAAGTGTCCCCGCGAAGTCCGCTTTTGCGCGGAGCTGCCGAAGACGGCGACGGGAAAAATTCAAAGATTCAAGCTGCGGGACTCGTCCAGAGAGTTGGGCCGTTAGGAGTACGCATACCAGCTATTTCGATGAATTGCATCGCGAGGTGGCGGCGCGGATAGAGCAGGAGAGGGCGAAGCTGGCCGAGTCGAACGCGGCGGGAAATCGTAACGAAAGGGAATAGGCGGGCAATGCCCAAGCCGGGAAAAGCGAAGAAGGCCGCGAAGCCTAAGCACTCCGGCGGGAAACCGCGGCCGCCGGAAGCCAAGAAGGCATTGGACGTTGTCGAGGAAGCTTCGCTGGAATCGTTTCCGGCGAGCGATCCTCCTTCGTGGATTTCGCGACGGGAGAAAGAGGGCCAATGACAGTGACTTTCCGCAGGAACTAAGCGTCGGGGCTCCAGGGTTCCACCCAGTAATCGAGGGAAAGCCAGAGGCTGTAGCTGAGGCGCATCAACAAAAGAGAAAGAGCGAGCGCGAAGAGCATCCACAACGCCAGCCGGAAATTCACAGATACTCCGGGAAGATCGGGAACGGACAGGGAAATCAGGTACGCGGCGACTACCAGGGCGATGGTGATTCCGTAGTTGAGAATCATCGCTCCAATGTAGTAGCCGGACTCGCGAAAATACCGCAGGCCGCACACCGCGCACTCCCGGCGCATGCGGAACCATCCGGCAAACAGTTTTCCCATCCGGCAATGCGGACAGCGCATCGAAAAACCGCTGCGCAGGGCCGAACCAATCGGGGGTCTCATTTCACTCGATCATTTGGATGCGCCGCAGGTGACGGCCGCCGGCAAAAGGCGTGGCCAGCCAGACCTTGACGATTTCGAGGGCCAGGTCTTCGGCGAGCATGCGTTCGCCGAGAGAGAGAACGTTGCTGTCGTTGTGTTCGCGGGCCAGACGCGCGCTCTCGAGGCTCCAGCAAAGCGCGCAGCGGATGCCGCGGACTTTGTTGGCAACCATGGCTTCGCCGTTGCCCGAGCCGCCGAGAACGATGCCGCGGTCGAACTCCCCGCGCGCGACGGCTTCCGCCGCGGGGCGAATAAACAGGGGATAATCCACCGGCTCGGCGCTGAACGTGCCGAAGTCGCGGACTTCGTGGCCGAGGCTATCCAGAAGCAGTTTGATTTTTTCTTTGTAGGCGAAGCCGGCGTGATCGGAGGCGATGGCGATCTTCACGGCGGGCAGGGTAAGCGCGAGAACTCGGAGTGTCAAGCGGAAGACGGATTCAAGCAGACCGCGTCACTTTTTCCTTTTTCCGTAGCTGGTTTCGACCTTGGCGCCGATGTACTCCAGCATTACGCCCGCGCCGACGGAAGGTCAAAACTTGCCTTCGTCGGCCGAAGGACCATAGAGCGCGGGCACAGGAATGTTGTTCAGCCGCAAATAGACGGTGAGTTGCGCGCGATGATGGATCAAATGGTTCATGACGAAGCTCCGCAGCACAGCGATGCGCGGCATGGTGAACACCTTCTGGCCGCCGGCAAGCAGCGTCCACGGGCCGAGGAGCTGCTTGTCGGTGGCCTTGGCGAGGGCGACGCGTCCGTCGGCGGCGTTCTTGTCACAAACGCCTCCAGCAGCGCCTTCCGCGTCGTGGGTGGGGAAGCCTGGGGTGCCGGCCCACCCTTCGGGGCGACGTCCAGTGAATCCTGGCTGATGGTCATATTCGCGACGCGTCCGGCGAGCCACCCCATTGTGCCGGACTTCTCGTGGGGTTTCCAGCCGAGCTTTTCATCGGGGACGCGCTCCAGCGTCTTGCGCGTATTGGCCATTTCCAGGTCAAACTCGGGGAGCAGTGCTTCATTGAGTGCCATGGAATCCTCCGTAGAATTTGGATGTAGCAGACTTGGGGATGGTAGGCGAAGGAAAAGCGAATGTCAAGCTTATTCTTTCATGCGCTGGAGGCCCGCGCGGCCGCCTTAAAGATGGCGAACGTGGCGCCCTGCGGATCGGCGATAACGGACATTCGTCCGACATCTTCGAAATCGGTGGGAGGCATATGAAGTCTTCCGCCAAGCTGCTTGGCCTTCGCGGCGGTGGCATCACAATCGGAAACAGTGAAATACGCCAGCCAATTCGGCGGGGCCCCCGGCTGGCGATGCGCGGCGGGCGGAATGCCCCCGATGAATTCCTCGCCATTCTTGATATGCCAGTAGTTGTGAGCGGGGTCCTCGTCTTCCTTCATCATCTCCCAGCCGAACAGATCGGAATAAAACTGACCGGCCCGC
>DASWCG010000352.1:0-4852 GCA_036390175.1 Candidatus Acidiferrales bacterium | reverse complement strand
GTAGCCCGCCGCGAACAGCACGAGGCTCACGGACCAACTGAGTTCGGTAGCAAGTTCGGGGAGGAGTCCGAAGAGAGCGACGCCGAGCAGAACGCCTGCGCTGAACGGGACCACAACGCGGGCGCGGCGACGCAACCCGGTGAGACGGATTCCCAGCGCGGCTCCGCCCAGACCGACAGCCGTTGCCAATATTGGTGCAGCCAGTCCGGGAGTTTGAGACCATCCAGGCAAGCCTTTACTGTAGCAGTGAATTTCTATGGGCATCCCGGCGCTCAAACACCTCGAGGGGGCTGCCGTTCGGAATCAACGTGGCTGGCGCTGCCTCACGGTCGCGGCTCTGAATGGAGCCGCGGTTTTGTAGCACAGCGCGGCTTCGCCGCAAGCGAACAGCGATCAGCTTTCAGCCTTCAGCTTTTGAATGAGAGCCGTGAGCATGCGTTTGACTTCCTCCGTTTCCAGCGCGAGTTTGTCGTGATCCGAGGCGGGGATGAGCAGAAGGTCTCTGGCCAGGAGCAGATGATACTCGAGTTCACTGGCCGAGCCGCGGGCAATGGAGCAGAACCGAGCCAACTCCGCGTCTCCATCTCGGCCACAGCCCTCCGCCAGGTTGGCACAAATAGACGAGCTGGCACGCCGGATCTGACTGGTTAATCCATACGCTTCCTGTCGCGGAAAAGTCGCGGTCACCTGGTAAAGCTGCAAAGTGAGTGGATGAGCTTTCTCCCATACCTTCAACTGGCGAAAGTTCTTCACGATCTCCGGAAAAACCAAGTGGCGTCCTCCTTTTGTAAACTCGTGTCGTTGAAGGCCAATTCGCCGACACAACCGAACAGGAGGACGCCATGCAACCGTTTATCGAGAAATTCCGGGAGCAGGTGGGGGGAGTGCTGAGCGGCTTTGATCGTCTGATCTTCCGTGGTTCGCTGCGGCGGCTGAACTACGGTTATTGGGACGCAGCGATGCAGGGCCCGGTAGTGGTGGGCATGGAACAGTATCTTTGGCAGAACCAGATTCTGTTCAAACACTACGCCGATTATATGAAGCGGACCAGCGAGCGGGTGAAGAGGGAATCGCTGAAGCCGTTTGCACAACAACAACTACCGGTGGTGTTTTTGCATTCTCCCCATGTGGACAAGGAGGAGTTGGCCCGGCGCTTGGCGGCCGAGAAAAACATCCGGGCCGGACTGGTGTGCGCCCTGAGCACGCTGGAGCCGAGTCCGACGTTTGAACACCGTGGCACCCACATTCTCCGCCGCACCCGGCCTTGCCACGTGCTGTATCACTATCAAATTCATCCGGTGCTGGGTGGGATGCATGCGCGCATCCAGACCTGGTTTCCGTTCCACATCCAAATTGGGATCAACGGCCGGGAATGGCTGGCCCGGCAGATGGATCAGACCGGTTTGAAATACCGGCAACAGGGCAACTGCTTCGTCTGGATCGAGGATTTTGCGCAGGCTCAGAAGCTCATGGCAGAGCAGCTCAAAACGTGCTGGGCGGAGTTGATGAATGGATTCGCTCAGCAGTTGAATCCCATTCACGAAAGCCTGTTTGAGCGTTATCCCACGGATTACTACTGGACCGTGTACCAGTCGGAATGGGCCACCGATGTGGTGTTCCGAGAGGCGGATTTTCTGAAACGGTTAATGCCGCTTTTAGTCCGGCATGGGATGCTCAGCTTTTCCAGCGCCGATGTGATGCGTTACTTCGGCCGCAAAGTAAACCAGTCCGGAACCATTCCCGCCCAGTTCGGCGGAAAGCTGGAGACGGATTTGAAACGCCGCCAGGAAGGCGAGCGCGTCAAATCCCGGATGAACGGAAACTCCGCCAAGTTCTACGACAAGGCGTACCGTGAGTGCGGCAATGTGCTGCGAGCCGAAACCACCCTCAACACGGTACAGGATTTTCGCGTCTACCGGCCGAAGGAAGGTGGACCGGAAGACGATCTGCAATGGCGGCCCCTGCGCAAGGGCATCGCGGATTTGCACCGCCGCACCGAAATCTCACAGAAGGCCGATGAACGTTTGCTGGATGCTCTGGCCAGCGTAGACGATAGCCGCAGCGTGCAGGAATTGACCGCCGAGATCCAGAAACCCGCCTATTGGGAGGGCCGCCGGGTGCGCGCCTTACGTCCTTGGGCGGAGGACCAGAAACTGTTGGCCGCCCTCAATCACGGAGACTTTTTAATCCACGGCCTTCGTAACCGGGACTTGCAGGCGCTGCTGTATGACACCCCAGCGGCAACGCCTGCCGAGCGTCGGCGCCGCTCTGCGGCCATCAGCCGGCGGCTCCGAATGTTACGGGCGCACCGCCTCCTCCAGAAAGTACAGCGGACTCACCGCTATCAAGTGACCGCCGCGGGACGCGTCATCCTGATTGCCGTTCTGACGGCCGCCCGGACCAGTGTCCATCAGCTCAACCAGCTCCCAATTGCGGCATGAGAAAATCTTTGCGGCGCGCAAAAAAACAAAGATTTAGTAATACAGGCATTCTTGCCTGTGTGGTTTTGGTTTCCAAGCGGGCGAAAACCACAGTCGCGGTAGGGATGCGGGTTGCCCCGCACCCCCCGCACGGATCCGTGCGAGCGCTCCTAACGCACACGGTTCTTACCTTGGATGTTTGGACGCAAAGCGCACCTCCGGATACGGATGCTGAATCTCGACTTCCGGGATCAGATGTCCGAGTTTCTCCTGAAAACGCTCCCAGGTCCAGCGGTGTCGTTGACTCCGCCGGCGAAGCTGCCACCACCACATGCGTAGCACTTCGTGCCGAAACGTCTTCAGTCGTTCCTCGTTGCGCGGGACCGCATGGTATTGGAAATATCCGCGAACCACCGATTGGAGCCACTCCGCCGTGCCCTTCGTCTTCTCGTGCAGGCGCACCCGCAGCTTCTGCCGAAGCTCCTTCAGCTTGGCCGCCATACGCTTGCCGATCGTCTTCCGGTACACCATGAAGTATCCCGTCTCATGATTCTTCCCACAGATGTGAGTGAAACCCAGAAAGTTAAAGGTTTCCGGCTTCCCTTCCCCACGCTTGGCCCGCCGTTCAGCGGCATAACGCCCGAATTCAATCAGACGCGTCTTCTCCGGGTGTAGCTCCAGTCCGAACTTCCGCACGCGCTCCCGCAAATCCTCCAGGAACTTCTCGGCGTCTTCCTGGTACTGAAACCCCAACACCGCGTCGTCGGCGTATCGCACCACGATCATCTCGCCGTGCGCCGCCTTCTTCCGCCATGCTTTCACCCACAGATCGAGCACATGATGCAGGTAGAGGTTGGCTAGCGACGGCGAAATCACCGCCCCTTGCGGAGTCCCTTCCTTTGTCTCGAACCACTGCCCATCTTCCATCACGCCCGCCGTCAACCATTTCAGGATCAAGCGGACGAGCCGTTCATCTCCAATCCGATGCCGCACGAACTTTTCCATGTGATCATGCCCGACTTTGTCGAAAAATGATTTAATGTCTAAGTCCACGACATAGTTCACCTTCTTGCTGGTAATCCCGACGTAGAGCGCATCCAATGCGTCGTGCTGGCTTCGCCCCGGCCGGAACCCGTACGAAAAATTCAGAAAGTCCTCTTCCCAGATCTGGTTGAGAACCTGCACTACCGCTGCCTGAACGATTTTGTCCTCCAGAGCCGCGATCCCCAATGGCCGTTGCCGACCATCGGCTTTGGCGATCCAAACTCTCCGTGACGGTTTCGCGTGATAGGCCCCGCGATGGATTCGCCCATGGAGGTCCACTAACCGCTCCTCCAGACCGTCTCCATATTCTTGCCACGTCACCCCGTCCACTCCCGCCGCTGCCCCCCTTTTCAGGTTCGTGTAGCTGTCGCGAAGCAGTTCGATGCCGACATGGTGCAGCAGGGCGGTGAACCGCATCTTCGGGTCTCCCTTGGCTGCTTGACGTACACGGTCCAGCCCGCTTGGCCCGCTCTCCCGGCTCGGTGTCCGGTACGGGTTAGGCTCTCCCGCGTTCTCCTTGGTCAGCGGCCTTCCCTCCACGATCTCCTTCGGCCCTCCCGTGCCTTCGTTCGACCGCTTCGACGGTACTATGCCACTGTGCGACTCCCTATCGCCGTGCATGTGGGGCTTATTGCTCATCGCTTTCTCCCACCGATCCGCCCCCGTCTGGCTGCGGATGGCTACAGGGTCTCTCGGTTCTCACGCGTGAAGTTTCCATGCATGCCTGGGGTCTCTGACTCCGCAGCGCCTGCGACACGCTCGCGATCTGACGCGCGCCACAGTGTTGCCTTCCGGTCTGCCTGACACCGTCGGCGCTTCTGATTTTGGCTATTTCGGAGCTCACAATTTCGGGATACCCAGCCTACATGTGCCCCTTCCCAACGCTTCAAGTTCGGGGTTGCCCACCGCCCTCACATGGTTCGGGGTCAGGATGGATTCGCTACTCCTTTCCTGTATGACTCTTTCATTCACTACTTCACGCCGGTTTATCCCGACGCTATCCAGGCAAGAATGCCTGTGCACCAAATCTTCGTTTCTTTGCGCGCCGCGACGATTTTCCGCAGCGTGGGGCAGACGATCGGTTTTTGTCGTCTGCCTTGCTACGGGCAGACCACCAAAAGCGATGGTCTGCCCCACGGAGCAACAACGCCGCACTACTGTAATACCGGTGTTTGCGGCGAAGCCGCACTGCGCCACAACTTTTAACGCTTCGCCGGCGACGATGGTGTGGCGGAAGCCGGAGGTGGTGTAGCGGGAGTCCGCGGGATCTGCACGGGCTCGCCAATGACCTTCGCCCATTGGTTCGCGGTCGCCGCATTCCGTTCCACGCCTTCGCCATTCCGATAGAGATTCCAAGCGTGCCGGGCCGCCACGAGGTCACCACCCTC
>DASWCG010000351.1:0-6079 GCA_036390175.1 Candidatus Acidiferrales bacterium | reverse complement strand
TACGATTCAAGCTTGAACTGAATATTTTCACCATCACGATTCCCAGGATTGCAATGGCAAGAACTCCGGCAACCCGGGCGACTGCGTTGTTGATGCCCGAGGCGGCGCCGGCGCGATCCTGGCCGACTGAATTCATTACCACCGTAGTGAGAGGAGCCACGCTAATCGCCATTCCCAAACCGAGAACCACGAACGCCGGGAAGAATGATTTCCAGTAGCTTGCTCCCGCACCTGGCACAGCGAACAGAACAAAGCCTGTTGCGGCAATGAGCGGGCCGGCGATCAGCGGGGCCCTCGGCCCGTAACGCGTGACCAGTCCGCCAGACCAGCGCGAAAGGAAGAACATCAGCAGAATAAGCGGGAGCGCGGCAGCACCGGTCGCAGTTGGCGAGTATCCCTGCACCTGGATCAGGTTCAACGAGAACAGGAAAAAGAAGATTCCAAGAGCGGCGTAGAGAAACAGGGTGAGCAGGTTCGCCCCACTAAAACTCCGTGACTCAAACAGCGTCAGCGGAACCATGGGTGAACTTATCCTGGCCTCAACGAACGCGAAACCAATCAGACAAGCGCAGCCTGCGATTACGTTTCCGAAAACCAGAGGATGGCCCCAACCGAGACTTACAGATTCGATGAACCCGTAGACCAGGCCACCTAAGCCGACAGTGGCGACCAGCGCTCCCGGCCAATCCACGTGCCCGGCCGTGGCGTTACGGCTTTCGGGGATATGGCGCAGCGAAATTGTGACCACTGCGGCCGCGAGCGGAACGTTAATGAAGAATGCCCAGCGCCAGGAGGCATGTTCAATAAGCCAGCCGCCGAGAACCGGCCCGGCCGCTGTTGTTATCGCAGTGAAGCCGGACCACGTACCGATCGCCCGGCCGCGGGCTTGCTCGTCGAAACATGCGCTGATAATCGACAGACTGCCGGGCACGAGGAACGCGGCTCCCACACCTTGCACGCTGCGCGCGATAACCAACTGCTGAATGTTCGAGGCAAAACCACAAGCGATAGAAGCAGCCGCGAAAATCCCTACACCAACCAGGAACATTCGTCGGCGGCCGAACAAGTCGCCGAGGGAGCCGCCCACGAGAATCAAAGCTCCCAAGAACAACCCGTAAGACTCCACCACCCACTGCACACCGACGACAGTTGCGTGGAGACTTGCTTGGAGTGCAGGCAGAGCTACATTGACCACGGTGCTGTCAATAAAGGCCATGCTGGAAGCGAGAATTGTCGCCGCGAGAATCCAACGTCCCGCTTGCGCCGTGCACGGAACGCCGGCATTCACAGACCGGACTACGGCTTCGTCGCACGGCGGTTTCATGAAGGGTGCGCCGATTCAGCGATGCTTGATGAAGCCGCCGGTGTGCAGGTCGGCTATGGCTTGGCGTATCTGTTCTTGCGTGTTCATCACGATGGGGCCGTACCAGGCTACCGGCTCCTCGATGGGCTTGCCGGAGACCAGCAGAAAGCGGATGCCCTCGTTGCCGGCCCGAACGTTGATCTCGTCGCCCCGGTCGAACAGCACCAACGAGTGGTTGCTGACGTCGTACACCGGCGCGCCGCCGGGTTCGGCTGCCTGCTCGGTTAGAACCGCGCGAGGTTCCGAGGACTCGCGGAACGTGCCTGAGCCCGCAAACACGTAGGCAAACGCGTTGCGCGTGGTCTCAACATTGATTCGCTTGCGCTGACCGGGGGGAACGGAGATGTCCACGTAATTCGGATCAGCCGCCACGCCTTCCACCGGACCTCTCTTGCCCCAGAACTCGCCGCAAACCACGCGCACTCGAGTGCCGTCATCGTCGGTGACCTCGGGAATCGCGCTCGCCGGAATGTCCTGATAGCGTGGGTCGGTCATTTTCAGCGACGACGGCAGGTTGGCCCAGAGCTGGAACCCGTGCATGCGGCCTCGGCTGTCGCCCTTGGGCATCTCTTGATGGAGGATACCGCTGCCGGCGGTCATCCACTGCACGTCGCCGGCAGTCATTTTGCCTTTGTTGCCGAGGCTATCGCCGTGCTCCACCGAACCGGCGAGCACGTAGGTGATCGTTTCGATCCCGCGGTGGGGATGCCAGGGGAATCCTGCAATGTAATCTTTCGGATTCTCATTGCGGAAATCATCCAGCAGCAGGAAAGGATCGAAATCCTTGGTTTTCCCGAAGCCGAAGGCGCGCTGCAGCTTTACCCCGGCGCCCTCGATGGTGGGCTTCGGTTGGATGATCTGCTTGATTGGGCGGAGTGACATGAATTCCCCTTTCTACGCCAGCAGATGGATTGGATGTGCGCTTGGCGGCAGACGATTCAGGACGGGTGGCGCACCCTTCGCGCCGAATAGGGCTGAGGGTGCCCCGTTCTTTGCGCAGTCCAGCAAAGGGCGAGCGGTCGCTTTGCGCGCAACGGAGCGCAGCGGAAGGGAACCCCTCCGCGCTCCGTCGTGGAGCCGCCCTGAGAAGAATCGCAGGGGGCGCAGCGGGGTCTTTGTGCCTCGGATGATTTCGCGGCGCGCCCTAATGCGGGACCGGAGTGCAATCCTCGGCCGGACGCGGTGCAGGGACTATCGCAGTGTCGAGCGACGGCGAGTGCTCGAAGTCAAACAAATCTTCGAGCGTATGGGCGTGCTGATCGCGTCGCGTCAGATGCGGCCGCGCATTGTCGTCCCCATCGCCGTTCGTTTCGTTTTCATCCAGGCTTAGGAATCTCTTCTCGATCAGCGCCAGGAGCGAAGTGTGGTCGCCAACCGTGTGCGAGACGTAGTGCGCCTTAGAGAACGGCGAAACAGCCAGGAACGGAACGCGAATTCCTAGCTGATCGAAACTCGCGCACTGCTCCGGAAACGGACCCGTCGGATCTGCCGCCAGCGCCGGGCAGAGCGCCTCCGCATCCTTCACACTCGTATCGCTCACGCTGAAGAAGTTGAATGAGCACTCCGCGCCTCCGCCCGGCTGCAAGCTGGCGGGCGCGTTTGACAGATCGGCGCATTGACCCGGCGAAATTCCATCCGGGGTCCGCGCATGGCCCTGCGGCGCTCTGGGCGGCCGAACATGATCGAAGAAACCGCCGTGTTCGTCATAGACGATAAAAATGATGGAATCCTTCCAGCTCGGGCCGTTGCGCACCGCGGCAACGACCTGCGAAACAAAAGCCTGGCCCCTCTGGATGTCTGTCGGCGGATGTTCGTCGTTTTCAAACTGGATTCCAAAAATGCCGAAGTTGGGATCCACAAAAGCCACCTCGGGCAGCGGACCAAACCCCGGCGCTCCGGCAGCTTGCGCGAAAAAAACGGGGTCCAGCGGCAGGAAATGCGGGTCTGCGGCGGTCGCGCTGAACAGACGGAAGCTGGCTCCTTGCGGCACGTCTGAAAAATAGTCGGCCCACGTTACGTTGTGCTTGTCCAGCAAATCGAAAATCGTTCCGGTAATCGGTTTGTAGCCCCCCGGCGGCGGGAGGCTATCGTTCGTCGTCAAGTGGCCAAACGATGTAGCGGCCAGGAGATAAGAGCGGTTCGGAAACGTCGGACCGAGCAGCGAAGAGAAGTAGCGGTCGCTGATCGCAAATTTCTGCGCCAGATCGTAGTAGAACGGGATTTCTTCCTGGTTATAAAAGTTCATGGTCTGGTCTTCGGTGGGGTTCTCCGCGCCGCCGTCGACCTGTTCGGTCAGATCGTTCTGGCGCACGAATCCATCAGCTCGGAAGTCCCCCAGCGCATCGTTCGGCTGCCGGAAGTTGGCCTCTTTGTGCGTCCCCAGCCATTCGTGGTCGAGGTCTGGTGGGACGCACCTCCTCGAATCGTGAAATGCGAAAACGGAATGGCCACTGTCATCAATGTTGGAGTTGAAGCAGTGCAGGCCGCCGGAAGCGTCCACCATACACGACAATCCGTCCACGCAGCTATGGTCGCCCTCCGGGCACGCGCCGTGTCCGTCGTGATCGATTCCGCCGGGCGCGTGATATGGGCTCTCCGGCGCGAAGGCCAGCGCCCCAAAATAGTTGTCAAAGGAGTGGTTTTCCTGCATGACGATGATGATGTGCTTCACTTTCTGCAGGCCGCCTTGCGCAAATGCCGGTCCCGATGCGAATAGAAAAACCAATCCAAGAAACGTGCCGAGCGCAATGCTCGATGTTCGTCGCATTGTGCCTCCTTCCTCGTTTCGCCGCCCGCTCCTGCGGGGCCAATGCGCAAAGCCAGATCATACACCCGCGTTGTTGGGATTTAGTGAATTCCCCCCTTAACCTTCAGGTTTATGGGTTCTTCTCTCTTCGTTACGCAGCTGCGCTCGAACTGCGCGTCAGCTCCTCGAACGAAAGCCCCTTGCTGCGACGGGGGAGGGAGTTCCCTTCCCCTTCTAGTCCAAATCAGGCCTTGACAATCGCTAGTCATTTGTGCTATACGTACTTCTGTCGTTATCGCCAGGCGCCCGCTAGGTAGCTTTACTTCCTAACCCGCCCCGCCTACTGAGAGGCCGCTAGACACCGCCGAGAAGGGTCAGAGAGAGCTCGGAAACCCTAAATGAGGCCAAAATGCCGCCTAAACCCTTTAGTTTCACACACTTTCGCAAAAATGCGTCCGCAACTCCTTTAGTTTCACACACTTTCAAAACAAAGGACTTAAAACCCTTTCGTTTCACACACTTCCAAAAAAAGGGTAGGGGGTGGGTTCCTCTTCCCAACCTCCAACCTCATACCTCCAATCTCTGTTCCTGGCTAACTCCTTTAGATTCTGCACTTACGTCAAAACGAGCATCTAAGTCCTTTACATCCAACACTTACGAAAAACATACCCAGGGGGAGGGGTCCCCCTGGGGTCAGAGCACGAATCACGAATCACCGGTCACGAATCACGAGTCACGGACTTATCCGCAGTCTTTCACAGCGCCGCCCAGCGCCGAGCATCCTGCAGGAGTAGAATATATTCCCCCGCGGTCTAAGGTGAGTTCGAGCATGGCGACCGCAGTACTTGTTTCAAAAAAACCAAAAGAGAAGCGCAGCGGCTTGTCCTATTGGATGCGCCGGGTCGTCAAGGAAGCCGACCGCGTCCGCGCGGACTTTTCCGCCGACCCCGTCCACGACCTCCGCGTGGCCCTGCGCCGCTGCCGCTCCATGGCCAGCGTCCTTGCCGAAGTCGTCCCCATTCCCTGCTGGCGCGCGATAAAGAAGGCGAGCCGCAAGCTCTTTCGCCGTCTTGGCGAGTTGCGCGATACGCAAGTCATGATCGAGTGGGTGAGAACGCTCGCTCCCGATTCCGACCCCCCGGGCAACCAATTGGCCGGCCAACTCCTCGCCATCCTCGCCGAGCAGGAAGAGCGCCGCAAAGCCGCCGCCTCCGCTGCTCTCGCGCGGTTCGACCTGCGGAAATGGGGAGCTTGGGCTGTCTTGTTGCGAAAGCACGCCTCCGCGGTGCGTCCCGATGGCCGAGTCGCCCAGGCCGTGGCGCTCGAGCGCTTGCAGGCCGCGCAGGCCCTCCATCAGCACGCCATCCAGCACCGCAGCCGCGAAGCGTGGCATGCGCTGCGCATCGGCATCAAACGCTTTCGCTACACCGTCGAGAATTTTCTGCCGAGCCGTCACGCCGAATGGAGCGAAGACCTAAAGCGCCTCCAGGACTTGCTCGGCGAGGTCCACGACCTCGATGAGCTGTCGCGCTTCCTCGGCGAATTGCGTCCGGCCGTGAAACCGGAAGAGCGCGAGCGCTGGAGGAACCTCATTCAGATTGCGCGCACCAAGCGCCTGGCCGAATATCGCGCGAAGACGGGACAAAAAGGGAATCTCTGGAACGTTTGGCGCGCCGGACTTCCCGAAGGCCGCGAACTGAAAATCGCAGCTATGGCTCGCCTCACCACCACCGCAAAGGTTCTCGATCCGGACTTTCTTGAGACCTCCGCGGCCGCCGATTCCGCGCTCCGCTTTTTTGATTCTTTAGCCGCCGCTGAAGCTGGACCCATTTTCCGGGATCCTTCCGCGCGGCGCATTTTCCATGCCGCCGCTCTCCTGCGCAATATCGGGCGCAGCAGCGGGCAAAGATCCCATCACAAGCTGGCGCAAAAAATCCTTCGCTCCCTCGCGCCTCCGCCCGGGTGGACAC
>DASWCG010000350.1:0-8869 GCA_036390175.1 Candidatus Acidiferrales bacterium | reverse complement strand
AGCAGTTGCCGGCAGGCCCCGCACGGCGGAGTCAGCGTATCCGCATCGGTCACCACCGCAATGGCGTCGAATCCGCGTTCGCCCTCTGACATCGCTTTGAAAATCGCCACCCGCTCGGCGCACACCGTCAGCCCATAGGTGGAATTCTCCACGTTGCACCCGCCGAAAATCCGGCCGGACTTCGCGCGCAGCGCGGCGCCGACGCGGAAATTCGAATACGGCGCATGCGCATTCTCGCGCGCCCTCCGCGCCGCCTCGATCAAAGTTTCCTGCGCCCCGCGCTCGCTCATTTCACCTCCTCGGCGATCCGCGGAATCACCGCGCGCAGCAGCGCGATAAACTGGCCCTTCACCCGCTCGCCGGTCTCCAGCACTTCTTTGTGGTCCAAAGGCTTGTCCAAAATTCCCGCCGCGGGATTCGTCACGCACGAAATCCCCAGCACCTGGATTCCCATGTGCCGCGCGGCAATGGCCTCCCCTACGGTGGACATCCCCACCAGGTCCGCGCCGATGGTGCGCAGGTAGCGAATCTCCGCCGGAGTCTCATAGCTCGGCCCCGCGACCGCCGCATACACGCCTTCGTGAATCGCAATCCCCAGCCGCTTCCCTTCCGCCACGGCCGCTTCCCGGAATGTTTTCGCATAGGCGTGAGTCATGTCGGGAAAGCGCTGCCCAAATCGCTCGTCGTTTGGCCCGGAAAGCGGATTCGCCCCTTGCAGATTGATGTGGTCGCGCAACACCACCAGGCATCCTTGGGCAAACTCGCGGTTGATCCCGCCCGCCGCATTCGTCAGAATCACCGCGCGGATTCCCATCCGCGCCATCACCCGCATCGGAAACGCCGCTTCCTTCGCCGCGTATCCCTCATACAGGTGCACGCGCCCCTGCATTCCCGCCACGGCTACTCCGTCCACTGTTCCAACCACCAGTTTTCCCGCGTGGCCGATTGCCGTGGAGCGCGGGAAATGCGGAATCTTCCCGTACGGAATCCGCGCCGAGTCGGAAAACTCGTCCGCGAACGCGCCCAGCCCTGAACCGAGCACCAGCCCGACTCGCGGCCGCAGCTTGGTCTTCGACAAAATGAACTTCGCCGCGCGCTCGGCCCGCGCAAAATCGTCGCCTGCGCTGTTGGCCTTCGTCTTCATCCCGTGTACAGCATCCCGACAATCGAAGCGGACATCAGGTTCGCCATCGTTCCGGCAAGCATCGCGCGGATTCCAAAACGGGCGAGCTGCCCGCGCTGCCCCGGCGCGAGTGCGCCGATGCCCCCGATCTGGATCCCGATGGAGCTGAAATTTGCAAACCCGCACAGCGCGAAAGTGGCAATCGTGAAGGACCGCGGATCGAGCGCTCCGCGCATCGCTCCCAGGTCGTGGAAAGCCACCAGTTCGTTTACCACCATTCGGGTTCCCAGCAGATTCCCGACGCTCGCGCAATCGTGCCACGGGATCCCGATGACAAACGCAATCGGAGAAAACACCCAGCCGAACACCTGCTGGAGGCTCGAGGGAAACCAGTGCATCCAGCCGTGAGCCCACCCAAAGCAGTAGTTCACCAGCGCCAGCATCGCCAGAAACGAGATCAACATGGCCGCCACGTTGATCGCCAGGCTCAGACCATCGCTTGTGCCGCGCGCGATCGCTCCCAATGCATTGGCGTCCTTTTCCATCTCCGGCATCTCCACCCGCCCCGCCGTAAGCGGCTGCTCGGTTTCCGGCACGAGCATCTTGGCCATCAGCAGCGTTCCCGGCGCCGTCATGATCACCGCGGTCAGCAAATGCTTCGGCTCGATCCCGAAGGCAATGTACGCCGCCATGATTCCGCCGGAGACGTGCGCCATCCCGCTGGTCATCACGGTCATCAGCTCCGACTTGGTCAGCTTGTCCAGAAACGGCCGGATGGTCAACGGCGCCTCCGTCTGCCCCATGAAAATGCTCGCCGCCACGTTCAGCGATTCCGCTCCGCTCGCCCCCATCACCCGCGTCATGATCCACGCGGCAATCTTGATGATCATTTGCATGATGCCCAGGTGATAGAGCAGCGCGAAGAACGCGGCGATGAAAATAATCGTGGGCAGCACCTGGAAGGCAAAGTAAAACCCGTAGGACGAGAGCTTTTTCCCGAGTTCGCCGAACACAAACTCCGACCCGGCAAACGAGAAGCCCAGCAGGCCGTTCACGATCTTGCCCAAAAACTCAAATAGTCTGCGTCCCGCCTCGAATCGCAGCACGAAAAAGGCGAAGGCGAGCTGCAGGCCCAGTCCCCAGGCCACGGTTTTTGGCTTGATGGCCCGGCGGTTCGTGGACATCGCATACGCCAGCCCCAGCATCGTCAGCAACCCGAGTATTCCGGTCAGCCGTCCCATGCGCGCTCCTTTATGGTTCGTCGCATCATGCCGGTGATCACCGCAAGCGGCAAAGTCAAGGCAACCTCTCCGCGCCGATGATTCGGCGGACAAGGGCTCTGTTTCCTTGGGGCGCCTTCGCTTCAATGCGGTAGCTCTGTTCCACCAACCTCTTCGCTTCTTCGAGACGATTTTCCGCGTTGTAGTGCAGCGTACAGAGTGCCTCGCCCTTTTCTACCCGCTCCCCGATTTTCTTGTGAAACACCAAACCGACCGCAGGGTCAATGGTGTCTTCTTTTCTTTCGCGCCCGCCGCCCAATACGGCGCAAGCAACTCCCAGTTGCTCGCACTGCGTCCCGGCCACAAATCCCGCCTTCCCGCTCACGACGTCCACTTTCCCCTTGGCTTTCGGCAAACGCCCGGGCTCGTCCACCACGCGCGCATCGCCGCCTTGCAGTCGCACCACTTCGCGAAACTTGGCCTTTGCTTTTCCGCTCGCCATCATTTCCGCCGCGAGCCGCCGCCCTTCGCCGACCGACGTAGATCGTCCGCCGAGAAAAAACATCCACGCCGAAAGCTCCACGCTCAATTCGCGCAAGTCTCCCGGTCCCCCGCCGCTCAGCGCTTCCACACACTCGATTACCTCGAGTGAATGTCCTGCGGCGCGCCCCAGCGGCTGCTCCATGTCCGTGATCAGCGCGACCACATTCTTCCCCATGCGCCGCCCCGTCTCGACCATCAACTCCGCCAGGTGCGCGGCATCTTCTTCCTTCTTCATAAACGCGCCCGAGCCGGTCTTCACATCCAGCACCAGCGCGTCAATTCCCTCGGCCAGCTTCTTGCTCATGATGGACGCGCAAATCAGATTCGGGCTTTCAATCGTCGCCGTGACATCGCGGAGCGCATAGATTTTCTTGTCCGCCGGAGCGATTTCCGCGGTCTGTCCGATGAGCGCGAGGCCGCATTCCCGGAGCACGCGGCGAAACTCTCCGGCCGAAAGATTCACGTTGAATCCGGGAATGGACTCGAGCTTGTCGAGCGTTCCTCCCGTATGGCCCAGCCCGCGTCCGCTGATCATCGGCACCAGCAAACCGCCCGCCGCCGCAATCGGCGCGAGCACCAGCGACGTCTTGTCTCCCACGCCGCCCGTGGAGTGTTTGTCCACCTTCTTTCCGGGCAGGTCGGACAAATCCAGGACTTCGCCCGAATGCAGCATCGCTTCGGTCAGCGCGGCAAGCTCCCCTCCGGACATTCCGCGCAGCCACACCGCCATGAGCCACGCCGAAATCTGGTAGTCCGGAATTTCGCCGCTTGTGCAGCCGCGAATGAGGAACTCGATCTCCTCTCGGGTGAGTTCCAGGGCGTCGCGCTTTTTTCGTATGATGTCAACGGCTCTCATGAAGTCCGGCAGGCAAGCCGCGCGAGCGTAGCATCGCCCGTCCTCATCGTCAAAAGAATTCATTTTTTCCCCGTCTTCGCGGCGATTTCCGCGGCGACTTCCTGCATCTCGGCGTGCACCTTCGCGTTGGAAGCGAGAATCTCGCGAGCGCCGAAGCGGTAAGGCTTGCCGGCGAAATCGCTGACCCGCCCGCCGGCTTCTTCGATGAGGATGATTCCCGCCGCGGTATCCCACGGGTGCAATCCAAATTCCCAGAAGCCTTCGAAGCGGCCCGCGGCCACGGCGGCGAGATCCAGCGCGGCGGAGCCGTCGCGTCGGACACCGTGGGAGCGCAGCGTGAAATCCCAATAGTAGTGAATGTTGGGACTCTGGACGCGCTTGTGCGCGGGGAAGCCGGTGGCAAGAAGACTCTTCGCCAGAATATCAATCGCGGAGACGGAGATTTTCTTTGCGTTGAGCGTTGCGCCTTCTCCGCGCGCCGCGGCAAACAATTCGTTGCTCACCGGATTGAAAACCACCCCGGCAATCACGGAGGCGCCTTCGGCAAGCCCGATGGAAACCGCGAAGCACGGATAGCCGTGGGCAAAATTCGTCGTACCGTCGAGCGGGTCCACATACCAGCGGAACGGCGAGCTGTTTTCGTGGCCGGCGCCCTCTTCGGCGACGATGGCGTGTTCGGGAAACCAGCGGCGCAAGCGCTCGACGATGGCCTGTTCGGAGCGGCGGTCGGCCTGGGTCACCAGGTCGGCGTCGCCTTTGTAGGTGATGTCCGGCGGTCGGCCGAATTCCTGGAGCAGAATCTCTCCGGCTTCCTGGGCCGTCTCGATGGCCGCTTGCAGGTAAGTCTTGGTCATGACATTGACCGAGCGCCAAGCTTCATCCGGAACCGTCATGGGTAGCACGTTCAATCCGGAGCAGGGGCAGTGAAATATCCTTTCCTGTGCCGCACCGTGTATTCACCCCTGACGCGAACTTCGATTTTGCGAAAGGTATTGGCCGGGCCGCGCGGGTTGGGATAGTAGCCGAGACGGTATTGAGTGCGCAGCTCGCGGTCAATGCGGTCGAAGATGGCGTCGAGCTCTTTGGGGGCGTCGGGAAAAAACATGGCGCCGCCGGTGGTTTCGGTGATGGTCTGAATGGCGTGCTCGCCGGCGGTGTTGCGGCCGCTCTCGTTTTTCACGGCGCGGATAACGATGGTGTAGAGCAGCGCGCCGGCACGCAGCGCCGCGCGGCGCGCGGTTTCGAAGTCGGCCTGGCTGGTGGTTTCCCCGGCGTCGGTGACCATGACGATGACGCGGCGATGGTCGTCGGGACGGCCGCCGAGGGCTCGCGAGCCGAGAAACACGGCGTCGTAAATGGAGGTCCCGGCGCCTTCCTGGATACTGCGCACGGCCTGCTGCAAGGTAGGAACATCGGAGGAAAACTTGGAGAGCTGGTGGACGTCCTCGTCAAAGGCATACACCGCGAGGCTGTCGCCCGGGCGGACGACCTGGCGGATGAAGTGCGCGGCGGCTTCGCGCTCGAAGGGCATTTCCAATAGCGTGCTCAGGCTGGAATCAATCATCAGGGCCAGGTCGAGCGGCTGCTGGGTCTCCTTCTCAAACACTTCGACCTTCTGCAAGACACCCTCTTCGTACAGCTCGAAGGCTTCCGGAGGAAGATCCGGAGCGGGGCGATTGTCTTTGTCGAGCACGCTGGCGAGGACATTGACGAGATTGACCTCGACGCGGATGCCGCGTTTTTGACCTGCTTCGGGCGGGCGATCAGAACGCGACGGAGGCTGCTGGAGCGCGGCCAGCAAGACGACAGGAAGAAAGAGCGACAGCACCAGGGCAGAGCGGCAGCGGCTGGAAAAACCGGATAGAAAAATCGGCGTATTCATTCTCAGATAGATTCTTTCGAGGCTTGCGGAGATGCCAGAGGCGGGATTTCTCCTTCGGCCCAGACAGCGCCGTCCTTGAAATACTCCTTTTTCCAGATGGGCACGGTTTTCTTGAGGGTGTCAATGGCAAAGCGGCAAGCGTCGAAGGCGGCGCGGCGATGCGGCGAACTGACAGCGATGAAGACGCTGGTTTCGCCGATTGCGAGGCGTCCGAGGCGGTGGACCATGGCGATGCGATGAATGGGAAAGTCGCGGCGAATCCGCGCGCCGATATCGCGCATCCTGGCGAGGGCCATCGCTTCGTAAGCTTCGTACTCGAGATAGAGCGTGGGGCGTCCGGCGGAATGATTGCGGACAATGCCGTCGAAGACGACGACGGCGCCGTCTTCGGGGGCCTTGACGTGTTCGACAAGCTCCGCGGCACGGATGGGAGCGCGGACCAGGTCGAACAGGTCATCGGCGAGAGATTTTGACGGCGCGGCCTGGCCGCCGCTGACGGGCGGGAGGAAAGCGACTTCGTCGCCATGCGCGAGCGGCGCGTTCCATACGGCGAACTCCTGGTTGACCGAGGCCACCAGCGACGGGCGGAAATTCGCCAGTTCGGGAAAACGTCCGCCATAGCGCGCGAACAAATCTTCGAGGCGAGCGCCTTCGGAGATTTCGGCGTCGTCTTCCGCGCGGCCGACAATTTCCTTGAGCCTGCCAAAGAACAGGACTTTGACGCGCATGGCAATCATTCTATCAGGAATGCGCGGCATTATTCCTCCGGCGGGGGCGAGTCCACGACGGCCAAAGTGTCGCGGCCGGAGACGGAGACGCTTTCCGAGGCGGCATCCAGGGCGCGCCGGACGGATTCATTCCAGGCGTTGCGGCCGATGACGCTTTCGGTCTCATGTCTCACCGAGCCAAGGCCGTGCTGAAGCAACTGAGCGATGTAGCCGAGGACGGCGGCGCGGCGAACCGGGATGCGGTTCTGGGCCAGGGCAGCGAAGAGCCTGGCGAGGGCATGGTTGACGGCCGTGGCGGTGCGGAGTTCGCCGAAAACGCCGAGGATTTCGGCGCCGATCTGGCCGGCGTGGAGGTCCTGCTCTTCGCGGCGCCAGTGGTAGAAGCAGAAATAAGAGTGGCCGGCGGCGCGGGGCATGCGGCAGCGGCGCCCGGCGGCATCAGTGTGCTGACACAGGTTGTCGGGCTCAGGTCTGCGAGACGACTGGTGCTCGTGAGGTATGCGGTGCTTGGCGGGCATTGGTGGGCTCTTTCTGGAGGATGGAGGTTAGACGTTTGAGGTTAGACTGAGGAATTGAGGATTCGGGACCCCCTCCCCCCTATGTTTTTTGTAAGAGTATGATTCTAGGCAGTTTTAAGTCCTTTGTTTTTGCAAGAGTGTGAAAAGAAAGGAGTTGCGGAGCCATTTTTCGATAAGAGTGTGAATGGAAAGGAGTTAGCGGAGAAAGTGACTCGTGACTGGTGACTCGTGAGCGGGACAGACGAAGAGCAGCAGACGTCGGGCTTAGTACCGGGCGGCGGAAGCGTGTTCGACAGAGCGGTCATCGTCATTTTGCAGAGCGTATTTTACCATACTGGTATGTTGAAGTCAAGGAATTTCTGTAAACTGTCAGGAATGAGGAGGTTGCAATAGCATTAGCACCTGGAAACCGGGGATTATCAATGGGGTGGCAGGGGGATGTCTCCTGAAGACAGCATGATAAACGCAAAGACGCCGCCCGCTATGGAAAGAAACCAAAGAAGCACAATCGAGCGCGGGCTCTTGAAATAGATGTTTAGAAATCCGGGATGCTTGACGAGCATCTCGGCGCCACCCCGAAACAGCAACCAATTTGTTCCCAATATCCACACCAAAAGAATGGAGAAGTAAAAGGCAAGAACAAAGGGGTTCCGATCATGGGGGCGAAAGAAATCAAAGAACGTGGGAACTCCTCCGAAGGTACATCCGACTCCCATGACAACCAATGGCAGGTTGCCCCAAGTTAGGTACCCCTTTATGAGCGTGCGATAGCCTTCTTCCAGTTCGGGATGCGCTTGAATATGCGGGCGCGCTCTGGATTGGAAGGTGCGGGCGTTCAAAAACGAGAAGAAAATGCCGATTGCCCAGAACCATTTGCCGAAGATGGCAAACCAATTCACGATTGCGCCTGGGATTAAGTCTATGCCTGACTTGCCGTTTGCAGCAATGGGCGGTGGAAGCCCGCTCGCTCGAGGGCTCGAACAAGCTCCTTACCCTTCAGGCGAGGAAGGCGGGTCATACGGAGATTTGCTTGATGCCAACAAGCTCGAGCGTTCCGATGTCACCGTTTTCGCCCTTCAAGCAAAGCTCGATGACCTCGCGCACACGCTTCATCAAGGTATCCAGATTCTTGGCCTGCGTATGGCAGCCACGCAGCGCGGGGACCGTGGCGACGAAATAACCTTCCTGTCGCGTTCGATGACAACGGTGAATTTTCTTTGCGGCTTCACACCGAACTCCCGACTTGAGCAAGTTTACCACGGCGAGAAATAAAGGGCGGCGAGGATTCGGTTCACGGCAGGAGAAGCACGGAAAGCTAAACGCAGAGGCGCAGAGAACACCCCGATAGGATCGGGGCAGGCGTCGAACGCGGAGGACGAAGTTTCATTCGAGTGCGACGGGGCGTGGGGAGCGTATCGGCGGGAGGTCGGGCCGCGTGGGTATTTCTATGGCCAGTCCTGCGCAGCGTGATAGATGCGCGCAATCTCCACGGCTTGGTCTTTCAGGCGGTAGACGACGATATAGGGGAGAGAAGGAAACACTAGCTCACGGCTGCCTTCGATCCTCCCGGCACGCCCACGGTTTGGGAAAGTTTTCAGATCGGTGATGCCATTGTAGAGAGTTCCGGCGACTTCTCGTGCTGCGGCGGGATTGTCTCGCCGGATGCGCTGGGCAATGCGTTCGAGGTCTTCAGCAGCTTGCGGCGACCAACGGATTTCCATCAGGATTGAAACAGGCGTTCGATGCGGGCAGCGACATCCTCATGCGAGACGTACTCACCCCGGTCGAGTGACTCCATGCCTCGTTTTACTGCCTCGATGAAGCGGGCTTCGTGCTCCAAGTAGAAGCCAATGACTTCTTGCGCCAGTTCATCCGCATGGCGTCCTTTGCGCGTGGCGAGCTTGGAGAGTTTGGCTTCCTGTTCGGGGGTGAGATGCACTTCCATGACTGCGAGTTTAAGAAACTCCGCGTATCCTGTCAACGCTTGCGTAGCAATCGT
>DASWCG010000349.1:0-24223 GCA_036390175.1 Candidatus Acidiferrales bacterium | reverse complement strand
CGGCATGCCGCCGACCACACAAGTGTCCTCGCTCTGCGCGATGGTTATGCCGCCCGCGGCTTTAATGGCGCCCAATCCTTCGGCGCCGTCTTCGCCCATGCCTGTCATGATCACGCCGATGGCGGCATTTCCAAATTCTTGGGCCACGGAATGAAACAGGATGTCTACCGACGGCCGGTGACCGTTGACTTGCGGGCTATCGGCAAGCACCACCATGTCGCCGCGCGCCATCCGCCGGACCATCATGTGGCGGTTGCCGGGACAAACCAAGACGCGCCCCGCCCAGAGCAGGTCGCCGGATTTCGCTTCTTGCACCTCGACGAGTGACAGCTCATCCAGACGTTTGGCGAACATCGCCGTGAACCCTTCCGGCATGTGCTGCACTACCAACATTGCGCCCGGGAAGTCCGCAGGAATCTGTGAAAGCAGGAACTGAAGCGCAACCGGTCCGCCCGTTGATACTCCGATGGCGATAATCTTGTTCGGTGCCTGTGGCGGGCGAGTCCGCTTCTTTCCGCCGAGGTGTTTCATTTCCACCAGCGGCGCCCGAGTTTTGACCACGCCGACGCGCGATGCGACCTTGATTTTCTCGACCAACTCTGCCGCAATCGTTTCCAGATGGCCGGCGGCCGCGTCCTTCGGCTTGGCCACAAAGTCAAAAGCGCCCAGGGCCAGGGCCTTGAACGTGGAATACGCGCCCGCCTTGGTGTGCGTGCTGACGACAATCACCGGGACATGATGGCTGTGCGTTATGGACCGCAGCGTCTCAATGCCGTCCAGACGCGGCATCTCGAGGTCCAGCGTCACGACGTCCGGCTTCAGCTCCTCAATTTTCTTCAGTGCAAACTCGCCATCCATGGCCGTCCCGATAACCTCGATGGATCCTTCGCTCTCCAAGATCTTGGGAATCAGCTTGCGCATCAGCGCGGAATCGTCAACGACGAGAACGCGTACGGCTTTGCTCATGCGATGGCCCCCAGAATGGGCGCGCGGCTCAGACGGGCGACCACCGCAGGCACATTCAGAATCAGGACCACCGTCCCGTCGCCCAGAATGGATGCGCCGCTGACCAATTCGGTCGCGACCAATTGGTCGCCGAGCCCCTTGATTACGAGTTCTTCTTCACCGACCAAGGAGTCCACCAGCAGGCCGAAGCGGCGTTCCGCCGCTCCAATGACAATCACGAAAGAGCGCTTCCGAGCGCTGACCTCGTGGATTTGATCCAGGCGGTCGAGCCGCACCAGAGTGAGAAGGCGGTCGCGCAATTGAAGAACTTCGCGCTGGTCAACGCGGTGTATCTCCTTTTCCTCGGCGCGCGTAATCTCCAGCACGGAACTCAGCGGCACGGCATACAATCGTCCTCCCACGCGGAACAACAGCGCTTGGATGCTAGCGAGAGTCAGCGGGACGCGAAGCTGAAACGTGGTGCCCTTACCGGCCTGAGTCGCAATCGTCACCGTCCCCTTCAATCGTTCGAGGGCGGTCTTGACCACGTCCATGCCAACGCCGCGGCCCGAGACAGAAGTCACTTCTGCAGCGGTGCTCAGACCCGACTCAAAAATCAGGTTCAGCGCCTCGCTTGGGGTGAGCCGGCTGGCCTCTTCCGCGGAAATAATTCCGCGCCCGATTGCCTCGGCCACGATTCGCTCACGGTCGAGGCCGCGGCCATCGTCGCGAACTTCGATGACCACCTGGTTGCCCTGATGGTAGGCGTTCAAGCGGACCGTGCCCCGCGCGGGCTTTTCGGCGGCGACGCGCTCTTCGGGCGGCTCGATGCCGTGGTCCACGGCGTTGCGGATGAGGTGCGTCAGGGGCTCGCCGAGCGAATCCAGGATGCTCTTGTCGAGATCGGTGCTTTGCCCGGCCAACTCCAGAGCAACATCTTTGCTGCGAAGTTTGGCGACATCGCGCACGATGCGCGGCAGCCGGCGGAAAAGCTGCTCGACCGGGACCATGCGGATCTTCATCACCGACTTTTGGAGGTCGTCCAAAACTCGCGACTGAAAGGCCAGCGCATCACCGAGTCTGGCGCGGAGGGGGTCCTTCGCAAAGCGCTGGTCGAATTCGTGAATCGCGCGATGGAACATTGATTTTCCGATGATCAGTTCCCCCACCAGATTCATCACGGCATCAATCCGCGCAGATTCGACGCGCAAAGTAGCCTCCGCCACGGCCGCGATTGCTGCTTTGGCTGCAGGAGCCGGCTTTGATGCGGGAGCTTCGGCGCGGGCAGACTCGACTCCGGCGGCAACCGCGGCGGCTTCCGAGTCCAGCAGCGCCCCAAGCATTTCATGCTCCGGCGTATCCGCGACGACAGCAGGTTCGACCACAATTTCCGCGACTACGGCTGGGATGCGGCACTTCTTCAGAATCCATTCCCGCGATCGAGAAGTGGCCAGCGCGGCTTCCACAATTTCCACATGTTCTGCGGAAAGATTGTCTTCCGGGCGCAGCGCCAGAACGGTGCCGGCGCCGTAGAGCACATTGCGGATAAGCTGCAGCGCCGCGGCGCGCATCTGGCTTGTTGGGTCGATCCTCAGCCCGACGTTGTAAACCGTCTCCCCGCGATGAACTGCTTCTGCGATCATCAATTGCTCGTACTCGCCCCATTCAAACTTGGCGTCTACACCGCTCGCAGGGTGGGCAGCGCCCTCGCCGGATTCGGCCGACTGGCCCATCAAGTGGCGGATGTGTATGCGCAGCGCCTCGCCCGCCGGCGGCTGCAAGTTTCCGCGGTAGGCGGCCAGCATGGCGTGGAACGTGTCCGCTGCTGTGAGCACCACCTCAGCAAGCGCGGCGCTCCGTGTTTCCACCACTTGCGGCGTCAAGACGTCTTCCAGTTCGTGCGCGAGCTTGCTTAGTTGTTGATACCCGCAGGCGGCGGAATCCCCTTTGAGCGTGTGCACAGTGCGACGAACGCGCCGGATGACCTCGGCGTCTTTGGGGTGTTCTTCCAACTCCAGCCCGGCGTCATTGAGAGACTGAAGCAACTCCTCTGCGCTTTCGAAGAAGAGCTGGCGCAGTTCCGAACTGCGATCCTCGGAAAAGAGGCTCATGGTGTCGCCTCGATCCGCTGGTACGCGGTGCCATTATTTACGTGAATCATTCGGAATTTTGACGACAGCCCGAACAGACTTTCCGCATGGCCAACGAAGAGATACCCCTCGGGGTTCAAGCAGTGGTAAAACTTCTCCACCAGGCGCTTCTGCTCCGCTTCGTCGAAATAGATCATGACGTTGCGGCAGAGAATAATGTCGTTGCGTTGCGGCAAAAATACCGTTTTCAGATTGTGGAAGTCGAATTGCACCAACTCCTTCACCGCTTTCTTGACTGCGTACTTGTCGCCGACCTTCTCGAAGTAGCGCAGGCGCGTGGTGTACTCGACCGGCTCCATCTGCACCTCGGTGTAGACGCCTTCCTGCCCCGCGCGCAACGTGGCGTAGCTGATATCCGAGGCGAGAATCTCCAGGCGCCACGGCGGAGGAATCAGCGGTTTTGGCGAGGGCATGTCAAACGGAAGCGGATTGCGCAGATAGTAGTAGGCCAGCGCGTCGCAGATGAGCATCGCAACGGTATACGGTTCCTGCCCGGAAGCGCATCCCGCGCTCCACACCCGCAAGTTCCAGTCCCGGCGATCTTGTTTGCGCCGCAGCAAATCCTCGAGCACGTTCTTTTGAAGCAGATCGAGCTGCGGCTTGTTCCGGAAAAAACTGGTCTCGTTGACGGTCAGGTTTTCGAGCAGCGCCGCGAGCTCCTGCTTCCCTTCCCGGCTCGTGAGCAACCGGTAGTAGCCGTAGAAGGAGTCGAGCTGGCAGGCTTTCAGGCGGCGCTGCAGACGGTCGCGAAGAAAGTGCGCCCGCCGCTCGTCGAAGTACATTCCGCACTCTTGATAGACGAGGGTTTGTAAAAGCTTCAGCTCCGCGTCCGTGAGCTGGATTGGTGCGGTTAGAGTTCCCATTGGCTCTCGCTGTGTGGCAATCTGGATTTGATTCCGGCCGCAACGATTTGGGCCGGGCCGCTCACTCTTGCACAGTCACCGGCTCGACGGCTTGCTCGAGGCGGCGGAGTTCACCGCGTTGCAGCAATTTTCCAATATCCAGGAGGATGACCAGCCGCCCGTTGAGCTTGCCAACGCCGGTGACGTAGCTTACTTCCCCTTCCTGAAACATCGTGTTGGGCATTTCGATATCCGCGGGCGGAATCTTCAGGACTTCCGAGGCGGAATTCACGATCAGCCCCAAGACCTTGTTTTCGAGCTCGACCACGAGGATGCGGTTCTTCTTGTTTGGCTCGACATTCTTGATCCCGAACCGCTTGCGCAGGTCCATCACGGGAATAATCTTTCCGCGCAGGTTGATGACCCCTTCGATATAGTCAGGCGCATTCGGAACCGCGGTGATGGCCGGGACACGCACAATTTCCCGGACCGCCGAGATGCGCACCCCATAGGTTTCGTCCCCAATTCGAAATCCGACGATCTGGAGGTCTTTGTCCATTGCGGCTCTCCGGCCCGTTTAGGACCGCCCCACCTCCGCATACTCCTCCGGCGAAAGGCGTGCGCCTTCGGGGTCGCGCCGGCCCGGTGCGCGGCGAGGGTCGCCAATGCCGTGCATCCGGTCGAGCACAAATCGGTCCATGGACTCCAGCAGCATGCGGGAGAGCTTCAGCATCTGTTCGGCGGCTGCGGAGAGCTCCGTTGATCCGGAAGCCGATTGCTGCACCAACTCGCGCATTTTCTCCATGGCCCGGACAACGGCCTGAGCGCCGGACGCCTGTTCCTCGACGGCAGAGTTGATTTCCTGGGTAATCTCGGTCAGGCGGCTGGTGGCCTTGGCAATTTGCGAGGAGCCAACGGACTGTTCGTTGGTGGCGGCGCCGATTTCCTGCGCGAACTTGAAAACCTCGGTAACCACGTTCGAGATCTTGCCCAGCGCCGTGTTCAAATCGCTGCCCAGTGACAATCCTTCTTCCACAATGCGCGTGCTGTGCTGCATGTTCTCCACGGCCTGGCGCGCTTCTTTTTGAATACTCGAGATCAACTCGGAGATTTCCTTAGTGGACTGTGTGGATTTTTCCGCAAGCTTGCGCACTTCGTCGGCGACAACGGCGAAACCCAGGCCGTGTTCGCCAGCGCGCGCCGCTTCAATCGCGGCGTTGAGCGCCAGCAGGTTGGTCTGCTCGGCCAGATCGTCGATGACTTCGATAATCTTGCCGATGTCATCGGCGCGGCGACCGAGGACTCCGATGATTTCCGCAGAGGTCTGAATCGCCGTATTCGTGCGGTTCAGCCCGTCCGTCGCCCGTTCCATCTTCGCGATGCCCTGCTGCACCTCTTCGCGCGAGCGGTTGGAAATGTCGAGCAGGACCTTCGCGGTGTCTGCCACCCGCTGGATGGAAGTCACCATCTGGTCGATCGAAGCCGAGGTTTCCGCGACGCTGGAGGCCTGCACCTTCGTGTTCTTGACGACGTTCTGCACGTTTATGCTCATCTCGTGCATGGTGCTGGTGACCTCTTCAATCGCTGAAGAGGCCTGAACGCTGACCTTCGCCGACTCGTCGGAGGCTCCGGCGACCTGGTTCGAGCCGGCGGAAACCTGCGAGGCGCTGTCGCGAACCTGGCGGACGAGGTCGCGCAGCCCATGCGACATCCGCACAAAGGCATTGCCCAGCGTGTCGCGCTTCGACCGCGGAGCAATTTCCACGGCCAGCTCGCCCTCGGCAATGGACGCCGAAACGGTGGCCATCTCTTTCAGGTACGACACCATATTGTTGAACGTAGTGGCCAGCGCGCCAATTTCGTCGTTGCGATGAATGTCAATGTTCTGGTCGAGGTCGCCCGAGTCGCCGATCTCCCGCGCCACGGTAATCAGGTGCCCCAGCGGATCGGAAATGGACTTCGCCGTGTAATAAGCGATGGCCATGCCCGCAAAAATGGCCAGGAGCGTTCCGAGGAAAGTCACGATCGTGTTGATGGTGGTCCAGCGCGCCGCGGAGTCCGAGGACTCCTGGAGCGCCTTGCCGATTTCGCCGTTGATCTGGTCGAGCACACTCGCCGACGGGTTCACCCACGCATTGGGATCTTTCTGCAGGTAAAAAATCTGGAGGTCGGAGGCGGTGGCGTCGCCCGAGTCCACCTGATGGCGTTTGGCAAGCACGGGCCTGACAAATTCATCCGTCCATTTCTTTTCGGTGCTCTCTACCTCAATCAGTCCGGTGCGCAGCGATTCATTTCCGGACTTGGTCTCCTTCTTCTTCAGCAGATCGGAAAGCTCGGCGATGCCCCTGTTGACTTTTTCTTCGTCGCGGGGGTCACCGCTCAGGAGAAAGCTGCCGAGGTTCAAACGGTTCTGCATGATCTGGAATCGAACAGCCTCGACGGTTCGCACGCTCTCCAGCGCATTGGCAGCATCCGTTCGCGACGAGCGTTCGCGCAAGACAGAGGCGGTGTTCAGGAGAAACAGCAAGAACAGAATCGCCAGAATGGAACCAAACCCGACATAAAGCTTCTTACCGATTGTCATTGTCTATTCCTCCACCGCTCGCCCGCCCCGGTTGTCCGACATTAGTTGTCACTTCTCTTAAATTCGAATTCCACGACCTGCGTGGTCTCTTCCGATGCGGCAACGAATTTCCATTCCTTCACTGCGTCCACGGCCGGGTTGACCAGCAGCGGATGCCCGCCAATCACGCGCGTGGATCTCACGTGCCCGTCCGGAGCAATCACCACTTCGATTTTCACCTTCCCGGTGACATTCATGCGCCTTGCCAATTCCGGGTAAACGGCAGCAACGAGCGTCTTGACCTTTCTCTTCCCCTCTTGGGTCACACTCGATTGCGCTGAGACCACTGCCGGCAGGATCAGGAGTCCGGCTAGGATCACGGTTGACGCTGCTGAGATCCATTTTCCGGGGCTTCTCATTTCCCCTCAGTCCTGCGGGTACACCTACGCAAAGAGAAAGGCAGACAGACACTGTAGAGGAGGTTGCACGGGCCATGCCAGTATCAAGAGGAGTTGGAGGGAGGTTTCCGAGGACCTGCTCAGGCGCCTAACTCATACATCCGAAAAGGGTAAGGTCATAAGGGCAAATTTGCAGGTACAGGTAAAGCCGCGAGTAGAAGTCTCAATCCCATCGGTATTGGGGCGGGACGGGTCTCACGCTGAGATTTCCTTTCGAGCTTCGGATTGCTCGATTCAGCACCACCATCTCAGGGTGTGGTTGACTCAAGATGAGACTCAGAAGTACGGTGAGCAATCAGGCTGTTTAGATTTGAGACTTCGCTGAAACTGAGACGGGCCCGGAATTCTACTACTTCAATGTCAGCAAAACGCCGAGCATCCACCCAGAGTGTCGCATCTTGCGACGACTCCCTTCCCCAGCTTCTCTCGATGCTTGCGGCGTCTGCCCACTCCAACCCGGAGTCTTTGATTGCTGATTTCTGCAGGCTCACTCGGGAGTTCTTCGGGATATCAATGGTCTGTTATTGGAAACGAGCAGGCTCCCACGAACTCGTGTGCAGCGCCTGCGATGGGGAATTCCGCGAACGCATTTTCGGTCAGCGCCTTCGCCTGGGACAATCTTCCGTTGTGCTCGAAGCTTTGGAGGAGCCTCACGCGATAATGGCGAACCCCTTGAATGCGCAGCGAGACTCGCTTGCAGGACTTCTTGGCATGAAGGCGGTAGCCGCCGCGCGCGTACGTGCCGGCGGTGACGTCGATGGAGTCCTTGTCCTGATGAACCACACCGTGTTCCAGAATCCTCCGCAAGGCCTGGAAAGCGCGCTGAGGATTTTGGCGTCAGTGCTGGGAACGCAAATCGAAGCCGCAAGGAATGCCCAGCAAGCAAGATTATATCGGCGACGTGCGGATGATCTGATGAGCCTACCGCTGGACTCAACGCGCCCTCTCCGAATAGCGGATTTTGCGAGGCGGTTTGCGGCGCGAGCCGCGGACATGCTGGGGGCTCGCAGCGTGGCACTCGGGCTGGTCCGCGGCGCCAAAGTGGAATCTCTGTTTTTCCACGGAGAGCCTCGTGTTGCCGACGCCGGCACATCGTCACAATTGGAGTCGGTCCTGGCAGAACTTGCGCTCCGGCCGTCATCGGAAATCCTCGTCGGCGCGGCGCCCGCGATCCTCGGCTCCGCGTTGGCTGCGGTGCTGCAATGGAGCGACATCACCGTCGCGCGTCTGACGGGAAGCGATGGCGATTTGCTTGGGGTCCTCTGCCTGGCCAACCGTGAGCGCGACCTTCCTGCGGAAGAGCGTAACCTGCTGAAGGCCCTCGTGAGTCATGCTTCTGTCACGGTGGAGAATTTCCGGCGCTTCTCGCAGATCGAACAGTCGAAACGGCAATGGGTTGAAGATATTGATGCCATCAGCGACTTCATCGTGGTGCACGACCGTGCTCACAAGATTCTGCGGGTGAACCGCTCCCTGGCGGCCTACATAGGCTCGCGGCCAAGCGAAATGGTTGGCGAGGCGGTGAAGACGCTCGCTCCGTTCGCGGGAGCGGCCGGAGACGACTCGCCCTGCCCATTCTGCCGCGACATCCAGGCTACCGCCGAAGAGCACATTCAGTCCGCGAAAGAGCGCATTTATTTGATTTCGACGTCGCGCATCCGCGGCAACAGCGATGACGACTTCCGGACCATCCATGTCCTGAAAGACATCACCGACCGCCGAGAGGCAGAGCGGCGGTACCGCGAATTATTCGATAACATTCAAGAGGGCTTGTTTTTTTCGACTCCGGACGGCCGCTTCCTGGAAGTCAATGACGCAATGGTTCGGATGCTGGGATACCATAGCCGGGAAGAGCTGCTGCAGACCAACATCACGCACCACCTGTACCTCGCACCCGAGCGCCGGCAACGCCTTCTGGACGCCATCGCGGAGCGAGGCGTGCTGCGGAATTACGAGGAGCCGCTCCGGAGAAAAGACGGCACGATTCTGCACACCATGCAAAATATTTTCGCCGTCCGCGATGAGCAGGGTGCGGTGGTTCAATACCGGGGATTGATGCTCGACGTCACCGAACAAAGAACCTACCAGGCACAGCTTCAGCGCGAGCGCGATTTCAACCAGAAAATCCTGAATAACACGCAGAGCATGATTCTCGTGCTCGATACTGCCGGATTGATCAGTTACGCGAATCCGCGGTGTTTCGAGGTGGGATACCGCGAAGAGGAGCTCCTTGGACATCGCCTGGTGGAATGGGTGAGCCCTTCGCGGCGGCAGGATTTCGAAGCAGCACTGGAGACAACTGCGAATGGAGTGCAGGTGGACAACCTGGAGCTCCCCTTCCGCCGCGGGGACGGCTCGACCGGGCATTTTTCCGTGAGCCTAAGCCCCATCCGCGACGAGCAGGCCCAAGTGAACAGCATTGTCGTGGTGATGACCGACATCACCGATGCGGCCATCTTGCAAGCCAAGCTTGCGCACTCCGAGAAAATGGCCACCGTCGGCCAATTGGTCTCGGGCGTGGCGCACGAGATTAATAACCCGCTGGCGGCTATTGTCGGTTTTACGGATCTGCTCTTGGAAAACCCTGCTGTACCCCAGCAAGCGAAAGACGATCTCCAGGTCATCTTGCTGGAGGCGCAGCGTACGAAAGAAATTGTACACGACCTGCTCAGCTTTGCGCGTCAGTCCCCGGCCCGCCGGGAGCCCGTACAAATCAACGCCGTGCTGCGCCAAACAGTCAAACTGCGCGCTTACGATTTTTCCAGCCACGGCGTGGAGGTTCTGGAATCCCTGGATGCCAACCTGCCGCGCGTAGTCGGCGATTCTCAGCAGCTCCAGCAGGTTTTCTTGAACATCCTCAATAACGCCTATGACGCGGTGCGGGAAACTCGCCGCCGGGGCCGGATTGAAATCCAGACGTCGCCGCGAAACAATTCCGTGGAAATCCTCTTTCGGGATAACGGTCCCGGCATCGCCAATCCGGACCGCATCTTCGACCCGTTCTTTACAACCAAAGAGGTGGGAAAGGGAACGGGTCTTGGTTTGAGTATCTGCTACGGCATCGTCCGCGCCCATGGCGGAGAGATTGCCTGCCACAACAACCGGGGCACGACCGGATGCACCTTCCTGGTGCGTCTGCCCATCGCATCCGGGGCCGCGGCAGCGGCAGCAGGAGAGACCGCTCCATGAAGCCTGCCCCAGAACGTCCCGCTCGCGCCCCGATGCCCATCCTGGTTATCGAGGACGAGCCGTCCGTCACGGCCTTTCTGCGCGCGGCGCTCGAGCGCAATGGATACACGGTAACGCCGGCCGCGTCCGGCGCAGAAGGATTGCAGTTGCTCCAGCAGGGGGAATTTCTGGGCGTCATCACCGACATCCGCACGCCTGGCAGCGTCAATGGCGCCGATGTTCATACATGGATTCAGCAGCACCGTCCCCAGCTTCGCTCGCGCATTATTCTCATTAGCGGGGACACCGCCAATAGCGAGACGATGGCCTTGCTCGAGCGCAGCGGAACTCCTTGTGTGGAGAAGCCTTTTCGCGTCCAGCAACTCATTTCTGTTGTGGAGAGGACCTTCGGGAAACCATGAGCGACGAATTGCGCATCCGCTTTTTGATCGTAGATGATGAGCAGAGCATCCGCCGCCTGTGTATGACCATCGGCGCCAACCTCGGATTCGCTTGCACCGAGGCCGAAAGCGCCGAAGCGGCGCTGCTCTCTCTCGAAACACAAGCACCCGACATCGTGGTGACCGACTTGAGGCTCCCCAACCTTTCGGGTGTGGAACTCCTCCGCCAGATCAAAGCCATTCTGCCGCGGAGCGAAGTTGCCATTATGACCGGCCACGGCTCCATCGAGTCGGCGGTGGACGCGATGAAGCTCGGCGCCTACGACTACATCGAAAAGCCGTTTCGGGTGGAAAAACTGCGTCTCCTGCTCCAAAGGATGGCCGAGAAGGTCCGTCTGGTCACGGAGAATCAATTCCTCCGCGACCGCGTCAATACCGAGCAAAACCTCGACGGAATTGTCGGAGCTTCGGCCAAGATCCAGGACGTGCTGCGGATGATCGGACGTTTGAAAGACACACGCACCCCCGTTCTAATCTTCGGGGAAAGCGGCACCGGGAAAGAGCTGGTGGCTCGCGCCATCCATTTTCGCGGGACGCAGGCGGAGCTTCCGTTTGTCGCCGTGGATTGCGGCTCGCTTGTGCCGACGCTGATGGAGAGCGAGCTCTTTGGTTATGAAAAAGGCGCCTTCACTGGAGCCTTGAAAACCAAAGCGGGTCTGTTTCAGGCCGCCAATGGCGGCACGATTTTCCTGGACGAAATCGGCGAACTGCCTCTCGAGATGCAGGCCAAACTATTGCGCGCTTTGCAGGAAAAGGAAATCCGCCCGGTCGGCAGCAACGAAAAAGTTTCCGTGGACGTTCGCATCGTGGCCGCGACGAATCGGGACCTGGAAGCGGCTTATCGCGCCGGAACCTTCCGCAAGGATCTCTACTTTCGCTTGAACGTCGTGACGGTGCACCTGCCGTCGCTGCGGGAGCGCCGCTCAGACATTCCCATGCTGGTCCATTGTTTTCTGGACCGCTACGCCCCCAGCGACCCCATCCAAGTGACGGCGGCGGCCATGAAGAGCCTGCTCCAATACGATTGGCCCGGAAACGTCCGCGAATTGGAAAACTGCATCGCCCGCGCCGTCACACTCGGCGACCGTCGCACGATTGATCTGGCCGACCTCCCGCCGGCCATTCGCGGCGAACAGTCCTCTTCGTCGCCGGCGCCGGATGCCAGTCCCCTTCCCGCCACCGCGCTTGACGAAATGGAGCGCATGACAATTCTCCGCGTCTTCGAGCAGGCCAAGGGCGATAAAGCGCTCGCCGGAAAGATGCTGGGAATCAGCAGAGCCACGCTGTACCGGAAATTGAAACGCTACAGCATCCAAGTCAAACAGTCTGCCGGTGGGATCGAAACCGACGCAGTCGCAAAATGACCCCCACGCAAGTCAGCCGGTTCTCTAAGAATGACACAGCTCGACCAACCTGATGAGACGCGCCCGTTTCAGGGTGAGACGACTGAGCCAGCCCCACTCCTTCCCCTTCGCATAAGCCTTTAGTTTTCAATGACTTCACTCCCACCCGTGGATTTCGGACTAATGGTGCCCTTCGTGCATCCTTCCTTCACCGGAGTAATGCATTCGGACGCGGAGTGTACTGAGACATAGTTCTCGCCGCACGTTGCAACGGCTGAAAGGATTGGCAAAAGAGTGGCACGTGGAGCCGGCATTACGCAAGCGCTCGCAGAAAGCTGTGTGAGCAAGCTCGCTCAGTTTTTCCCTCAAGCCGCTCCGGTTCGAATTCCGGTGCAGGTGGTTGCGCCCCGGCCAGGAGGAAGAAGTATTTCGGAAGGCGCGGTGATTGAATTCGGAACGCCCTTGGAAGCGCTGTTCACTTCCACATTGCCGCTCGAATTCGATGACCGAATACGCTTGCTCGAACCGAATGGCGATGTGGTCGCAGAGGCGGCTGTAGTAGCCGTCCAGTATCATGAGGGACGAAAAGCTGTCGCGGTCCGGTTTCTGTCGAGCCCGCGCCGCTGGATGACACAATCGTGATCCCAACCAATAAAACGGTGGCTTCGCCTCACCCTGCCGGGCCCGATCCTTCCGAGCTTGCCGCACAATGGCAGGAAGCGCGTGCCGTCTACCCGATTTACCTGGCGCTGGCCAAGCTGCTCGAGCTGGGCCTTCCCTCCTCCTCGGACAAAAAAACTCTTCCGGACCGCCCGACGCAGGAAGTTTTCGACGGTGTGCGCCGCTGGCTCGATGAGATGGACCAGCAGGTCCAAACTCATCAGATTCGCAAGCTGCTCCAATCCACGACTCTCAATTCCAGCGAACAAGCCTTGCGCACCCTCATTCTTCGGCACCTGAAAAAACCGCAGAAGACGAAATCCGACCGCGACAAAATTGACTTCCTGCTCGCGCAATATTTTGCCCTCGAGGCGCCGCCGAAGATTTATCACGCACAAATCGAGCTCGAGGATGTCGCGCGAGTCTTGAAACCGATATTCGGAGATGTAGACCCGGCGCCTCTTGCATGGTGTCGGCCTTTGGAAGCGATGATTGACAATTTGAAAGCCTTCCGCAGTCTGCGTCAGCTTCTGACGACAAATTTCATCAACGAAGGCAGAAAGGTGAAGGAGTCCGCGGGGGGGATGTTTTACGACCCTGCTTCCTTGCTGGCGTTCGCTCGCTTCAATTTCCTCCTCCGCCGTGCCTTTATCGAATTGATGCACGCCGATTTGATCGCCATCCGCGCCGGGCTTGGGCTGCTGGAAACAGCCAAGGTAAAGTTCGTGGATTGCCGGCGTGCCGGCCTGTCCGAAGCCGAACCTGTCCTCAAGCTCTTGCAGATTTGCAACGACTGGAAACAGCCCTTTCAGAAGGAATACACCGAGAATTCGGTTGGACTGGCCTTTGCGAAATTGCTCGCCCTGCGCGCTGATGTCGAACAAGCTGTGGAGCAGGCCCGCGTAAAAATGGGAGCGCTGCAAAAGAAAGCCCAGCCGCCGGCTTCCCAGGCAGCGCCCTCGATCCAGAAACCGGCGAAGCTAGGTACGCAGACGGGGAAGCCTCTGCCGGCCCCCGAACTGCCAGCGGGGGCCAGCGGCTTAAAGTCTCGCGCCACAACACCGGGTATCGCCCCAAAACAAACTTCTCCGCCGCCCTCAGCCTCGGAGCCGCGGGGAAAAACGTCGGGAACCACGGTAGCCGGGCAGCCGCTTGACCTGGACACCTGCACGGAAAAGATTTGGTTGCAATTGATCGCTTCTCCCCCGGCGCGCGGACGCTCCATGACCACGGTGGCCATTGAAAAGACGCGCATCCTCATGTCCTCCTGGGAGGTTTCCGCATTTGTTACCGATGGCGGCCGGACCTCGGACGACTTGCGCCGTGCGGTATCGGCCCGCGCTGCAATTGCGGTTGCCATTGACGCATTTGAAAGCTCTGGGAATCGCTCAGGAGTTCGCGCAGCAATCGAAGTGGCTCGAAAAGAGATTTCTTCCCTGCAGGAACGCGTAGAAGCCGCAAAACGCGCTAAGAACACCGAGGCGGCTGTGAACCTCGGCATCAGCACAAAACGGCTGCTTTCGGTCGTTGATGAAGCAGAGAAAGTCTAGCTGCCTCGGGGTGTTAATGCGGTGGGCCCCAGCCGGAAAAGGACATCTGTCAGGTGACTCCGTCGAGCGTCTTGATCATTTCCGATGAAACGGACTTCGCACGTGCCTTGACCGCCCGCTGGCAAGCGGAACGTCAGGTTCCCGCGCTGACCCTCGTCAGCAGCGATCTGTGGAACTCGAAGAATCCCGGCGGATACGACCTCGTAATCCTCGGGCCAGTCCGTCGTGGGCAACCCGGCTCGATTATCCGGGCACTGCAATCGGACGCCGCTGTGGCGGTTTGCGTCGGCGGCGACACGCAAGCCCTTGCCGCACTCTGCTCCGAGCACCCGCGCTTGCTTGTCATTCCCTACCAGGATGGATGGACGCACGCGGTAATCATGGTGGCAACGGAGAGTTTGCGGCGAATCGAGGCTTCGCGCCGGGCGGAACGGGCTGAGCGGATTGCCGCCGACAGCGCCGGGTACGCAACGCTCGGCAGGTACATGCTTGAAATGCGTCATAGCGTGAACAATGCGCTGACGTCAGTTCTGGGGAATGCGGATTTGCTTCTCCTCGAGCCGGGCCAGCTTTCGGGTCTGGCACGCGAGCAGATCAAGACCATCCATAGCATGAGCCTCCGTTTGAACGAGATATTCCAGCGTTTCTCATCCCTAGCGACTGAAATGCGGGAGGTTGAGAAAGAATCTCAGGCTGAGACGGAGAATGACTCGCAGGCTTTGACGCGCACGTCGTGAGAGGAAGTCGCGGCGGCGTAACCCCATAGCATTGATGGGGTTAGACGCTTTGAGAACAAGTGGTTTCTTTGGCTAAAGGGTGGCTGCGGAGTTGCTATTCCTTTAGTTGGATTTGACTCAGGAGAAGTGCGGGTGCTCAAGAAGATTCTCATCGTTGACGATTCGCAGGCGGCGGTTCGGATGATGGAATCCATGCTGGAAAATGAAGGGTATCGCCCGGTAGGCATCAACGACCCTACCAAGATCGAGCAGGCCATCGAGTCGGAACACCCCAGCGTCATCTTGCTCGATGTGGTGATGCCTGAGCGGAACGGATTTCAAGTTTGCCGGGATCTGAAGGGGCACTCTGTGTACGGGAAGATTCCCGTGATTATGGTTTCTTCCAAAGACACGGCCAGCGACCGGTTTTGGGCCGAACAGCAGGGTGCGGACGGCTACGTGACGAAACCCTTTACGCGGGAAGACCTGCTCCGCGCCGTGCGTCGGTTTGCATAATGCCAGACGATTTCCAACTCGTGCCGTTGCCGACAGACGCCGATTCGGCCGACCTGTTCGATAGCGGAAGCTATTTCGAGGAGAAACCTCCGGAGAAGCAATACTGCATCTTCCGGAGCGGCCGCGAGAGGTTCTGCCTTTCTGTGCTGGACGTTGAAGAAGTCGTAGATTGGCCGATCGTCACGCCGCTGCCGATGGCGCCGGCTTACATCATGGGGATATTCAATTTGCGCGGAGCCATTGTGCCGCTGGTGGACATCGCGTTTACCGAAGGCCGCCGGGCAGGGCTGTTGCCCCGGCACGTGGTGGTGGCGTTGGTGCGTGGAGATGGCCACCACGACGATATCAAGTTGGGGATTGCTTCGGATGAAGTGATCGGAACGTACTCGGCGGACGAGCAAGCCATGCTGGAGCGGGCGCCGGAAAATGTGCCGCATTGCACCGGAATGCTGCGGCACAACGACCGTCTCGCGCTGGCCATTGATTTGCACCGCCTAATCGAAGTGTTTCCCGGACCCACGATCTGAGGCAGCCGGGGAACCCCCGGCCGCTGGGAACGAAGAATTTCGTCGGTCGCTTGTGCGGCTCGATGATTTGTGGAGGAAGTCATGAAAGGTCGGCTAAGTTCGAAAGTCTGGACGCTGACGGTTTGGGTTTTCCTTGCCGTCTTCGGCGTCCTCGGTTTGGCTTATCGCGCGGGCTCGAACGCTGTGGCGGAAAGCCCGGGCCATGGAGGCATTGACGTCTGGCTCATCGGCGGAGGCGCGCTCGCGCTGCTGGCCGGCCTCAGCATTCCCATGGCGTTGAGCGGCAGCTTGCTCAGCGGCGTCCGGGAACTCGCCGAGTTCTCCGAACGCTTTGCCGCTGGCGACAGCCGCGCCAAGGCTGATGTCAAGAGCGACGACGAATTGGGCTACATCGCGGAGAACTTGAACCGTGCCGTCGCCAAGGTCTCAAAAGCCACGTCAAACCAGGAAGCCACCGAAACCCTCCAGCGCAGCATCACGGACCTGTTGGGAGTCATCAACCAAGTGGCCCGCGGTGACCTGACCCTGCGTGGCAAAGTGACCAACGATGCGCTCGGCAATGTCGTGGACTCCATCAACTACATGCTGGACAACTTCACCAAGGTTCTGGAACGCGTCCGCAAGGCCGCCACCGACGTCAACGCCAGCGCCAACGCAATTCTGCTGTCCGCCGACGAGATGACCGCCGGCGCAACGCAACAGGACCAGGAAATCACCAATACCTCATCCGCGGTAGAGGAGCTGACGGTTTCCATGAAGCAGGTGTCCAACAACGCCGAAGCCAGCGCAGAAGCGGCGCGGCGCGCGCTGGATGCCGCGGAGCAAGGCAACCGCGCCGTCCGCGATACCCTCGAGGGTATGCAGCGCATCCGGGCTTCCGTGCAAGCTACCGCCAAAAAGATCAAATCCCTCGGCGACCGCTCCCTAGAGATTTCGGAAATCATCAACGTGATTAACGACATCACGGAGCAGACCAACCTGCTCGCGCTCAACGCCGCCATCGAAGCGGCTCGGGCGGGCGAGGCGGGCCGTGGATTCGCGGTCGTCGCCGACGAGGTCCGCAAGCTCGCCGAGCACTCCCGCTCGGCCACGAAGGACATCGCAGCGCTCATCAAAGCCATTCAGGCGGAGACAAACGAAGCCGTGGTGGTCATGGAGGAAGGCACCAAGGAAGTCGAAGTTGGCGCCGGGCTGGCCGATCAAGCCGGAAAAGCCCTCGAAGCGATTTCCAGCGTCGTCCGCCAGTCCGCTGAGTTGGTGCAGGAAATCTCACTGGCTTCCAAGCAGCAAGTCCGGGGAACAGAAGGCGTGGCAAACGCCATGCAGATCATTTCCAATATTACCCGGCAAACTTCCCAGGGAGCCCGCCAGACGGTGGGAACAGTGAGCCACCTGGTGAAGCTCTCGGACCAGTTGAACGAGGCCCTGGCGCAATTCCGTGCGCAATCGAAGCCCGGCGCGCGAGCACAGGAGGAAGATCATCGTCCCGTGGCGGCCGCGTTCCGGTAAACCTGGACTTCCCTGCCGGCGGGATGCCGGCAATTGATGCGTGCCGAACATGACCCAGAAAAAAGCACCTGCGCCGCACCTGAGCGATCACGAGTTTAACGAAATCCAGGCCCTGATTGAGAGCCGCTCGGGGATCCTCTTCGATTCCTCGCGCGAGCGCTTCTTTTCCATGCATCTCCGGGAACACATGCGGGATTGCCGCTTGGCCAACGGTTCGGAGCTGTTGCGGGCCATGAATGCGTCCAACGTCGAATATGACGCCGTGATCGAGCGGTTGCTGACACAGGAGACGTCGTTCTTCCGCTATCCGGCAGTGTACGACGCGCTGGAAAAAAGGGTTCTCCCGGAGATGCACGTAAAGAAATTCTGGGAGAACCCGCGCAGTATGCGCATCTGGAGCGCGGGGTGCGCCACAGGCGAGGAGCCCTATTCGATTGCCATCGCACTGGCCGATACCCTGATGTTCGCCGACGCCTGGAACATCGAAGTCCTGGCCACGGACATCAGCCAGGAAGCGTTGAAATTTGCGGAGCGAGGCCTGTACCCGCGGCGCAGTCTGGAAGGCATGAGCTCGAAGAGAATAGAAGCGCATTTCATGCACAAAGATGACCAATACCAGGTTAAGCCGAGGATTCGGAAAATGGTCACCTTCGCGCCCATGAATCTGGCGCGCAGCGTATATGTCGGGCGAATGGACTGCATTTTTTGCATGAACGTGATGATCTATTTCTCGGAAGCGCGCCGAAGCGCTCTGATTCAGCGTTTCTTCGATTACCTCGAGCCGGGCGGCTATCTCTTTCTCGGGCACTCCGAATCCATTGCCAGGGTCCCGGTAAAGTTTCAGGCCATCGTACTGGGCGACTGCATCCTGTACCGCAAACCCTCCGCAGACTCAGTGCAACGCCTCGAGCCGGCTATGGTGGAGGAACGATCGTGAGCGCGCCGGGCGGCGAATCCGTCGAACTCTTCCTGCAGGAGGCTTCCGACCAACTGCAGTTCCTCCGGGAGTATGCCAGTGTGCTCCTCGAGCAGCAACCGCGTGGCGATGACCTCGAACGTCTCTATATCGCGGCGCACACCTTGTGCGGGACCTCCGCGACGTACGGCTTTCCCCTGTTCTCGGAAGTCGCTGGCAAACTCGCTCACGTCTTCCAATACGCCATGAACGCGACGCTCGGCGACGATATCCACGGGCCTCTCACGGAGTTCCTGAACGATTCGCTTTCTGTCCTTGAGAGTGACATCCTGGAAATCAGCGCCAGAGGCAAGGAGCTCACCGAAGATTTTTTGGCGTTTAAAGAACGGTACAGCTTCGCATTTCAGGACGCCCCGCCGCAGTACACCTCGGAAGCACCGATCGAATCCGCCCCGGCGGTGATCGAGGAAGCTCCCCAGCCCGCGGCCTCCTATTTTGACAGCCTGCCGCAGGATGGCGACGTTCCCGACGAAATTCTGGAGTTCTTCGTGCCGGAGGCCGAAGAACATCTCCAAATTGTTCAGGAATGTCTCCTGTCGCTCGAAGCGAATTCGAACCCGGAGGAAATCAACCGTCTGTTCCGTTCTATTCACACGGTGAAAGGTTCGGCGGCGCAGGTGGGCCTGCACCGCATCGGCGCAATCGCACATCGTGTCGAAGATCTCATCGGGCGCCTGCGCGATGGCCAGCTCCGCCCTTCGCCGGAAATTGTGGATCTGTGTCTGGAGTCGGTGGACGTCTTGAAGAAATGCCTCCACCGGCAGTGGGAAAACGAGCAGGTCTTCCGTACTACGGCGGAATCCCTGCTCGCGCGCTTGGTGGAATACGTGCCCGAGGAAGTCAGCGAGGAAGCAGCGGCGCAATCCCCTGCACATGTGGAGCACGCGGAAGAGGCTGCTGACGGCGCCAGCGGGGGCATCGGCGAAGAGGAAGAAACTCAAGCGGTTGCCCCTGCCAAGCAGGCTGCCTCCGCGCTTCCGCAGGCGAAGTCGGTCCGTATTGCGCTGGACCGGCTCGACCGCATGATGAACAACGTCGGTGAGTTGGTAATCAACCGCACGCGAATGGTAGGCCGTCTGGCAGAGCTCGGGAAGCTAGTGGACACGCTGAGTTTTTCGAAGGAACGCCTGCATGCCAAGGTTGGAGAATTCCAGGATAAGTACGAATTCAGCCGCATCAATGCAAGGCAGTTCATTTTGCCGCAGAAAGGCGCCGGAGCCCCCGCATCCTTCTTCGCGCCGGGCAATCGTGGAAACGAACGCTCCCTCCTGAATGAATTCAGCGAATTGGAAATGGATCGCTACGACGATTTCAACATCCTTTCGCGGGTGCTTACCGAAATCTCCGCCGACGTGACCGAAGTCCTCACGCAGCTCGCGTCCTTTATGGGGCGCGTGGACGGCGACATTGACGAATTCACAAAACTCGCGCACCACCTGCAAGACGAAATCACCGCGGCGCGCATGCTTCCGATCGGCAATCTGTTTACCCGCGTGACGCGGGCGGTTCGCGATGCCGCCAAAGTGGCGGGCAAGCAAGTGGATCTGGCGCTGGAAGGCGCCGAGACCGAGCTCGACAACAACATCATCCAGCAGATTTCTGACCCCTTGATTCACCTGGTTCGCAACGCCGTCGCACACGGCATCGAATCCGCAGAAGATCGCGTGCAGGCCGGAAAGGATGCGCAAGGAAAGGTTTCCTTACGCGCGTATCACCGCGGCAACCACATCTACATCGAAGTCGAAGATGATGGCCGGGGGATTGATTACCAACGCGTGAAAGCGAGCGCAATCGAGCGTGGTCTGGTTTCCGTGGAAACCGCCGACCGGCTGACCGAGCGCGACTTCCGCGAAATCCTTTTCCATCCGGGCTTCTCAACGGCTTCCTCGATGACCGAGCTGGCCGGACGGGGCGTCGGCCTGGATGTGGTGCGTTCCAATGTCAGTGCTCTCAACGGCGAAATTGAAATCCGCAGCCGCCCGGGCCAGGGCACCTGTTTCGTCTTGAGAGTGCCTCTGACGCTCATCATTTCACCGGCGCTTTTCGTGCGCTGCGGCGCCAGGACCTTTGCTTTGCCCCTCGCCGTGGTGGAAGAAATCCGGCGTATTCGTGCCGACGAGATCGAAGAAGTCGGCGGCAAGCTGCTTGCCAAGGTGCGAGACGTCGTCACCGAAGTTGTCCGGTTGGATCTGCATCTTGGATTGCAGCCGCTCGAGCCGGTCAACGGTTACTTCCGGTTGGTGGTCGCCAGTGCCGCCGGCCGCCAGATTGGCGTGGTCATCGAAGAGGTCGTGGGGAAAGACGAAATCGTCATCAAGAATCTCGGTGAATATATGAAGAAGGTGAAACTTTTCCCCGGGACGACGATTGCTCCGGACGGCAGCTTGATCCTGCTGATTGATTTGAACCGGCTCGCTTCCCTCGAAATTGCCGACCGCAAAACGCTGCTTCCCACTGCCGCGGCCGCGCGGGTATTCGCGCCGGGTTCGGCTGCTGTTGCCAAGGGCAGCATACCGGCGGAGGCCATTGACCAGGTCCGGCAGGAAAAAGTCATCGTTGTCGCCGACGATTCCATCAGCGTCAGAAAATTTATCGGAAGAATGCTGGAAAAGAACGGGTACCTCGTCAGGCTGGCAACCGACGGGCTCGATGCCACCGAGCAGATCGCGCAGTTCGGCTGCCACTTGCTGATTACAGACCTGGAGATGCCGCGGATGAACGGCTACGAACTAATGGCACAGCTCCGGCAATCCTCCTCGACGCGCCGGATCCCCGTGCTGGTGGTGACGTCGCGTGCCGGAGCCAAACACCGCGACCGCGCCATCAAGGAAGGCGCGGCGAACTTTTTGACCAAGCCGGTTCAGGAGGATCAGCTTCTGGCCGTCGTCGCACAATTGATTGGGACGGATGTAGCGCATTCGAATCCGCTGGCAACTGTGCCGGCGCACTAAGGGACCATGGCCGACGGGAAGACCAAGAAGATCCGCGTTTTGATCGTGGAGGACTCCACATTCATGCGCAAAGTTCTCCAAGGCATTATTGCGTCTGATCCGCAGATGGAGGTTGCCGGCCACGCAAAAGACGGGCGCGAGGCTGTGGCGATGGCCGAGTCGCTCAAGCCGGACGTCATCGCCATGGACATCAACATGCCGCGTATGGACGGGCTCCAAGCGAGCGAGATGATCATGGCGAGCAACCCCCGTCCGATCGTGATTGTCAGCTCGGAATCGCGGGAAGGGGCAGACAGCACATTGCGCGCGCTCGAACTCGGCGCGATTGAGTTCGTCGCCAAACCCTCCAGCGGCATCGACCTGGACATGAATGACATACGCGAAGACCTGTGCAGGAAACTCAAGATGGCGGCGAAGGTGCATGTCGTGCGAACCGCTTCGCGCCCCAAGGCAGCTTTGCCGCGCACCCCAGCGAAGAACGCCGGTGCGCAAGCGGTGCCGCGCAGTGTGCCGCCTGACATGCGCTTCCCCATAGTTGTCCTCGCCGCCTCCACGGGCGGACCCGCCACAGTCATGCGCCTGGTACCCGGATTCACCAAAGATTTTCCCGCGGCAGTGCTGCTTGTGCAGCACATGCCTCCCAGCTTTACCAGCCAGTTCGCCGTGCAATTGGCGGAGTTCACCAACATACGCGTCAAAGACGCCGAGCAGAATGAGTCGCTGCAACCGGGATGCCTGTACGTATGCCCCGGGTCGCAACATTTGCGAATTACGCCGGCGGGCCGCATTCAGCTCGACGACACCGGGCGCATCGGCGGCTATTTGCCGCGAATTGATGTCACCATGGAGACCGTGGCGGCTTATGCCGGCGCAATGTCTATCGGCGCGGTGCTCACGGGAATGGGCAAGGATGGCGCGAAGGGCGTCCAGGCAATCAAGGCCGCCGGTGGATTGGTCCTTGCGCAAGACGAGGCGACCTCCGTCATTTTCGGAATGCCCGCGGAAGCGATCAAGACCGGCGCCGTAGATCACGTGCTTGGGATTGATGAAATTTATCCGGCGATCGAGAAGCGTGTTCTAAGTATTTGCCGGGCGACTCCGGCAGGTGTGCGATGAAGCCCCAAGTTGGATCGAACAGCAAACCGCGCAAGGTGCGCCGCACGGAACAACTGATTTTGTTCAACGTGGGCGCGCATCGGTTCGCCATTGCTGCCAGCGCGGTACACGAGATTCGCAGCACCGACAGCCTGGCGGGAGCGGCTGCGGCACTCGCCCAGACAGAACTGCCCCACGTGCAGCACATGATTCACCGGGGAAAGCGCACCTACTTTGTCGTGCATGGCGGCGACCACTTTCAGTTGCCGGCCGCGCGCCCGACGCTGGTTCTGGTGCTCCGCGACTCGCGTGTCGCCGTCTTGGTGGACGCCATCGACCGCATGGCCACGATTTCGCGGCTCTACGCGCTGCCCCGGGCATTTTCTGGAGATGAGCGGCAGTGGTATCGCGGCCTGGCTTTGATTGAGGACCGTGTCGTGCCCGTCGTCAATCCGTCCGGGTTCCTTTCCGACAAGGACGTACAGCGGCTCGATGAGTACGCCGCAATCGCGGCCGAGCAAATCACGCCCGTGGAAGGAAGCATCCCGGTATGACCCGCGTGCTCGAACTCGACGCGCAATCGTTTGTCCTGCTGCACATGGGCGAGCGGCGTTTTGCTCTGCCGGCGAATATCGTGGCAGAACTCGTACCCTTGGGACGCATTTATACGTTTCCGCATACGACGCCGCGCATCGAAGGCGTTTTGGTGCGCCGCGGCCACATTGTGCCGGTATGCGATTTCGCGCAAGTCCTGCTGAAGGACCGGCTTCCCGCGCGGAGGTATTACCTGATTGCGCGGCGGCACTACGACACCGGGACCGAGTGGACCGCGCTGCCCGTTACGGGCGAATGCGAGCTGATCGCTTCCGAGATGCTTCCAGCCACTGGCGAGCATCCGCCCCATGTTGCCGGCTGGCTTTCGCACGACGGCCAAGTGGTCGAAGTTCTTGATCTCGAGCGCCTGGCTCCCGGGCCGGAAGCGCTGGCCTCAGCCGAAGCGGTCGGCGCCGGCCACCAGGAACACGTATGAGCGGCTCTTCTTCATTGCCGAAAATTATGCTGATTGACAGCAATGTCTATTTTGCCAAGCGGCTTGGCGACGCGCTTCAGAAGGAAGGGTTCGACGTTGTGCCTTGCGCGCAGGCCGCGTTTGCGCTGACCATGCTCGAATATGACACGCCCGCAGCGATTCTTTGCGCCACGAATCTGCGCGAGATGAATGCGCTTGAGATTGCGCGGATTCTCCACGCCGATTCCAAGAACGCCAACTTGCCCATCATCGCCATCGGCGATGGCAGTCAAAAGGCCCTTATGGAAGCGTTCCACGCCGGCTGCGACGACTACGTGGATCGCAGGCGCAGCCCCTCCGTCATTGCCTCGCACATCAAATCCATTCTCGTCAGCCGCAAAGAGGGTTTCCAAACCACGCAGATGCTGGCCAGCGCCGACACCAGCCTGAGCGGAAGCCTCTCGCATCACGACTTGCCCGATGTAATCCAGATGCTGGGCCAGGCGCGGCAGACGGGCGCACTGCACATCAACGCCGCGGACACCGACGGGATCATTTTTTTCGACGGCGGAGAAATTGCCCACGCCGAATGCGGAACCTTTTTCGGCGATGAAGCAGTCATCCGCATTCTCATATCCTGCAAGACAGCAGAGAGCGGCGTGTACAAATTCATGTACGGAACCACCGCAGCGCAGCGCACCGTGCTGCGCTCCGCCACGGATCTGATGCTCGACGCTATGCACGAGTTCGACGAAGCGGTCCGGAACTCTGCGGAGAAGGAACC
>DASWCG010000348.1:0-10185 GCA_036390175.1 Candidatus Acidiferrales bacterium | reverse complement strand
TGGGTTATCGCGTCAACATCTTCCTCGCGCGTCTCTGTTTTCGCGGTATCTACTTCCCTATGATGGGTCGCGCGGCATGGGTGAAAGTGATCTCTCAAAATAGACGCACAATCTTCAAACTCGTCAGGGAGGCGCTTCGTGGTTGGCGCGGCGCTCCGGTGAGGAGTCCCGGCAACTTGACGTCGCATGGGGAAGCGATGGCAGCATCCACAAAGCGGTAACCGGACTTGACGTGCTTCCGTTGGCGATTGGCAGTATAATCCGGAACCGCCTTGGCGCCCATGTCCCCAGCCGCCGTGGCATTACAGGTGAGCATGGCTCCTATTCTGAACAGGGTGCGCGTCTTCGGCGCGCAGAGTGGAGAAGGCTCGCTGTCTCGCTCACCGGATACTTGGACGAATCTATGAATGCGGAGTTCATCTCGCCTGGGGCCTTCAAGCCGGAGCACGAACTTCGGCGTGAGCTTTGCCTGGCCGGCCGCTGGCTTTATGAGCGCTGCTTCGCTGTCTCCACCGAAGGCAATCTCTCCGTCCGCCTGACCGACGGGCGCATCCTCACCACGCCCTCGGGAGTCTGCAAAGGCCGCATGCAGCCGGAGGATCTGGTCGTCACCGACGGGCAAGGCTGCAAGATCTCCGGCGGCGGCAGCCCTTCTTCGGAAATTGCCATGCATCTGCTCATCTACCGCGCGCGCCCCGATGCCGGAGCAATCTGTCACGCGCATCCGCCTATCGCCACAGGTTTCGCCGCCGCCGGACGCCCGCTGGACAAAGCTATGCTCCCCGAGATCATTGTCGCCCTGGGCCAGGTGCCACTGGCGCGCTACGCCACTCCAGGCACGCCCGACCTCTGCAACGCACTCGCGCCTCTAGTGCCTCATCATGACGCCATTCTGATGGCCAATCACGGCGCCGTTACGTGCGGCCCGGATTTGCTGACCGCGTTCCAGCGCATGGAAGCTGTCGAGCAGTTTGCCAAGATTACTCTCGTGACCGAACTCCTCGGCCGCCAGAACCTGCTTTCCGAAGAGGATGTCACGACCCTGCTCGAGGCGCGCTCCCGCTACGGCATCGCGCCGCCGCCGGGCGCGCACCCTGCGCCTCCCTTGACCCGCGAGGCCGCCGAAACCAGCGCCACCGATCGCATCACGCTCTCCCGTGCCGAACTCGACGCCCTCATCGAAGACGCCCTCCGCCGCTCCCGCTCCCGCCCATAACACAATCATCCTCCGCGGTTTCCTGTTGAACGGACCAGCCTAATTCGAATTTGAGTTCCCAGGCTTGGAAGCAGCCCCGATGTTGACATTCCTTAGGACGCGGCGCGGGCTCCGGCGAATTGTCCTGCGGCGAGGTAACGGATCAGCAAGAGTGTGAGGTCATCGGCCTGGCGCGCACCGCGCGCGAAGTTTTCGACCGAAGCGAGGATGATGCGCTGCAGGTCCTCGACCGATGCGTTCACTTGACCTGCGAGAGCCTGTTTGAGGCGGGTTGTGCCGAATTCCTGTTCGTCGGGGTCCATGGCCTCGGTGATGCCATCGCTGAACAGCACCAGCGTGTCTCCGGGTTCCAGATTCACCGTGGCGCTGGTGAACACAGCTTCGGGAATCAAGCCCACCGGGTAGCCGCTTGCCGGAAAGGGCGCTTCGACACGCCCCTGGCGGAGGAGCAGCGGCGAAGGATGGCCGGCATTGGTGAACTCGAGGCCGCCTTTCCGGTCGAGGATGGCAAAGAACAGCGTGGCGTAGCGGCCGAGGCTCGAGTGGTCGCAGAGAAAGTGGTTGATATGGTTGAACACCGTGGCGGGATCCTGGCTGAGGGTCATTCCGGAGAGCGCGCCCTGAAGCATGGTGGTGAGAAGCGCCGCGCCCAAGCCTTTGCCGGAAACGTCGGCAATGAGAAAAGCGGTGCGATCGCCGTCGAGCCGCAGGACGTCAAAGTAGTCCCCTCCGACGGTCAGGCAGGGCTGATTCATGCCCGTCACTTGCAAGTGAGGGAAGTGCTGGAATTCGCGCGGCAGCAACGCCTGCTGGATTTCGCGGGCGATGCCGAGCTCCTGCTCCATGCGCTGCCGTTCGCGCTCGCGCTCCACCAGCCGCGCGTTGTCGAGCACGCTCGCGGCTTCCAAAGAAATAGCATCGAGAATCTGCCGCTCAAGTTTCGAGAACGCCGTGGGCCGGCGGCTGTCCAGATACAGCACACCGAGCAGCTCGCCGCGAACTGCCGGGTGAGTCGCCTCCGGCGAGGCCGTTGGAGGCATGGCGTAGAGCGGGATGACCACGACGGCGCGCAAACGCTGCGCGATGACGCTCTGGGCCGCCTTCAAATCGAGGTCGGCGTGCTCAATGTCTTCGGTGACGATGCTCGATTTATTTTCCAGCGCCTGCCGGACCGCCGTCTGGCTGGGTTCGAGGCCTTCGAGGGGAAGCCGCTTCGCGCCCACTTGACGGGCCAGACGGACGTGCAGCTTGCCCGTTTCATCTTGCCGCAAGAGCAGGCCGCGGTCCGCATCGGTGAGTGAAATCGTCTGATCCACCATGTGTTCGAGAATCGAATGGAGCGGCAACTGCGAGTGCAGCAGCGTCGTAGCTTCCAACAGAAGGCTCAGCTTGCGCAAACCACCGGCGCCGGAATCGGTGGCGGTGACGTGCTCGATGCGGGTGAATAGCTCGGGGATCGATCCCTCGATGGCGGCGCCGTGAAAGATGAGCTGAAAGGAATCTTCCAGGCCGAACGTGATGACATCGCCATCGAAGAGGGCGCGATTCTCGACGCGCTCTCCATTGACAAAGAGCCCGCGGCGCTGGCCGCGGTCCTCAATGCAGATTTGGGCGTCGCGAAGCACCAAGGCCGCGCATTGCCGGGAAACGCGCCGGTCGGGAAGCTGCAGATGATTGCCGGTGTCCGTTCCGCGGCCGATAAGGAAGGGGAACGTTGAGACACGCACCACGCGGCGGGCGCCATCCGGCGCGATCAATTCCAGTGAGGTCTCGGGCGCAGACTGGGGTTCGAGCATGGACAGACCCGCGAGAAACGAATCTTAGCACGGTGTCGCGCCAAATACTCTCCGCGGCGCCGGCCGTAAAGCCCTCCGGCACGGATGCAAGACACGCCCCGGGGGCGCTTCGTGCTGATTCAGGGACGGGACGGAACTCCCGCAGACGCGGAGGTGCGGCGCGAGACGTAGTCGGCCACGTAGGCGGCAAAAATACCTTCCAGCTTCCGGGTCATGGGGCCGGGCGCGGCGGCAAGGCGATGACCTTCGATTTCTCCCACGGCCAGGAGATTCCGGTTGGTCGAAGAAATAAACACTTCGTCGGCAGCATAAAAATCTTCCGGGCGAAGCGTTTCTTCGATGAACCGCACGCCGGCTTCCGGGCCAATCTCCAGGAGGACTTGCCGCGTGACGCCTTCCAGACATCCTGACCGGAGCGGAGGAGTGGACACTTTTTCGCCGCGGATGCAGAAGACATTCGCGGCGGTGCACTCGGCCACTTCGCCGCGCTCATTCAGACACAGCGCTTCATCAAAGCCTGATTTCTTGGCTTCCGCGAGGGTCCACACGTTGTTCAGCCAGGAAATGACCTTGACGCCCGCCAGAGGGGAAGCAGCGTGACGCGCATGCTCGCGCAGAGCGAGCCGGGCCGGCTCGCGGTACTCCGGCAGTCCGGCAGAATACAAAATAAGGTCCACCGGAGGAACCTTTTCGCCGCTTTGCCAGAAGCCGGCCTGGTTGTAGACGGCGTAAATGCGCGCGCAGCCTTCGGTGACTTCGTTGGCGCGCAACAGGTCGCCCAAATTGACGCGGACCTTGGCGGCGTTAAACGGAAAGGGGAGAGAGATGCGCGCGGCGTCTTTTTCCAGACGGCGCCAGTGCCGCTCGTAGGCAAACGCCTCGCCTTGCACGATGCGCAGCGTGGTGAAAATGCCCCAGCCATTCAGCAGCCCGGCCTGACCGGGCGACAGCCGGACCCTTTCGATGGGAACGACCCTGTCGTTGTGAAAAACGTGGCGATGAATCACGCAACCCCCGTAAGAGCTGTAACTATTGTAGCCGATTTTTGAGGGGAGCAAGGCGCCCCGCAAGTCAGGTTGCCTTGATGCGCTCGGCGGGAACTTCCACTTCCGTTACCCCCTTGAAGGAAAAGAGCAGCTTGACGAGATATTTTTCGGGAGACGCCGAAGTCTGCTTCACGACGTGGCCGACGGCGTCGGTGACCGCGGCATGGAACAGCACGCCGCCGACTTGGAGCCCTGCGAGGTTTACGCGCACGGGTTGGCCGGGTGTGAGCATGCCAAGTCCTCTGGTTGGAAAGATGATGTTGCGCTGGCGGCGTCACAAATGCAAGTGATCGCCGCTCCCCCGCATTGACAAGAGTGGCTAAATCCATTATTGTTAGGGTTTGTCTTTGAGGGGAAGGGTGTCACTGGGCGGATGCGGACTTACGTAGCACGTGGCCGGGAGGCCGAACAACTCAAGCAGGGCAACAACTGGTTTGTCGTGGACGCTTCGGACCAGGTTTTGGGGCGCTTGGCCACGCGAGTGGCGCGGGTATTGATTGGGAAGGATAAGCCGGCGTTTACGCCCTATCTGGATTCCGGCGACCACGTGGTGGTGATCAACGCCGACAAGATTCGGTTGACGGGAAACAAGCTCGAGCAGAAGGTCTACCGCCATCATAGCGGTTATCCCGGTGGCTTGAAGGAAATCCCCATCAAGAGGATTCGCGCGAAGCGGGCCGATTGGATTGTGCGCGAGGCCGTCCTCGGCATGCTGCCGAAGAACAAGCTGCGCGCGCGGCGCGCCCGAAAGCTCCGCGTCTATCTGGACGCGCAGGGGCTGCAGCGCCACGCCGGCCAGAAGCCGCAGCCGCTTGCGCTGTAACCCGCCGAAAAGCCTCCCAGGATGTGGGAGCCGCCGGGGAATCTTGCGCTTGCGGGAAGTTTTTGAGGAGGAGGAGTGAGTTCGACAGCACCGCCCATTGAGGGCACGGCCAAGACGTGGTTCTACGGCACGGGACGCCGCAAGGAGTCGGTGGCGCGGGTGTTTATCCGGCTGGGCAGCGGCAAGTATCAGGTGAACGGCCGGGCCGTGGAAGATTATTTCAAGAACGTCGCCTGGAAGAACGCCGCGATTGAGCCGCTGAAGTTTACCGATACATTGAACCAGGTGGACGTGATGGCCACGGCCAAGGGCGGCGGCGCCGGCGGGCAATCGGGCGCGGTGCGCATGGGGCTGTCGCGCGCGCTGGCCAGGTTCAACGCCGAGCTGCGCCACGGCCTGCGCAAGAACGGATTTCTGACGCGCGATTCGCGCATGAAAGAACGCAAGAAGTACGGGCAAAAGGGAGCACGGAAGCGCTTCCAGTTCAGCAAGCGCTAGTCAGCAAGCCATGGGCGGCCCGCGCCGCGTTACGCGCAGCGCGGGTTTCCCAAATTCACGGCCGGCAAGGAAGCCGGCAAGAGGCCGCTCTGCTGCGGCGGAATGTTCGCCGTAGCCGCAAGCGGCTAATTTCCTGAGGAGGGACGTTGGCGGTCGAAATTACGATGAAAGAGCTTCTGGAGGCCGGGGTGCATTTCGGCCACCAGACGCGGCGCTGGAACCCGAAGATGAAAGAGTATATTTTCGGGGAGCGCAACGGCATCCACATCATTGATCTCCAGAAAACCTTAAAAATGTTCCGCGAAGCAGCGCGCTTCGTCAGCGAACTTTCCGGCCGTGGCAAGACCATCCTTCTGATAGGCACCAAGCGGCAGGCGCAGGAAGCCATTGCGGAAGAGGCCCAGCGCTGCGGCGCGTTCTACGTGAACCACCGCTGGCTGGGCGGCACGCTCACCAACTGGGCCACGCTGCAAAAATCCATCAAACGCATGAAGCTCTTGAAAGCCATGGTGGAAGACGGGCGGATGGCGCAGCTCTCCAAAAAAGAGGCCGCGCGGCTCGACCGCGAGATGAAACACCTGCACCAGAACCTCGAAGGCGTCGAGAACATGACCGCGCTTCCGGACGCCATGTTCGTGGTGGACTCGAATGCGGAAGAAATCGCCGTGCGAGAAGCCCGGCGCATGGGCGTTCCCGTGGTATCCGTGGTGGACACCAATTGCAACCCCGATTTGGTGGACTGGGTGATCCCGGGCAATGACGACGCGCTGCGCGCCATCCGCTTGTTTACGTCGAAGATTTCGGACGCGATTCTGGAAGGGCGCAACGCTTTTGAACAGACGCAGATTGCGGAAGAAAAGGCCGCCGAAGAAGGCGCCGAAATAGCCGAGGTTGTCGAGTACGTGGACACCAGCGCTTACGAGGCCTACGAAAAGCAGGAAGGCGACTTTGTGGAGGGCGAGACGCCTGCCGAGCCGGTCGTGCCCGCCGAAGAGGAAGAAAAGCGCTAGTTCTTCCAGAACCCTCGCGGGAAGAGCCCCTGATTTCCCTTTGGCTGTCTTGCCCCGGGAGACTATGCGGCGGAAGAAATGGAACAAGAAAAAGCGCGCGATCCCAGGTAAGTCCCGGCAGAAAATGCAATCCGCGGGGCGGGCCCGCAAGCCCGGAACGGAATCAAGACAGAAGGAACCTGCACCGGCCATGAGCACAAAACCAGAGCAGATCAACATCCCCGCGCAACTCGTCAAGGAGTTGCGAGAGCGCACCAGCGCCGGCTTCAGCGATTGCCGGGCGGCGCTGCTCGAAGCTGGCGGCGACATCGAGAAGGCCGTCAAGGTCCTGGGAAAGAAGGGCCAGGCCGCGGCGCAGAAAAAAGCTCAGCGGCAGGCGTCCGAGGGCCTGGTGGGAAGCTACATCCACGCCGGCGGGAAAATCGGCGTGATCGTGGAAGTCAACTGCGAATCGGATTTCGTCGCCCGCACCGAGGCGTTTCAAAAGCTGTGTCATGACATCGCCATGCACGTTGCCGCCCTCGACCCGCGGTACGTGCGCCGGGAAGAGGTGACGCAGGAGATGCTCGATCGGGAGCGCGAAATCTACCGCGAGCAGGCTCGCGCCACGGGGAAGCCCGACCCCGTCATCGAGAAAATCGTCAACGGGAAAATGGAGAAATTCTACGAGGAAAACTGCCTTTACGAGCAGCACTTCATCAAGGACGAATCACTCACTGTCCAGGAGCTGATCCACCAGGCCGTTGCCAAGCTCGGCGAGAACATCTCCGTGCGGCGCTTCTTTCGCCTGAAGGTGGGCGAGGACAAGGCCGCCCCGGCAGCGGGCACCACGGAGTGAAGTCAAAAACGCAAACCGTTTGTTTCGAGAGCGTCCCAGCCGCGGGGCGCTCTTTTTTTTCGGCCGGAGCGGCGGCCGGGAGTGCGGCGGGTGGGATTCTTTGTTACAATGCCGCGCGATTCTGCAAATCGATGCATTACTCGCGGCGGACCGTCTGATGAAAGCAACCAGCACCGCAGCCAAACGGGAACCGAAAAAGGCGGCGCCCGTGTATCAGCGCATCGTCCTGAAACTTTCGGGTGAATCCCTGCAGGGGCCCCAGGGTTACGGCATCCATGGGGAAACGGTCGCTGCGATTGCGCGGGAGATCAAGGAAGTCAACGACCTCGGCGTGCAAGTGGCCATCATGGTCGGCGGGGGAAATATCTTCCGCGGAACGCGCCAGAAATCGCTGGAGATTGACCGCGCCACCGGCGATTACATGGGCATGCTGGCGACGGTGATCAACGGGCTGGCGCTTCAGGACGCACTGGAAAAACAGGGCTGCTTCACGCGGCTGATGAGCGCCATCGAGATGCATCAGGTGGCCGAGCCATTCATTCGCCGGCGCGCCACGCGCCATCTGGAAAAGGGCCGCGTGGTAATCTTTGCGGCAGGCACGGGGAATCCCTATTTCTCCACCGACACGGCTGCGGCGCTCCGTGCCATGGAGATCAAGGCGCAGGTGATCCTGAAGGCCACCCGCGTGGACGGCATCTACGACGCCGACCCCGAAAAAGTACCGGGGGCGAAACGCATCGAGCGAATCAGCTTTCGCGATGTGTTGCAGAAGAGTCTAGAGGTCATGGACTCGACGGCCATTTCGCTCTGCATGGACAACAACATGCCCATCATCGTGTTCAACCTGAACGTGCATGGAAATATCAAGCGCGTGGTGTACGGCGAGCGCGTGGGCTCCAGCGTGACGCGGGGCTGAGGGCCCGCGCGCCTGCGGATGAATCTGTAGCAGCAGGAGATCTCCTGAAACCTCCACACCGGGAGGAAAAATCCCATGACGGCAATCGGCAGCAGCAAAGACGCGATGGCGCAAGCCAGGACTCGCATGGAAAAAGCCGTGGATGATTTTCGCAAGGAACTGGCCGCGCTGCGCACCGGCCGCGCCAACGTGGCGCTGCTCGACCACATCCGCGTGGACTACCACGGCACGCCGATGCCCGTGAATCAACTGGGGGCGCTGTCGGTGCCCGAGCCGACCATGATCATCATCTCGCCCTGGGACCCCAGCGCGGTGTCCATGATTGACAAAGCGATTCGCACGTCCGATCTCGGCTTGAATCCGGCGACGGACGGGAAAATCGTCCGCGTGCCGATTCCGGCGCTCACCGAAGAGCGCCGCAAGGACCTGGTCAAGCACCTCCACAAAGTCCTCGAGAACCACCGCACCGCCGTCCGCAACATCCGGAGGGACATCAAAGAAGCGGTGGAAAAACTCGAAAAAGAAAAGAAAATCAGCGAAGACGAGAAGAAACGCACGCTCGAAGAGCTCGAGAAAGTCACTCACCAGGAAACCAAGAAGATTGAAGACCTGTCGGCCGCCAAAGAGAAAGAAATCATGGAAGTGAAGTAGGTTCTGTCCGTCTGTCCTGGCCGCGAGGGGTCAGCGGGCTGCCGCGGAGGCGTGTTTTTGCGGAGACGTCGCCGGCGGGTTCGGCGACTGGCGCTCCAGTCCGGCAGTCTGCGCTTCGTCGTTGCGCACGGCATGGACAAACGCCGAGTAATCGGCAAAGCGCGCGACGGGGAGTTCGCGCATCAGGAAGCGCAGGTCACGCGTGGCGATGATTCGGTTTCCCTCCAGGCGGTAAGTCGAGCGATATTCCGCATAATCGCGTCTTACGGCCACAGGAAAAGGAGCACGGACGGTCACTCCCGCGGGCAAGACGATTGAGGCGCGAGTGGTGATGTCGAGCGGCGTCCCGAGTTGCAAGGCGGGCGCCCCACTGTCGTCGGCAGGAAGATGCTCGGGGAGATCGGGCAGGCCCATCCCCGGCAAAGGTAGAGTCAGACCGGCCTTCTGCTCGGCCCATTTCACCGCATGATCCTGCACAAGTTGAAACTCGACGTGAAACGGGTCCGCGGCCGCTTCGGGGTCGGAGGGAGTCACTTCGCTGACTTCGCCGTGAAACCCGTCGGAAAACGCGAGGAGCAGGCCAATCGTGTTCCATTGGTCCTTCGGCGCGCGGTGAAAAGTCACACGCAAGAGCAATTCTGCGTCACCCCGCAATGTGTAAGCGACGCGCGCAGTCAATTTTCCAGCGGCATTCAGCTCGCCCGTCACGGTCACGCTTTGCCTCGCGGGGAAGGGTGGGTCTGGGGGAGTCGTCAGCCAGCGAAAAGGCTCCCTCGATGTGGCGTCGGTTCCCGCGGAAGTCGGGAACACCGCAAAGCCGCGCTTGTTGCGCAGATTCGAAGACAGCATGCGGAACGGTGCAACTTCCGGTCCGGTATCAAGCCACACCAACTCGTTTCCGACGCGCACCGCGGTGATCACATTTTCAAATTGAGCCGGCGAGGGAACGTCCTCATCCAGTTTGCGCGTGGGGCTGACAAATACCGGGACAGCGGAGAGACCGATGCCCTTCGCCAGCGCGGCGAGCAGCGCATGTTTGTCTTGCGGCGTGCCATAGCCCTGTTGGAGGATCTGCCCCGGCGCCAGCGAACGATAGCCTGCTGCGCTGAGTGGAAGCGCGACCGTCCGAATCTTCAAGGCCACGAATGAATACAACGCTTGCAGCTTCTGCAGATCTTCCTTTTGTCCTCGCGTGAGTTCGGCCGCTCTCGCAGCGACTGCGGCGTCCGCGGATGCGGCGGTCTCTCCCGGGCCGGAATACCAGCGCGCGACCTGTTCCCAGCTTTGCCACGTGCTCAGTTGGACCGCCGGCGGCTCTTGTTCCTGCGAAGAATTCGTTTTTTCTTTTGTTGCTGAATCTTCTCTTGCCGAACTCTTTTCGCGGATGCGCC
>DASWCG010000347.1:0-2202 GCA_036390175.1 Candidatus Acidiferrales bacterium | reverse complement strand
CCCACGACGATCTGCTTCACGCCGTGTTCGCGCACCACTTCACGCAGCCGCCGCATGTCCTCGTTGCGGTTGATGCGCTCCATGGTGCTCAGTGGTTGCGCCATCCGCGTTTCTGAATCCGCCAGAGCAAATCCGATCCTCGCGCGGCCATAATCCACCGCCAGAATGGATCGTCGCTCAATTCGGTTCCATTCGTTCTTAGCGCTACTCACGCTTCCAGTATACCGGGAAGGGCTCCACGATATATGCGATGCGTCCAAAGAAACGCCCGTCACGGGAGCTTATTGCGAAAACGATATACAGAGGCTATGGCTTGCGGCCGCGCGCGCCGCTTTGCCAGGCGTCCCAATAACCAAGCAATTTGAGCTGCTGGTCGAGGCCGGTCTCCTTGACAAGAACATCCAGTTCGGCGCGCGAAAGCCGCTTGCCGAGCGGTCCGGCGCGGTCGGCGATTCCCCAGGCCGTCAGCGCTGCGAGCACGGTGTGCAATTTCAGCTCGCGCATATCGACCTTGTCCAGCGTGTCCGAGGCGGCGTGATAATTCGGCAGGTAGTTGGCCTCCTCCTGATTCGCCACAAGGGTCGGCACGCCTTCGAGCAGGAAGTCAAAATTGTCCGTACCGAACGAAGCATCATAGGTGTGATTGTTAGCGCCCCAGGATTCCAGCGGCTTCATGACTTCGCGCACGCCTGCTTCAATGTCGCGGCGTCCACCCAGCGAATACCCGGTGACGCGGCCGATGCCCGCGTCAAAGGTGATCATCGCGCGGATTTTGTCGAGTTCCGCGCGGTGCGCTTTCACGTATTCGAACGAGCCAATCGTTCCTTGTTCCTCGCCGCTGAAAAGCACAAAGCGAATCGTGCGCCGCGGCAAAAGCCCCGTGGCCTTGATCGCCCGCGCCGCCTCAATCACTAGTGCAGCGTTGCAGCCATTGTCCAGCGCGCCCGTGCCCAACTCCCACGAATCCAGATGCGCGGCTAGGATGACCACTTCGTCCGGCTTCTCATAGCCACGGATTTCGCCGACGACGTTTTGCTGTTCGATTGGCCCGCCAATCTTGTTGGGCATGTCAAAGTGCACACGCACCTTCCCTGGATAGGCCGCGACAGTGCGTGCAAGCCGCATGGCATCTTCGCGCGCCACGATGGCCTGCGGAATTTTGTCGATCTCACCGGCAAGCGAGTTCGTGTGGCGATAGAGCAGCAGCCGTTCCCGCGCGCCCATCCACAGGATGGCCCTTGCGCCTTCCTTGATGGCATGCTCGATGATCATCGGGGGCCGGAGATATTCGCTGAACAGATCGGCCCACGTTGATCCGATGTCGGTATGAAGCAGCAGAATCGCGCCCTTGACCATCCCGCCAGCCTTCGCAAAATCGTCCTCGTTGCCGTATCCCACATCGACCACGTTCGCCTCGATCCCACCGGCTGGCGTCGCCGGTGACCACCCCGTCGCTCTCAGACGCACAGGAAATTTCACTGGGCCGAGCAATTCAAGCCGCGTATCCCCCTCGCCCCACGTCACCGGCAGCGTGTACTTTTCCGTGTGAACGTCCACTCCTCCCGCGCGAAACGCCCCAACGCCCCACTCCACGGCTTTGGCCAGCTGCGGTGATCCAGTCACGCGCCCGCCGATTTCATCCGTCAGCCGCCGCAGATTTTCCTCTAGGGGCGACGGTCCCATCACGATCGGCAAAATCTTTGCCGCCGCCTCCGCGCACGACGATGCCTCCGTCGCGGAACATCCGGTCTTCCCTGGCGTGCTTTGAAGCACGCTCAGCGGATCTTTCTTCGCCGGGGGAAGCTGTGCTTGCAAAGACGGCAGAGAAGCGAAAAGACCTACAAGCAATAAATAACCAAGAATGATTCGGCGCGGCATGAGTGGCTCTTCCCCGGAATTTCCCCGGAAAGGCTTTAGGTTCCGTTTGCGGAGCGGATTATACCGGAGTAGCTCGCTACTGGCGTACTTCCCGCAAAATTCCTCTTGACTTTCCTCTATTTAGTAGTATAATTGACTGTGTATAAAGCTACGTTTGGAGTGCGGGAGCTTGCTCCCGCTTTCTCTTTTGGAGCAGCAGTCGTCCCGCTCTCCTAAGTCCGAAACAACCAAAATCGCATCCTTTAGAATCAATGACTTACGAAATGCAATTTCTGTAACTCCTTTTTTTTGATATTCATACAAAATGACCGGGGTGGGGTACAC
>DASWCG010000346.1:0-11824 GCA_036390175.1 Candidatus Acidiferrales bacterium | reverse complement strand
GCTATTGATCGAGGACTTCGAGGAAAAGCGCTACCGCTTGCCGCGCGCGAAACCCCTCGAAGTGCTGCACATCTTGATGGATCAGCATGGTCTCAGGCAGAAGGACCTCGTAGACGTTTTCGGCGCCCCCAGCATCGTCTCGGAAGTCCTGACCGGAAAGCGCGAGCTAAACAAACACCACATCCAACGCCTCAGCCGCCGCTTCCATGTTTCCCCGGAGCTTTTTTTCTAGGTGTGCGGCGGCAGAGCGCGTCTTTCGCCCCTTCTCCGCCGTGCTATAGTCTCCCGTCGCATCAAGCAGTGAAGTAGGATCGATGGCCCTTTCAAGAAGGAACTTCGGCTGCCACAATCGCAATGCCGCAGCCGATGGGTATAAGCAGAGGAATCATCATGGACAAACAAGACTCGCAAGAGGTAACTGAGGCGGCGAAAGGCCCAGCGAAGGGCGATTTTATCGCGCCCCCGGAAGTGCAGTCACAGGATGAACAGGTAGACGCCCTTCCCCAACAGGAGGAGTTTTGGCGGCCCCCGGTGCGGTTCGGCAGTGTGCCGGTGGAGAAGGAGCCGCTCGGCTGGGATCGCCGCAAAGGATTTCGCAAACTCTATCCGCAAGTCATGCTCCCGTTTCAGGTCGTCGAGCGCGTTTCTTTCGGCCATCCGAAACTCGAACCTAATCGTCTCTTCTGGGGCGACAATCTCCACGTCATGCGCCAATTGCCAAGCGAGAGTATTGACCTGATTTATATTGATCCACCCTTCTTCTCCGGCAGGCAATACAACGTAATTTTCGGCGATCAAAACGAGCTGCGCTCATTCTCTGACATCTGGGAAGGCGGCATGCCAGGTTACCTGATCTGGCTAAACGCACGGCTCTTTGAGATGAAGCGCCTGCTCAAAAGAACGGGGAGCATATACGTCCACTGCGACTGGCACGCGGGGCACTATATTAAGGGTGAGCTAGACAGGATTTTCGGGCCCGCATGCTTCAGAAATGAAATTATTTGGTATTACTACAACAAAATGCACGACAACAGAAAGGGTCTCTTTCCCAGAACACACGACGTAATATTTTCCTACGCGAGAGACCTTTCTCGGGAGCCCAGGTTCAACTTGCTGAAACAGAAGCGGGATCAGCCTATGAGGCAACAGGCACGCGTGAAGGACCCGGAGACTGGTCGCGCCAAGCAGAAGCGCGACGAAGAAGGCAATCTTGTGTACTACACTGTGACGGAAAGGACCATCGACGATGTTTGGCGGATTCCTTATCTGATGCCTGCGGACGAAATCGAGCGTATAGGTTACCCAACGCAGAAGCCAATTGAGCTTTTGCAGAGAATAGTCGAGTGTGGAACAAACCCAGGCGACACCGTGGCTGATTTTTTCTGCGGCGGTGGTTCCACGTTAGCGGCCGCACAAGGTGTTCGAGCGGTGCGTGACGAAAAAGGCAGAAAATCATTAGTGGCGACCGGTGAGTCGCGCCGCTGGATTGCCTGTGACCAGTCTCGTGTAGCGGTTGCCATCACAGAAGACCGACTCACATGGCTCGTAGAAAATAAGATCGGAAAAGTTTTTTCCGTACCAGACTTTACCGTCGAGCATTGGGGCGTGTATGAGGCACGACGGCTGGCCCAAGCGCCTCCCGATCAATTCCGCGCCTTTGTTTTGCGGGCCTTCGGTGCTGTGCCGGAAGAGCATGGGAACGGTATTCACGGCTATAAGGGAGCGATTCCTGTGTGGGTTGGCGAGCCGAGTCAAAAAAGTGCTGTGACAGCGGCAGACGTTCAGACTTTCGCTAACGCCATTCGAAAAACCATCCGCTATAAACAAGACAATCTGCGGGACGGCATCATGCTGGCGTGGGCGTTCAGGCCTGACGCCGTCGAAGCCGCAGACCGCTTGCGCCGTCTTGAGCAAACTGACCTCAATTTTATCCGGCTGGATATGATTCGCATTGACTCGCCGCGCTTTCGCGAGCATGTGACCGCGCTTTCAACCGACCATGCGGACTACGAAAAGTTCCTGACATTCGTCCAGCCGCCGAGGGTGGAAGTAGGTTATAAGCGCATCGCCTCGCGAACTTACAAGTTTGACGTGAGCGAAACTGCGATCCTGAATCCCGGAGCAAAAATCATCAACGTGCAGTGGGACTTCGACTACGGCAAACGCTTCAGCAGCACGCCTGGATATTCTTTTCTGCATGGCAACAACAAGCAGCCGGAGTTGCAGGCACAATACGAGTTCCCTTCCTCCGGCAAAAGGAAGATTGCCTGCAAAGTGCAGGACGACATGGGCGGCGAGGGCCTGTGGGCGGCGGAGATTGAGATAAGCTGATCGAATGTTCAATCGTTTCGCGCAATACGAAGATGCTTTCCGCGACTGGCGACGGGATGGCAAGCCGGGACTGAAAGCCGAATCCTATAAGTACGTCGAATTCCTGACCTCACCCGATAATGACGAGTGCGCGCGGACTGGCACACTCTGGCCGCATCAGTGGGAGGCGTTTCTGCGCGTAATCTATGCCCACGAAATTCTGGGCAAGGTGGACATTGGAGTGGATGGGCTGCTCCTTAATATCGTCACCGGCGGGGGCAAGACAGCGTTGATCGCCGCCATTATCGCCTGGCTGCGGATCGCGCAAGATGTGCAGAAATTCGCTCTCCTGTGCCCAAATTTGATCGTGCGCGATCGCTTAGAAGATGACTTCGATGGCGGGAAAGTTTTCAAGGAGCGCGATTTGATACCGGACTGGGCGCACTGCGGGCCGAAGGACTTCGTGCTCACAACTCTGGGTAGTGGCAAGGAAGGCGGCTGGGCAAGCCTCTTCAGCTCCAGCGTGATCCTTGGAAACATTCACCAGTTCTACCAGAGTAACAAAAGCGGACAGAGCAACCTGTCGGCCTTGATGAACGGCCCGGAGTTTGCCCTCTTTAACGACGAGGCTCATAACTCGCCCGCAACAGAGTACGACGCGACGCTGCGGCGGATGCGCGAAAAAGTGATCCTGCGTCTAGATACCACGGCGACACCCGACCGCGCTGACGGCAAGGTTCCCGAAAGCGACATGATCTACGAATACGGCGTAACGGACGCGCTGGCCGATGGGATCATTAAAACGCCTGTGGTCTATCAGCCGGATATTAAGACCGTGCAATTAACCTATACGGATGCGCGAACAGGCGAAAAGCGGAAAGTGGAGGAAATTGACTGGGATGAAGTCGACCGGCTAGGTCTTAACGCAACGCAATGGGTGACCGACGATGAGCCGATGCGTCAGCAGATGGCAATCGCATTGCGCCGCCTTGAGGAACAAGAGAGACGCGCGAAGGGCCGGTATCAACCGATTCTATTTGTAGTGGCGGTTTGCAAGGCAGACGCTCAGAAGGCGGAGCAGACGCTCAGCAAATATTTCAAGGTTAAGACCCTTCTTGTGACTGAAGATTCGGACGAAGCAGACCGCCAGAAAGCCCGGGAGCTTGGCAAGCAGCAGAAGACCGCCAACCCCTACAAGGCGGTCGTCAGCGTGCTGATGCTACGCGAGGGCTGGGACGTGCCGGAGGTGGGCGTAATTCTCCTGCTGCGCAAGTTCGGCAGCAAGGTGTATGGGCAACAAGTTATTGGTCGTGGATTACGGCGAGTCAGGGCAAAGGGAGTGCAGCCAACGGAGCCACAGATTTGCGCCGTGGTGGATCATCCTAAGTTGGAACACCAGTGGCTCTGGGATATGTTCAACGCCAAGAAGCGTCAGAACGTGATGATCGAGGATTTGTTCGACGAGACTGAGGATCTTCCAGCGCCGCCACGTAAGCAGGAATTTGATAAACCAGAACTAGCCATCGACTTGCCTCCAGTGGACCCTTCCCTTGCGGACGATGGGGAATTTGATCTGGGCGACGTGCCTCCTCCACCCAAGCCGCTAGGGAACTGGAAAGAGACATTAGGGGCCCTCGAATACGATTCAACGGCGATTGAAATCACAAAAGTCGGCATGGCTGGAGTCGTGGGCCAGGAATTAGGCGGAAAAGGTTGGAAAACAATTCACTCTGCTCCAGAAGCAAACGGGCCCGCTCAGGCTGTGCCCCAAGTATCGGATGACGCCGCCCGCGACGCCGTGAAAGAGGGACTTCTGGAAATGGCAGAGACCCTGACCATCGAAGCGGGCTATGCTGCGACGTACAAAGACCGCGTTTACAGTGCACTCCTGCATCACGTGCGCGAAAGGTTTCTCGACGGCTCCTCTTTGGGCCTCGCCTCGCGCCTGGAAATTGAATTCGCATGGAAAATGCTTCGGCAGGTTAAAACGAAAGTTGCGGCCACTCCGGGCTTGGTAGCGGGGATGATCGAATATGGCGATTAGCATACACGGTGAGTACAGCAGTCCTCGCAAGAGTCCGTGGAATTTTGAGCATTACCACAGTGACCTCGAACGGAGAATGATGGACCGCTTGGAACGAGATCCGCATGTGATTAAGTGGATGAAGCGCCACGGAATTACGATTCCTTGGATTGACGGCCAGAAGCATCAGCGCCGCTATGTTCCAGACTTCCTCGTGGAATACGAGGACGGGAGAAAAGCTCTCATCGAGGTGAAGGACCCAAGCCGTTTAGACTCCAATGATGTGCAGCGCAAGCGCAAAGCGGCGGAGATGTGGTGCAAGCAGCGCAGGATGGAGTACGTTATTGCCACAATAGGGTGAACCCAAAACTCCACCTCCATAGCTCCGCTCCATGGGTCTGTCACCTAAGCGCTATCTGAATCCTTCAAGAATTTGGGCCAAATCAGCCCTTGACAACCGCTAGTCAGTTTTGGTATAATTACCTGAGTCGTAATCGCCAGGCGCCGCTAGGGAGTAAGAGCCGCTAGAGAACGCCGCAAGGGCTTCCCCAGGGTTGCAAGGGGCCGAAAGGGATCAGATGTCAAGTCAGGTTCTTCCTGCCTCTGAGGCCGAAGGTCAAAGACCATCAGTAGCCGGTCACGAGCGATTCACGCGAGTCCCGACTCCCGTCGGGACCAGTCACGAATCACCAGTCACTTCGTGTAAGCCCTTTAGATTCACACTCTTATCAAAAAACGCGCTTGCAAACCATTTAGAATCACACTCTTGCAAAAACAAAGGACTTAAAGTGCCCTGTTTTCACACTCTTACAAAAAAAGGGGTGGGGGAGGGGGTAGCACAGGCTTCAGCCTGTGTGCTAGGAGCCACACGTCACGGACCACAAGTCATCAGTCGTCACACCATATTGGCCGTTGCGCCTCCGCCTCAATTCAGCCACACTATCAATCCGCCGACCGCGCAGAGGCAGCCCTGCAATGCTGAGTAACTCAACGACAAAGGTAGCGCTAAAATGAGCCACCCGACCGACCCCATGGGAGAACTCATCCCCCCGACGCGCCTAATGCTCACGCCCGGACCTTCCTCCGTGGACCCGCGCGTCTATCGCGCCCTGGCCACTCCTTTGGTGGGCCATCTCGATCCCTGGTTCCCCACGATGATGACCGACGTCCAGGTGCTTCTTCGCCGGACCTTTCAGACTGAGAATCGCGTGACCTTTCCGCTCTCCTCCTCCGGCTCGGGCGCCATCGAAGCCTCGGTCCTGAACCCGCTCGAAGCGGGCGACGAAGCCATCGTCTGCGTCAATGGCGTCTTCTCCGAGCGCATGGCCGCCATTGCCGAGCGCACTCCGGCGAAGGTTACCCGCGTCGAAGCCGCCTATGGCCGCGCAGTGGACCCGGAAGACGTCCGCCGCGCCGGCAAGGGCCGGAAGATCAAGATTGTCGGCCTCGCTCATGGCGAAACCTCTACGGGCGTCATGCACCGCCTCGATGACTTCCGAAAGGTTGCCGACGAGCTCGGCGCGCTTCTTGTCGTGGACGCTGTCGCCACGCTTGCCGGCGTCCCGCTTGACGTGGACCGCCAGCGCATTGACATCTGCTTCAGCGGCTCGCAAAAGGCCATCAGCGCCCCGCCGGGCATGGCGCCTATTACGCTCAATCCGCGCGCCGAGGAAGTTCTCGCGGCCCGCAAGACAAAAGTCCAGAGCTGGTATTTCGACCTGACCACGGCGATGAATTACTGGGGCAAAGAGCGCCTCTATCATCACACACCGCCCATTTCCCTGATTTACGCGTTGCGCGAGGCGCTTCGCATTGTCCTCGAAGAAGGACTCGAAGCGCGATGGGAGCGCCAGCGCCGCAACCAGCAGGCCGTGAATGCCGGTCTTGAAGCCCTGGGGCTCGAGCTGTTTGTCACCAATCCCGCCGACCGTCTGGTTACCGTGAGCGCGGTGAAAGTCCCCAAGGGTGTCGAAGATGAGAAAGTTCGCCACCAGCTTCTCGACGAATTCGGCATCGAAATCGCCGGCGGCTTTGGCCCCATCAAGGGACAGATCTGGCGCGTCGGCTTGATGGGCTGGTCGAGCCAGAAGAACCACGTTCTCCTGTTCCTGGCGGCGCTCGAAAAGACTTTGCTCGATCAGGGATTCCGCGTTCCCAGCGGCGCCGGAGTCGGCGCGGCCGTGCGCAGCTACACGCAGTCCGAAAGCGCTGCCGCCCGCCACGAACGCGTCGGCGTCGGGAGATAAAAAAGGGCTCGCTATGCCAGCGATGATCGCCAACGTCGGAGCGATGAGCGAGTTTGTCGGCGCGTTTGACGTGCCTTCAAAACTCACCGGCCAGAGCTATCACTGCCGCTTCTCGCACCTGTGGAACGGCTTGTCCACGCGCCACAGCGACACCATTGACACGAAGTTTTTTGTGGATGGACGCGCCGTTGTCGTAGGCCTGGCGCACACCGCGTTTGTCGAATTTCGTTCCCGCGCCAAGCGCGATCTGACCGACCGCGAAGCCAGCTACGTTGCCGCCGCCTACCTCAAGGAGCGCCTGCAGGAAGAAGACGAACGCCCGCTCTACGACGTCTCCCACGGCGAAGTCCTCCGCTTGATTGGTCAGCTTCAGATCCGCTGATTTTTTTTCAGGCGTCGGAAAGCGATTCGGGAAACTCCGAAGGCTCTTTCAATTCCCCCACTTCGAAAATTTCCCCGCAGTCCAGGCATTCGACGTATTCCGCGTCGCTGTCTTTCGCAATCACTCTGGTTCGCGGATGACGGCAAGAAGCAGGTTCTGTCATGAGCCAGTTCCGTCGGAATAGAATATCGCATCGCTGCGCCGCAGGCGAATCTCAATCGCTCGCCGCCGCACGGAATGCTTCGAGGCGCGGATGATGCAATCCATCGCGGCGAATGAAGTACATCACCAGAAACATCGTCAATCCTCCCGCGATCATCACGCCGATGGCAACGCGCAGCCCGATAAGCAGATCGGAGAGATCGTCAATCTCCCCGACCACGTAAGGACCCAGAATCCCGCCGAGGAGCTGCGTCGCGAACATATAGACCCCCACCGACGAAGCATGCGCGCGGCTGGGCATCAGATCGTGAATCACCGCGGTCACCGGTCCGTGATACCAGGACATGAAGAACGCCGCGGTGAAGAATGCAATCACCACGGAGAGTTTCTCCTCCGTCGTGATGGCCCACAGGAGAAATGGCGCAGCGAGGAGGAATCCCGTGGCAACAGTGAGGATGCGTCCGGAGAGGAAGCGCTTCTGCAGCAGATCGGCAATCGCCCCGCCGGCCAGAACGCCAACCAGCAGAGAGATCAACAGAGTCGGCCCGAGCGAAACGCCGGCCTCGCGCAGGCTGAAGTCCTTGTAGCGGACCAGAAAGTCTGTGCCCCAGGTGATGAACGCGACGCTGGCAAACGTGATCATAATGCCGCTCGCGATGAGCGCCACAAACGCTGGCACTCCCAGCAGCAACCGCAGCGGAATCGCCTCGGACCTCGGCCCGCGCGGAGGCTCCGCCATTCCCACTACGGCGAGCACAAACGCAGTCCCGGGAATCCCGATATAAATGAATGCGCGCCGCCAGCCAAAGGCATCGCCAATCACGCTGCCCAACAGTTGTCCCGCGGCTCCGCCCAGCAGCATTCCGGCGGCGAAGATGGCCTGCGCGCGGGCTCTGCTCTGCACAGAGAACGCGCCGGAAATCATGGATTGCCCGGCCGGCGCATACGCGGCTTCGCCCACGCCGACCAAAGCGCGCGCCGCAAGGAGCATCGTGAATGTGGTTGCCATGCCGCTGAGAACGGTTGCTGCGCCGGCGAAAATCACTCCGAAGGAAATCACGCGCGTGCGGCTCCAGCGGTCGGCAAACAAACCGAAGGGAATGCTGGCAACCGCCAGCACCGCCTGCAGGACGACTTGCAACAAGCCAAGCTGCGCGCTCGATGCGCCAAACTCGCCTCTCAGCAAAGGCACCAGAGGAGGCACAACGCCGCGTTCGGCGAAGTTGACAAAGTTAATCAAAGCGAGTACAGCGAGTACGCGGAGTTGGTATGCGGTGAGCGATGGGGATTCTTGAGCCATAAATCCACCTGCCGCTTCGGAAAGCGGCCGGCGCTCCGTCTGGCGAGCCCGATTATATACTGAGGATGAGACCCGCGACGAAGTCCGGAATCTCCTCGAGTGACCGCCTCACAACGGTCCTGTTTTACGCCGTTCTCTTTCTCCTGGCCTACTTGGTCTATCGTATTTTCGAGCCGTTTCTGGTGCCCTTGGGCTGGGCCGGCGTGTTGGTGGTCTTCTTCTATCCGCTTCACGAGCGGCTGGAGAAGCGCCTGGGAAAGACCCGCACGGCGGCGCTGAGCACCGCGGGCGTCACGCTAATCCTGATTCTGCCGGCCTTGTTCCTGGTGTCGCTGTTTATCCGCGAGGCGTTGGAGGCCACGCGGGCTATCGAGCGCGGCCTCGTGGAAGGGCAGGCGCCATCTTTGGCGCGCGCGTGGGAGTGGATCACGAAACACGCGCCTGCGGGTGCATTCCCCGGCGGCGCGGCGGATTTGTCCACTCTTGTGAAACAGGCGGCAGGGCGCATAGCGGAATTCCTTGCGACGCGGCTCGGCGCGGTGCTGCGAAACGTGGCGTCCTTTGTTTTTGATCTCTTCGTAATGCTGTTTGCGCTCTTTTTCTTCTTTCGCGATGGAGGCGGCATCGTAAACGCCGTGCGCCGGCTGCTGCCCTTCGAGGAAGTCCACCGCGACACCATGATCTCCGAAGCGCGCAACATGATTTTCGCCAGCGTGACCACCAGCCTGATCCTTGCCGCCGTCCACGGAATCGCCGGGGGAATTTCTTTTGCGGTTGTGGGGATTCCCACGCCGCTGTTCTGGGGCGTGTGCATGGCATTCGTGTCGCTGATTCCCGCCGTCGGTTCGGGATTGATCTGGGCCCCGGCGGCAATCTGGCTTGCCGTCAACGGGCATCCGGGCCGCGCGCTCGTGCTCGCCGGAATTTGCGCCGGTGTTGCGGGCACGGTGGACAGTTTTCTGAGGCCCATGCTGCTGGGCGGGCGGACGCGGCTGAACGCCCTGCTGGTATTCATCAGCGTGATCGGCGGCGTGGGCGTATTCGGAATGCTGGGGCTGGTCCTGGGGCCGATTGTCGTGGCGACGACTGCCGGTGTTCTTGACGTTTATTTCCGGTCGGCGGAAACGCACCCGATGGCGCCGGTGTAACCCCGGCTGCCGGTTTCGCTTGGCAAGCGATGGCGCTGTGCTAGAGTAGCCCGCTCGGAGCCGCTTCATGACCCTGAAGCCCGCACCACGGCCGGCTGAGCTTCCCCCCGAAAAGCTTCGGTGGCGGTGCGACTCCGCGCGCATTCCGTTCGCAACAACGGCGCAGGCAGAGCCCCGGGAAGGCGTCATCGGGCAGGAGCGCGCGTTGCGCGCCCTGAAGATGGGCGTGGAACTTTCTGCGCCGGGCTACAACATGTTTGTGTGCGGCCTGGCCGGCACCAGCCGCGGCGGCATGATTTCGCGGATGATCGAGGAGATTCAGCCGGCCACGAAGGCTTCGCTGGACCGCTGCTACGTCCATAATTTCAAAAACCCAGACAGGCCGCGACTGCTCGCGCTGCCGCGCGGCCAGGCCAACCCATTCAAAAAAGACGTGCAGTCGGGGATCGAATTTCTGCGGCGGCGCATCCCGCAGGTGTTCGAAGGGGAGCCGTTCCAGCGTCAGAAGGGGCGGATCGTGGACCGCTTCACGGTGCGCGAGAAAGAGTTGATGGACGATTTCACGCGGCGCATCGCGCGCGAACAGTTCGCCCTGGGCCACATGCAGGTGGGGGCCGTGGCGCTCCCCGAGATTTTTCCGGTGCTGGAAGGCCAGATGGTGCCCATCGAAGACGTCACCAAGCTGGTGCACGAGGGCAAGCTCGAAGCGCCGGTGGCCGAGGAAATCGAGCGCAAGTACGAGATGTTCCGGCAGGAATTCACGGTGGTCTACCGGAAAACCCTTACGCTTTCGCGGGAACTGGCCAGCGAACTGAGCTACCTGGAGCAGGAAGCCGCCTCGGTGCTGGTGGATGGCGTGATCGAAGAGCTGAAAGAGAAATATAAGGCACCCAGCGTCGAAGAATATCTGGAAGAGGTTCGCCATCATTTGCTCGACAATCTGGATCCGTTCAAGGAAAGAGAGGGCGAAGAAGAACAGCAGCAGACCCCGGGCGACGGCGGGCCGAAATCTTCTCCGAGCGAACGGGATCCTTTTCGCATGTACGGCGTCAACGTGATTCTGGCGCACAACGAAGCGGATTCCTGTCCCATTATTTTCGAAACCACGCCCACCTATGCCAATCTGTTCGGCACCATTCAGCGAAGCTATGATTCGCGCGGCGGCTGGAATTCCGATTTCATGGACCTGCGGGCGGGTTCCATCCTGCGCGCCGACGGCGGTTATTTGATTATGTACGCGATGGACGCGCTGACCGAGCCGGGCGTTTGGCGGACGCTGAAGCGCACGCTGAACCACAGCCGGCTGGAAATCCAGCCGATTGACGTCTTCTTCCCGTTTGGCGCCTCGGCGCTGAAGCCCGAGGCCATCGACATCAATATCAAGATTGTTTTGATCGGCGACCGCAACATGTACGAGCTGCTCTACGAATACGAGGAGGATTTCCGGAAGATTTTCAAAGTGCGGGCGGAATTCGATGAAGAGATGGTGATGACCGAGGAGGTCATCAACGAGTATGGCGGGCGGCTGCGAAAGCTGAGCGAAGCGGAAGGACTCTGCCCGTTCGACCGCGCGGCGCTCGCGGCCATGCTCGAATATGGCGTGCGCCGAGCGGGCCGCCGGAGCAAGGTGACGGCCCGGTTCGTGGACATCGCGGACCTGGCGCGGGAATCGTGCTACATCGCCAGCGAACTCGGCGAGTCTCCGGTCTCCGCCAAGCACGTGCGCAGCGCCATCGAATCCAAGATCGAGCGCCACAACCTGGTGGAAACGAAACTCCGGGAGATGATTCAGGAAGGGACGCTGCTGATTGACACGGCCGGTTCGCGCGTCGGCCAGGTGAACGGGCTGAGCGTGATGGAAATCGGCGGCTACGCGTTCGGCAAGCCCGTGCGCATCACCGCTTCCGCCGCGCTGGGCAAATCCGGCCTGATCAACATCGAACGCGAAGCGAATCTGAGCGGGCGTTTTCACGACAAAGGGATGCAGATCATCGCCGGCTATCTGCGCGGGAAGTTCGCGCAGGACAAGCCGCTTTCGCTGGCGGGCAGCATCTGCTTCGAGCAATCCTACTCGGGTATTGACGGCGACAGCGCCAGCTCGACGGAAATCTATGCGCTCCTTTCCGCGCTCTCCGGCCTGCCGTTGCGCCAGGACATCGCCGTGACCGGCTCGGTGAACCAGCAAGGCGACATCCAGTGCATCGGAGGCGTGAATCAAAAGATCGAAGGATACTTCGACGTCTGCCGGCTGAA
>DASWCG010000345.1:0-4014 GCA_036390175.1 Candidatus Acidiferrales bacterium | reverse complement strand
CTCATTTCAGCGACATTTCGTAGAGTTTGTTCACGGTATTCCAATTTCGGGTTGTCGCAGTGACCCCGAGAACCCTTTCGAGCGCGTTATTGGACAATTTCGTTCTTCCATAACCATCAGGACAATAAAGATAGACTTCTCTGCCCGAATAGCGAAACTGGTCCGGCCTTGCGGTCAGCGCTTCGAGAGCCTTCAAGCTGTCCTTCTCAGGAGCTTTGGATAAGAAAGTGACGTGGAGTTTGGATGAGTCGATCCCTCTCTGTTTCAAAAACGGGTTGTTCTTGATCGCTCTGCGCACTTCTTCCGAAGAGCGGATGATGACCGGGACGGAAAACCCAAAATCACGCGCTATCTTTTCCCGGATCTTGTTCGACAAGACCTCCGAAGATTGCTTGGGTGCCTTGAAAACAACGTTCCCGCTTTGAACGTACGTCTGAACATCACCCAGGCCAAGTGCTTCGGACGATTTCCGAAGCTGCTCCATTTTAATGATTTTATGCCCGCTGACGTTGATCCCGCGAAGCAAGGAAACGTAAGTTTGAGTTCTCATAGACAGAATAAGTGACCGCTCGCTATCCAGCGTTATTGACCGGGGTTGTGATTCCTCTCCGCTTTGGGGTATAACGCGTCCTGAGCCGGCAGGCTATTTTTGCCCGAAGACGCCTGCATTTCAAGGGAAGGGCGGGTCCGTCAATGCGGTTCGGAATCTACGCTGAGATGCAGGCGGCGCCGGAAAAGTCTCACGCCGAGTTGACCTGGGAGATTCTCCGGCAGATCGAGCACGCCGACCAGGTAGGATTCGACGTCTACTCCGTCATTGAGCACCATTTCTTTCCAAAATTCTCCATCTCCGCAAACCCCCTGGCGATGTTCGCCGCGGCGGCGCAGCGCACTTCGCGGATTCGTTTTCGCACCGCGCTGCTCACCATCCCGCTCGAGAATCCCATGCGCCTTGCGGGAATGATTGGCGAAGCCGACATCCTGACCAACGGGCGGCTCGAATGCGGTCTCGGGCGTGGGCATGCCTGGCTGTTTGGCCCGTCGGATGTTCCCCTGGAAGAAAGCAAGCCGCGCTACAGCGAAGCAATTGAAATCCTGATTCGCGCCTGGACTCAGGATAAGTTTTCATTTGCCGGAAAACATTACAACGTGCAAGACGTATCCGTGGTGCCGAAGCCGTTGCAAAAGCCCTACCCGCCGTTGTTTACCGGCGGCACGAGCGACGAAACGTATCGCATGGCCGGCGAGCGCGGCTGGGGCATCTTTGTTCCTCCTCTGCTTCCTTACAAAGTCCTCGAAGGGCCGTTGAAGATCTATAAGCAAGCCTGCCTCAGCCAGGGTCATGCCCCGAACATCGTGTACATCCGCCCCGTGTATCTCGATGACGATGCCTCGGTGATTCGCCGCGAAGTCGAAATGGCGCTGCATAATTTTCTCGCGTTTAACGCGTCCCCCATTGACTCGCTCCAGAGCGAAGCGAAGAAAGCCGAGTTGCGCGCGAAGGGTTACGCCTTTTACGCCAGCGGCGCGCTCGAATCGCTCACCAAACTCACCTACGACGAAATCGTCGGGCAGGGAATCGCCTTCATCGGCACCCCGAAGCAAGTTATCGGCCAGATCCGTGACTTGCAGGCTGTTGAGGATATCGCCGAGCTGGCCATCGTTTCGAATTTCGGCGGGCTCGATCACTGGAAATCCATCAAGACGCAGGCGCTATTCGCGCAGCGCGTCATGCCGGCGTTTCGCAGTAAGTCCGCTGCGGGGCCTGCCGGATTCTAGCTACGAGCCGCGAGACGGCGAATGCCAACGAAAGACCACTCCATGAGCGCGATGCCTGCCCCGCTAAGCAGGGAAGGCTTTGCGCCACTCAGCGCCCGCCGGCTGCTGGTCCTCGGCGGCATTGGCCTGATTCTGGTGGGAATGATTTTTGGCGACATTTTCGCAGTCTTTGTCCTGCATCAGAATGCGGGGCACGTCGGCTCGAGCCTTGCCGGTGCGGCGCAGGCTGCTCTGGCCGGCGATTCGGCTGCGGTGCTCTCCCATTTCCGCGACGTCGGGAGCTTTCTCGAAAACCGCGGCACCAAAGTCGATACCCACGTCCACGTGATTGATTTCGGCTACCTCGCCCTGATGCTCGCTATCATTCAGCCGTGGGTGACGCTCAGCGAAGCCGCGAAGAAGCGCCTCGCGGCCCTTCTGATTTCCGGCGCGGCGCTTCTGCCGGTGGGTGTCTTCCTCATCCATTACGTCGGGCTGGCCTATAGCCCGCTCGAAGCCATCGGCTGGGCCAGCATCTTCGCCGACTTGGGCGGGTTTCTGGTGATTGTCGCCTGCGCCGGGGAACTCTTTGGATTGTGGAAAAACTTTCGGGCCCGTAACCGTGCCCTGAGCGATGCTCTTTTGTCAACCCGAAGCCGGGAATGCAGCCTCCTGATGGCGGGCGGCGTGCTCTTTGTTCTGTTGGGCTTCCTTCATGGCGGCTACTATGCGCTGCTGGATTTGGATCGTCACGAAGCGCTCGACACTTCCATTCTCACAGCGATGACGTCGGGCGCGGCCGCGCATGACGCCTCCGCAGTGACAAAGGCTCTCGCCGATTATGGCAACCTCCAGGGCGACAAAGCTGTCAAGATCGCCGCCCACGCGCACGTTATCGAGTTTGGTTTGCTAGCCTTCATCCTGGCCTTCTTTCAGCCCTACGTGGACCTCAGCGCCAAATGGAAACTCCGCTGGGCACAGATACTCTTGCTGGGTTCCGTCATGCTTCCGGTCTGCGTGCTGCTCGAAATCAGATTCGGGTTGGTGGCGGGCGGTCTCGCCGATTTCGGCGGATTGCTCGTGATTCTCTCGCTGCTGGGAATGTGGGTCGGGATACTCCGATACACCGGGCATCTCGACAGCCCCGCCGGAGCAACGCGATGAGCCGTTCGCGAAAACTTCTTCTCGTCGGTGGTCTTCTGCTCGCGATCTGGGGAATGAGCTATGGCCTCTGGTATGCGGTTTTTGCTGAGCATCAGGCGCTCGACAATATCGGCTCTTCTTTGTCAGCGAGCTTCGCGAAGGCCGCAGAGCGCAATCCGGCGGCGTCGCAGGCGGCGCTGCAGGCCTACAGCGCCGCGCAATATGTATATATTCGCCAGGTGGATGCCCATGGCCACTGGATTGGTTTGGCCATGCTCCTTATTGTTCTGGGAATTGCCTTCGACCGCATTCCGTATGGCCAGTCGCGCCGCTTCTGGCTTGCCCTGGCGCTGCTTCTGGGTTCCTTTGTTTTCCCGCTCGGCGTTGTTTTGGAAAACCCCGGACGTGCCGCGATGGGCAGAGTCCTCGCGATAGCCGGATCTGGATTGATTGTCTTTTCCCTTGCGGTGATCGCAGCCGGGTTCGCTTGGGCACGGGCGGACGATTAGGTCAGCCAGGGGATGCACGAGTTCAAGCGCGGCGCGCCGGGAAACTTCGAAGACATTCGAAGTAAGTTGCGGGAGAATCGAAATCCCGGCACACCGCCGCTGTTTTCATGCGGACTTTGAGTATTCGCCTGGGTTCCCGGTAAACAACCTCGCGCGCCGTATCCCCTCGCCTCAGTTCCCGGCGGATTTCCGCTTCGCAAATCACCGGATGTCCTGGGCGCCTTCCGAAGATGGGCATAACAATCGCATAGCGCGCCTTACGTCTTTCAAACGCCCGAACAAGCCGCTGGACGATGGCCCGGGTGAGTAAGGGATGGTCCACCGGATAGATTAAGAACGCCGCATCTCGCGGAACCTTGCGCAGGCCGGCCAGAAGCGAGCTGAGTTGGCCCCGTCGCCAGCGTTGATGGATGACGACACGCAATCCCCGCGGTACGGCCGGTCGAACCAGGTTGGCATCGCTTCCTAAAACAACAACCGGAGGCGCCAGCCCGGCGCAATTCGCCACCGCAATCTCGAGAGCGGTCTTTTCTCCGAAGCGCGCCAGCGGCTTCGGAAAACCCAGCCGGCCTGAACTTCCTGCCGCCAGCAGAATCGGGAAAAC
>DASWCG010000344.1:0-2950 GCA_036390175.1 Candidatus Acidiferrales bacterium | reverse complement strand
CCGCGCATTTCCACGAGCAGTTTGGCGATGCGTTCCGCGTTGCCGGCGTGTTCACCGGCGTAACGCGCGGAGTGAACTCCGGGCGCGCCGCGGAGCGCCGGGACAACCAAACCCGAATCATCGGCGAAGACCGCTTCGTGCGTCACGCGGTTGTAATGCAGCGCTTTTCCGGCAGCATTCTCGGCGAACGTCGGAGCGTTCTCGGAGAACGGCGGCAAAGCGCCGAAGCTCGACAGAGCCCCGATCTCGAGAGATTGCGGAGAAGAAAACTTTTCGGCGAGAGCGCTGTACTCGCGGAGCTTTCCTGTGTTGGACGAGGCGAGAAAAAGTTTAGCGGGCGCGGGCACTGAAGTGTGCAGGAAGCAAAGTCCGCTGATGTTCCGTAAGCCGGCGGATGCCTGCGGCGGCGAGCGCCAGAAGGTCTTGCATCTCGGCGCCGGCAAACGGGCGGCCTTCGGCGGTGGCTTGAATTTCGACAAATTTGCCGCTGCCGGTCATGACCACATTCATATCGACTTCGGCGCGCGAATCTTCATCGTAGGCCAGATCCAGCATGGCCTTGCCGTCCACCAGGCCGACGCTGGTGGCGGCGACCGTGTCGGTGAGCGGCAAAGTCTTCAAAATTCCGGCGGCGACGAGCCGCTCGAACGCCAGCGCCAGCGCCACAAACGCGCCGGTGACGGATGCGGTGCGCGTGCCGCCATCGGCTTCGATGACGTCGCAATCCACCCAGACGGTGCGCTCGCCGAGGCTCTGCTGGTTCATGACGGCGCGAAGCGACCGGCCGATGAGCCGCTGGATCTCGAGCGTGCGGCCGGACTGCTTTCCCCGGGCGGCTTCGCGCGGCGTGCGTTGTTCGGTGGCGCGCGGCAGCATTCCGTATTCGCTGGTAACCCAGCCTTTGCCGGAGCCCTTTAGAAACTGGGGGACTCCGTCGTCCACGCTGGCCGTGCAGACGACTCGCGTCTTTCCCACCTCGATGAGGACGCTGCCCTCCGCGGTGGAAATAAAATCGGGCGTCAGTTTGACGGGCCGCATTTGGTCGGCGGCGCGACCGTCGTTTCGCACACAGCCTCCGGGAAATTCCAAATAATCCGAGCGGCGAAGCTCAAGGTTTGCTCGCCGGCGAACTCAGTTTGCCGGGAGAGGCAACGGGTGTCAACTTGGAAGCAGTGTCCGCCGCCGCAACGAGCGGCGCCGGCGCCCGAACCAGGAAGAAGCCGGTGAGGTCCAGATGGCCGGCGAGGGTATCCACTTCCTGGCCGTGAATCAGGATTTTCATCCGGCGGACTTGAGGCACATTGGCTTCGAGGGTGCGCGCGAGGGAATCCACGGCGAGCTGTTCGCTCTGAATGCCGGAAGGAAGCTCCGTCGCCAGGGCTTCGGAAAAATCGGCGATGGCCGTGCCGTCTTTCATCAGGTAAAACTCGAGAAGCACGGCGTCGGAAGGAAGCGTGCGGAGGTCCGAATCCACCGGCCCGGCGATCAAGGTGTCGAGGACCTGCTTTGCCCGAAGCACGGGATCCGCAGAAAGGCCCAGCTCGATTTCAACCGGCGCGAGCGTTCCCTGATTATCGGCCATGGCCCAAAAGAGCTTGGCCTTCACCTTGACGTCTGTGGGCGTAGCGATTTTGGGCTGTTCGATTTCGCGGAGCGCTTCTCCCTGCGTGCGCTCGGCCTTGCGAAGCTGGTTGGCGTGCCGGCGCAAGCTGGGAAGATAAAAGGCGGCGGTGAAGACCGAGAGCAGCAGCACAAACACCGTCCAACGCGTCCACCGAGGCATCAGCGCCCCCCTCCAACCCCAGGAAGCACTGTCGAAGATTCATAGTACGACCGAAAAGCCATTACCGCCTGGACGACGCCATCGGCCAAGCGCGGCCCCATGCTCGTGATCTCGCTGTTGTCTTCCACGGAGACGCTGGAAAGTTCAACGGCGATCGCGGGAGCCCCGACGGTGCGTAACTGGCGAACCGCCGCCGTCAGCGGCAGAGTGGGCGAGCCGCGGAACCTCTGCGAGAGCTGCACCTGCATGATGTCCGCCAGCCGCTGGCTCAGATCCAGGAAGGGAACTTGCGCGCGGTCCCAGACGAGAATCCCGGAAGCGCCGGCTGGCAGAACGGCCGGCGCATTTCCCGGCGAAATCGGCGTTGCCGGAGCAGGCGAAGCGCCCGATGGAGCGCCTGCCGCTGCGGCCGCTTGCGATGGGGTTGGCGCGAGGGCCAGCGAGTACACGCGCGCCGTGCCGGGTGTGCCGGTAGAGGCGATGTGCAGGGTAATAAAAATCGCGCCGCGCTGGGCGTTGGCGATGATGGAGCGCTCGTCGAACGACGGGTTGTCGTTCGTTTCGCGCGTGAGGATGACCCGGAATCCGGCACGTTCGAGAACGCTGCGAATTTGTCCCGCAAAATTGAGCACCACTTCGCTCTCGCGAATACCGCCGCCTCCGCGAGCGCCCGTATCAATCCCGCCGTGCGCCGGGTCGAGGACTACCACGCCCAGAACCGGATGGGTGGGGATTTCCGGGGACGATTGAGGCGCGGGAGGATTCTGAACGGGAACCTGGGGAGATCGCGCGGCGACGAAGGGCATGGCAAGCGCGGCTCCGCCCAGGAGCAGGACGAAAGCTGGGATGGAGAGTTTTTTATTCATCCTGGTTCACGCGAACGAGCATAGCAGAAATGGCGGAGGGCAGAGGACGCAGATGAATTCGACGGCGCACAGCCAGGAGTGGCTGTGCCACTGAATCCCGGACCCCTCCCCCCTACCCCCGTGTTTTGTTAAGTTATTTCTTATGAGAGGATTACACAATGGGGTGCTGTAAGAGCGGATTCTAAAGGGGTTAAAGTCACGTGTTTTCATACTCTTGCAGGGCGTTCGCGTAAGAGTGGATTCTAAAGGACTTAGACGCCCAGAATTCGCAAGAGTGTGAAAAGAAAGAAGTTGAGAGGCG
>DASWCG010000343.1:0-14892 GCA_036390175.1 Candidatus Acidiferrales bacterium | reverse complement strand
TCGGCGGGCGTGCAGGCGCTCGGCAAGAACCTTCGCGAGGGTGGATTTACCGACGCGGATTGGACCCTCCAGGGCGATGAACCGAGGGGGCCGGAAAGCCGGGCCGGGCGGCTCACCCGGCGAGTCTTTGGACTTCCTCTTAGCTGCCGACGGGGGACCCGATTGGCGCTGCATCGCGCGGGATTATAACAGACGGAGAGGCGAGGAAAGCCACCGGGCGTTTAGCCCTGACGGGCTTGAAAAAGCCGGTACTAGCCTTCTGGTACTTCGCCCCGTGGTCTTACCATGACTCGCGAACCATTACGATTGAAACCATTCACCCATCGCGTGCCACTTTCTAAGAGCTTACTCTTGCATGAGGCGATGGACTTGAAGTGGAAGTACCTGTTCGACTTAAAGGGACTCTTAGGGAGCTTTGTGGAAATTAATTGGGCACCTTCGGATCGTTCTTGCAGTCCTTTCGATTCCGAAAAGGCTTCTACTCCATTCATTGTAAGAACTTTAGTGCAGGTTCTCTACGGGCTTATCTTTCACGATGATTGGCATACTCCTTGCTCTCCCTTCACCTGGATGCATTCGCTTCTTTGTGTTGAACGGGTGTCATCCGAACCTGAAGGGGGCCTCCGCTTCCAACCGAGGGGAATTCGATGCTTCTGAGTCTGGCGCTTCTGTTTCTCCCTGCTCCGCAGATGCACGTTGCAGCATCAACTGGCGGGAATGACGAGCCTGCCGTCGTGGAAATCGCTGCCTTTGCGCCGGCGCGTCCCTTGCTACCGGCAAGAGATTCTGTCGCGGGTGGAACAGATCATTCTTCCTTTGCGGACTTCTCTCTCGAGCCGCCCGACATTCCTTTTTCCACCGACACGCCATCGCTCGCTTCGGTGAAACGCTCTGAGTTGGGCCCTCCTGACGCGATTCTTCCGGCGCATCTCGACCTGCGAGTCGCGGAGTCTTCTTCCGCCAGCAGCATGGCGCCGGGACAGCCGCTGCGCCCCGGACTGCATCCTTCCGAAACCGTTGCGAACCGCCGTTTGTGGTATGCGCTGGTAATCAGCTCTCATAGCGCAGCGACGTTTGACGCGTGGTCCACAAGGCGGGCGGTTTCGAGCGGCCAGGGCCGGGAGTCAAATCCTATGCTGCGGCCCTTTTCGCACTCAAACGCAATGTATTTCGCCGTGCAGGCCAGTCCTGCGCTGATGGATTTTCTCGGGCGCCGGATGATGACCAGCCACTACGACTGGGTGCGGCGGATGTGGTGGTTACCGCAGGCTGCGGGCACGGCAACATCGTTCTTCAGTGGCGTGCATAACGTCCGCATCGCGCACTGAGCCCGAGTGGTTCCTTCCGGGTTTTCTCTCCTGAAAAAACAAACGGGCGATGACCCGGTCGGTGATGGCAATCCCGTCAAAGCTGGACGAGTGCCCTGCGCCGCTCGCGTCAAATAGGCAATCTGCCCAATCTCTTCGCGATAACCTTGTGGAACCCGACGGCGAACGTTTGCGTCCCAGAAGAGGCTCTGCTTCGGCGTTTCTGACAGGCTATAATCCCCGCGTCGGCGTATCGCTCCCTGGCGTTCGCCGGGGACACTTGGAACGTTGCGCGCGCCGGCGGCGTATCCTTTGTGAAGGGTGAAAGATTTTGCGAATCCTCGCGACGCTCTGTCTGTTGTTGCCGATGGCTGCCTTTGCGCAGCAGCTGCCGGCGAAGCAAGCTGCGCCTGCGCCGCCGGTCACATTGACGCTGCGCGACGCGCTCGACCGTGCCAGCCAGCAAAATCTGGATCTCGCTACGGCGCGCCTTCGCCGCGCAGTTTCTCAGGCCGGGATTCGTATTGCCCGCCAGATTCCCAACCCCACGTTTAACTTCACCGCGTTGCGCGACACCCCGCACGAAGGCCTCTTCTTCGACCAGCCGGTGGAAGTCGGCGGAAAGCGCGGGCGCCGCATCGAACTCGCGCGGCAGGAAGACTTCCTGAGCGGCGTCGAAATCGATTCCGTGGCCCGCCAAGTCCGCCGCCGAGTCCGCGAGGCCTATCACACGGCAGCCCGCGCGCGGGCCTTCACGGCGCAGCAGCAGCGCGCGCTGGATCTGGCGCGGCGTGTCCGCGAGATCGCACAGGCGCGATTCGAGGCCGGTGAAGTAGCGCAATTGGAAGTTCTCCAGGCCGACCTCGAAATGGCCCGCGCGGAAACTGAGCTGGCCGTCGCGAAGCAGCACGAGAAGGTGGCATTCAGCGAGCTGAACCTGGTATTGAACGAGCCGCCGGAAACCGCGTGGGAGCTGGCCCCGCTCGAGGAGCTGCCGCCGGCGGTAACTCTCGCGGACCTTGTGACGCACGCACAGGCTTCCAATTCGGAATTGTTGCGCCTTGCTCAGGAACTGAAGATCGAGCAAAGCCATCGCGCGCTGCTCGAAGCCGAGCGCATCCCCACAGTTGATCTCCAGTTCGGAACGGATTTCAATTCGCCGGGCCCGGGAGGGTTCCGCGTTGGCCCGCGCGGCCAGATTTCGTTTGCTCTGCCGATTTTTTCGCGCAACCAGGGCGAGTTGGCGCAGTCGCAAGCCGCTTCAAGGGTGCTCGACAGCCAAGTCGCGGCTACGCGCCGCGCCGTCGCCGGACGCGTCGAAGCAGGTTACTATGAGTGGTCCACGCGTCAGACCGAAGTGGACCTCTATCGGCGCACGCTGCTGCCCGCGGTGCAGCGCTTCGAAAGCCTGGCGGAAGAAAGTTACCGCGCCGGCCGCGCCAGCCTGCTGACCGTGCTTAACGCACAGCACAGCGTTCAGCAAGCCGAGCGCGAGTATCTGGACAGCCTGCTTGCCTTGCAAACGGCATTCGCGGATCTGGAAGAAATTGTGGGCGCGCCTCTCGATTAAAGGAGCGATCCGGTGAACCGCATGAGACGGTTTCTTACTCTGACGGCGCTGCTGCTGCTCGCCGTTGGCCCCAGCGGCTGCACGCACAAGGCCTCCGGTGACGAAGACGAGGCCGGCGGCGCGAACGCCATCGCTGAGGTCACGCTTACGCAGGTTCAGCGCGCGGATATCGGCGATACGCTGCATCTCACCGGCACCATCGCCGCACCGCCAAACCAGGACGTCCGCGTCAGCTCGTTCGTTGCCGGCCGCATTGCCGAAATGAAAGTGGCCGAAGGCGACCGCGTCGCCTCCGGACAATTGCTCGCGAAGATTGAGGATCACATTTACCGGGATCAGCTCACCCAGGCGGCTGCCGTCGAAGCTCAGGCCAAAGCCAATCTCGAAAACGCCAAACTCAACCTGGCGCGCGATGAGAATCTTTTCAGCCGGGGGATCGCAGCGCGAAAGGAATTGGAAGACGCACGCACGCAGGCCACCGTGGCCCAGGCGGCGCTGCAGCAGGCCGAAGCGTCGCTATCGCTTGCGCGCCGGCAGCTTTCACGCACCGAGATCGTTTCGCCGCTGGCCGGGATGGTGGTAAAGCGCTTCGTCAACGTGGGCGAGCAGGTGGACGGCACGGCGGCGCAGCCCGTCGTCGAAGTGGCTAGTTATGGAGAAGTGGAGTTGCTCGCCAGCGTTCCCGCCGCGTACCTGACAAGAATTCACGTTGGACAGACATTGACGATCGCGAGCGACGCGTTCCCGGGAAAAACCTTCACCGGCCGCGCCGTTGCGGTTTCGCCTGCCGTGGATCCAATGACCAATGCGGGACTGGTTCGCGTGCGCTTCCCCAATCCGAGCGGTCTGTTGCGCCTCGGCATGGTGCTCACCGCGGAAGCGCCCGCAGACAAGCATCGGGGCGTGCTTACCGTGCCGCCGCAAGCCATCTACCGCGATGAGCAGGGCGCTGCCCGCGTGTACAAAGTGAATGGCGACGCGGCCACGGCCGTCCAAGTCCAGCTTGGCATCCAGACGCATGACGCGGTCGAGTTGCTTTCCGGCGTGCAGGCCGGCGACACGATAATCCTCGCGGGTGGCTACGGGCTTGGCGACAAAGCGAAGGTTCGCGTAAAAGGCGCTGCTCCGGCAGCCGGCAAGAAAGCGGACTCCAAGGAGACTCCCAACCCGTGAACGTGGTTGCCTTCTGCCGGCGCAACCGCTTCGCGGTGTTCCTGGTGACGGGATTCCTTTTCGTCGCCGGCTTCCTCTCCATCTTCTCGCTCCCCAGCAATATCTATCCCGAACTGAATTTTCCCCGCGTTGTCATCCTGGCGCATTCCGGTGACCTCGCCCCGGACGCCATGCTGGTAACAATAACGCGGCCGCTCGAGGAGGCGGCCGGCACCGTGCTTGGCATGCGGCGCGTCCGTTCGAAGACCATCCGCGGCTCGAGCGAAATTTCCATTCTTTTCAACCCCGCCATGGACATGCAGTACGCCCTACAGCTTGTCCAGGCACGCGTCGCGGAAGCGCGCGGAAGCCTCCCGCCCGAGACCGAGGTACAAGTTGAGCGCCTCACACCGGCCGTCTTTCCTGTGGTCAGCCTCATCCTCAATGGCGATGTGCCCGGCCAAGATTTGCGCGACAAGGCTTACTACATTCTCCGGCCCCTGTTGAGCCGCATCCCCGGCGTCGGCCAGGTGATTGTCCAGGGCAGCGACACCCGGGAAGTCTCCGTCATCGTGGACCCGCAGCGCGCGCTCGCTCACCACCTGTCGCTGGTAGACGTTGCCGAGCGGTTGCGCGCCACCAACGAAATCAGTTCGGTTGGGCGGCTGCAAAAGGACTATGCGCAGTACCTGGTGCTGGCCACGAGCCAATTCACTTCGCTCGAGGACATTCGCAACAGTGTCGTGGCCATCGAAGGGCAATCGCCGTTGCGCCTTCGGGATATTGCCGAGGTACGCGACGGCGTCGAAGACCGCCGCACGCTGATCACCGGCAACGGCCGCCCCGCGGCGCTGCTGAATATCTCGCGGCAGATTGGCGGCAACATTCTCGACATCGCCGGGCAGATCCGGCAAATCGCCGCGCATCCCGGCAACGCCATCGAGCAGACGCTGCACCTCACGGTGGTCTACGATCTCGGCGAATTCGTTTCTTCGGCGATGGGCAACGTCCGCGACGCCATTCTGATCGGCGCCGTGCTGGCCGTGCTCATTTTGTTCTTGTTTCTCCGCGAAGTGCGCACCACGCTGATCGCCGCCACGACGCTGCCGCTCTGCGTCATCTCCACGTTCTTCTTTCTGGGATTCTTCGGCGGCACGCTCAATCTTATGTCGCTCGGCGGACTGGCCATTGCCATCGGGCTGATTATTGACGACGCCGTCGTTGTGATTGAAAACATTTACCGGCACCTGGGACTGGGTGAGCCGCTCGGCGTGGCCGCCGAACGAGGCACGCGCGAATTGCTTGCCCCCGTGGTGGGCTCCACCGCCACGACACTGGTCGTGTTTCTTCCCCTCGGCTTGCTCAGTGGCGTGGTCGGCGAATTCTTCCGCGCGCTGTGCCTTACGCTGGCCTGTTCCGTGTTGCTCTCGCTCATCTTCGCGGTGACCCTGGTTCCCCTGCTGTGCGAGCGGTTCCTTCGTCCTGGCGCGTACCGGACTTCCGCCGAGCATTTCATCGAGCCGGTGCTGCGCACATACGAGCGCTCCGTGCGCTGGGCACTGGGGAAGACAAAGATCGTCGCGCTGGTCACGCTGGCGTCGCTTGGCCTTGCCGTCTTCCTTTACACGTGGCTCGAGACCGGTTTCTTGCCGGAGATGGACGAAGGCAGCTTTGTCCTCGATTACCGCACGCCGCCCGGCACCTCGCTCGCGGAAACGGACCGCATCCTGCGCGACATCGAGGCGCGCATCGCGAAGCTGCCGGAGACCGCCGGGTTCACCCGCCGTACCGGCGCGGAGTTCGGCCTCTATGCCACGGAGCAAAACACCGGCGACATTCTCGTGCGCCTCAAGCCGCGCTCAGAACGCAAACGGGACATTGAAGAAGTCATCAACGATCTGCGGAGTCGCATTACGGGGAATGTTCCGGGGATTTCGGTGGAATTCGTGCAGATTTTGCAAGACATGATTGGCGACCTCGAAGGCACGCCCGAGCCCGTGGAGGTGAAAATTTTCGGCGACAACATGGCGGTGCTCGAACAAGCCGCCAACGAAATCGGGCCGAAGATTGAGAAAATTCCCGGCATCGTGGATTTCAAAGGCCTCCAGAAGGGCAATCCCGAGATTGTGTACCACATCGAGCCGGGGGCGGCTGGCCGCGTGGGAATGACGGTCGAGCAGGTGTCGCAACAAGTCAGCGCAGGACTCCTGGGTGTCACGAGCACATCGTTTCGCGTCGGCGATCACACCATCGGCATCCGCGTCCGGTTTCCGGATGCCTTCCGGTACAACTTCGCGAGCGTCCAGCAGTTTCCCATCATCACCCCCGCGAAACAGATTGTGCCGCTCGCATCGCTGGCGCGCGTCGAGGAAGTGCGCGGAGCCAATCAGCTTGCGCGCGAAAACCAGCGGTTGATGGTGGCGCTCACAGCGCGGCTGCAGAACCGCGATCTGGGCGGCGCCATTGGCGATGTCCAGCGCGTCCTGCAACGAACGAGACTTCCGCCGGGCTGCACGTACGACATCGGCGGGCAATATGAAAGCCAGCAGAGCACATTCCGAGATTTGCTGTTTGTGCTGGGCCTGGCGCTCGCCGCGGTCTTCACCGTGATCGTCGCCCAGTTCCGAGGTTTCCGCGCCGCATTGATTATTCTTTCTGCCGCGCCGCTGTCGCTGCTGGGGGTTTTCGCCATGCTGATCCTCACCGGAACCCCGCTGAACGTTTCTTCCTTCATGGGGATTATTTTGATGGTCGGTCTGGTGGTAAAGAACGGCATCATCCTGTTCGAATACGTGCACCAGCTCTGGGAAGTGGAAAAACTTCCGCTGCGCGAGGCCCTGGTGCGCGCGGGGCGGATCCGCGTGCGGCCGATCCTGATGACCACGCTGGCGACGCTGTTCGGCTTGCTCCCGCTGGCGCTGGGTCTCGGCTCCGGGGCGGAGCTGCAGAAGCCCCTGGCGCTCGCGGTGATTGGCGGACTGACGCTCTCGACGTTCATCACCCTGCTGGTGATGCCCGTGCTGTACACCTTCTTGGAACGCGGACACGCAAAAAGCGCCGCCTGATCGCGCGGGCATTTGACGAGAACGCCCCCGTCGGACTTCGCGGGATACCAGTAGCGCTTTACTTCTTGTGCTTGTCAAACCAGCCGGCAATGTAGAGCATTTTCGTGATGTAGTGGCTCGGACGCCTGCTGATGCCGTGCGGCTCCTCGGGAACGCGGACGAGCACGGCCTCAACGTTCAACAACTTGAGGCCTTCGTAGAACTGCTCGGCTTCGGAGATGGGCGTGCGGAAGTCTGCCTCGCCGGTCATCACCATCGTCGGCGTCTTCACTTTGCTCAGAAGATTGGTCAGCGAGCGCGCCATATAGTTCTCCGTCTTGTCCCAGGGCAATCCCGGAAACCAGTATTTGGTGACAAATGGAATGTCCGAGGTAAGCGCGAAGCTGTACCAATTGATGACCGGGTAAAGCGACGCGGCCGCGCGGAACCGGTCGGTGTGCTCGATTGTCCAGCAGGTGAGCACGCCACCCCCGCTGCCGCCGGTGACGAAGAGATTGTTTGTATCAATATAGCCTCTGGCAATGACGGCATCCACGCCGCTATTCAGGTCGTAGAAATCGTCTCCGGGATATGCGTGGTGAATCAGGTTGGCGAACTCTTCCCCATAGCTGGTGCTGCCGCGCGGGTTCGTGTACAGCACCACATAGCCCATGGCCGCCCAAACCTGTTTCTCGAAGTCAAAGCGGTCTCCATAATCGGCAAACGGCCCGCCGTGGATTTCGAGAATCAGGGGATATTTCTTGGAGGGGTCGAAGTCGGGAGGCTTGACGATCCAGCCCTGGATTTTCCGTTTGTCCTTTGAAGACTCGTACCAGATTTCTTCGACCGCGCCGGGTTTTTTCTGTGCCAGGAGTTCCTGGTTAATTGCCGTGAGCACCTTTTGCGATCCGCCGCTCAAAACAGCAATGTCGCCGGGGGCATCTGTGCGGCCGTAGGTAAACGCGATGGCCCCGGAGCGCGAGACCGAGAACGAGCCGCCACCACCGGCGCTCGTGCCTCCGGCCACGTGGTCGGCAATTTTCTGAAACGAGCCATCGTTGGAGATGAAGCCCATCTTCGTGTCGCCCTGATCCCGAAAGAGAAAGTAGACGCCGCTCGAGTCCGGCGCCCACACCGGGCTCGAGACATCGCGGTCGAGCCTCTCCGAAAGGGAGTGCGACCCGGTGCCGTCGCGATTCATCAAGTAGAGGTGTGTCGTCTGATGGCCCTGATAGCGGTCGTCGAAGCCTGTGTAGGCAATGTGCTTGCCGTCGGGTGAAACCACGGGTGAGTTATCGGGTCCCTTGCGATGCGTGAGTTGGCCCATTGTGCCGTCCGCCACGGAGAATTCGTAGACTTCCGTATCCAGGTATTCGTGCGCCTCTTCGGGATGGTGGTTGGCCGAGACGATGAGGTATTTGCCGTCGGGTGTCCATACCGCCTGGGTCGGCCCAAACTCGGTGCCGCCATTGGGGAAACTTCCGCTGGTGACCTGGCGCGGCGCGCCGCCTTCCGCCGAAACCACAAACAATTGCATGAGGCCGGGCTTGAGGTAGCCAGCGCCATTGAAACGATAGACGAGCCGGTCGTACGCCTTCGCGGGGTCGGCCCACTTCGCGCCCTCGGGCGGGCCAGGGAGATCCGCAATATGCGGCCCCTTGGCAGGCACAAGCGCCGCGAACGAAATCATTTTCCCGTCCGGCGACCAATGGATGGCGCTCGGCGATTGCTCGAGGTCTGTGATTCGCGCGGTCTGGCCGTTGTCCATCCAGCGCACATAAATCTGCGTGTGGCTGTCTTCGCCGGAGAGATACGCGATGCGCGTGCCATCGGGCGACCAGCGCGGCGAAGTGTCGTTCCGGTTTCCCGTAGTCAACGCGCGGTGGTCGGCGCCGTCCCCATTGATGATCCACAGGTTGGTATACCGCCGGTCGGTCATGGGATCGGCGAATCCGCGGACATAGATGACCCTCTTCCCGTCGGGCGAAATCTGCGGGTCGCTGGCGGTCTGGAGGTTGAACTCATCCATCGCGGTAAGCTTTCGCGCTTTCTCCTGGGCGTGCGCGGCGGGGAGAAGAGCAACCACGAGCAGGACCGCAAGCCATATGATTCTTTTCGAATAGACAACCATCGGAACACCTCCTCAGCAGGCGTCCTGCTTACATCTCACGGGGCCTCGTGTCAAGCGCGACCCAGCCCGCAGAGAATCACGGAGCCAACGCAGACTTCCGGACCGGCCTACCCGCTTGGGGAAAGGGTGTGCTAGACTAGGCGGGCAGAATCAGGGATTGCGGCCAACCGAGGGTCTCCGCAGTAGCCGCGAAACAATTGACACGGGTTAGGCTGTGCGCGAAGATTCGCCCGGCGCCCGAATTCCTTCTGGCGAGGCACTCCCATGTCCGGCCATTCGAAGTGGGCAACCATCAAGCACAAGAAGGCGGCGACCGACGCCAAGCGCGGCCGCGTCTTCACGCGGCTGATCCGCGAAATCTCGATTGCCGCGCGCAGCGGCGGCGGCGATCCGGACACGAATCCTCGTTTGCGTACCGCGATTGCTGCCGCGAAAAACGAAAATATGCCCAACGAAAACATCGAGCGCGCGGTCCTGCGCGGCACCGGGCAGCTCGAAGGCGAGCAGTACGAAGAAGTGACCTTCGAGGGATACGGGCCGGGCGGCGTGGGCGTGCTCATCCAGGTGGTCACCAGCAGCCGCAACCGCGTGGTCAGCGAAATCCGCCACGTGATGAGCAAGAACGGCGGAAACCTCGCCGAAGCCGGGGCCGTTGGCTGGATGTTTCACCGCAAGGGCGAGATTATCGTTCCCAAGGAGCAAGCCGGCGAAGACAAGATGCTGAACATTGTGCTCGATGCCGGAGCGGAAGATTTGAAAGACGACGGTTCGGCGTGGGACGTGGTGACTCCGCCGGAACTGTTTGAGGCCGTGCGCGACGCGCTGGTCAAGGCCGGAATCACACCCGCTTCAGCGGAAATCGCGATGGTGCCGCAGAATTACGTGAAGCTCACCGGGCAGCAAGCGGCACAAATGCTCCGCCTCGTGGAAGCGCTCGAAGAGCACGATGACGTGCAGCACGTCTACGCCAACTTCGACATTGACGAAAAGGAAATCCAGGCCGTGGTCGGCGCGGCCTAGAGATCGGATACCTTGCTTCATAAATCTGGCTCTGACCCGTATTCCCATTCGAGTCTCCTCTTCGCCTGATCCTCGCATCGGGCCAGGCTTCCGCAACACTCTCGTTGAAAAAACTAGCTATTCCTTTCCGCGCCGCCGTACACTGGTGCGCAATGGCGAGTCAAGCGCGGCGCAACGGGAAGTGTTTTCGCGTGCTCGGTGTGGACCCGGCGGCGGCGGGGCCGACCGGCTACGGCGTGGTCGAGAGCGACGGGCGCCAGGTGCGCACGTTGCACTACGGAGCGCTGCGAATTTCCTCCGGGATTCGCAAGGAAGGGCCGGCGGCAGGATTGCGCGCGGTTCACGAGCGGCTGGCAAGTCTCATGGAAGAGTTTTCTCCCGACGCAGTAGCCATCGAATCGGTCTTCACGGCGCTCAACATCAAGACGGCATTGCGTCTGGCGGAGGTGCGCGGCGTGGTGCTTCTGGCCGCGGCGCAACGCGGCGTGCCGGTGCACAGTTATTCGCCACGTGAAGTAAAATCGTGCGTGGCGGGCTATGGCCAAGCCAGCAAGGAGCAGATGCAGCTCATGGTCCGCGCCGTGCTGGGCATGACCGAGACTCCCGAGCCTGCCGATGCCGCCGACGCGCTGGCCGTGGCCGTCTGCCACATCCAGGCGGAGAGAGTGCAGGCGCGGTTCGAGCCACTGGGCGTGCGTTGCGGGGAAACGAGCCGGGCAGCGCCAGCGGCGCGCGCAACCCGGACGGTTGCTGCACGAATCTCACCCGCGCGATGAAACTCTTGCGAGCAAGACGCTTTCTGACGGCTGTGTGGCTGCTGCCGTTTGCGTTTCTGACGGCTTTGCCCGCGGAGAAGCCCAACGCCGCGACACTGTCCTATCGCCGCATCTTCAAATCGAGCACACCCGAATTCATCGAAATCAAGGTGAACGAGACCTCGGACGCCGCCACGTTTGAAATCCGGCAGCTCGATGAAGATGCTTCGCCGACTCCCTTCGAAGTCGGCGCCCCGCTCCGCGCCAGGATGTTTGAGCTGGCCGAGCAGCTCCACCACTTCGAGAATGTACAACTCGATGTGCGCCGCCGCATCGCGAACTTGGGCGAGAAAACGTTCCGCTATGAGGAAGGGAAGGAAGCGCACGAAACCAAGTTCAATTACACGCTCAACGGCCCCGCCAACCAGTTGATGCAGATCTTCGAGGGGCTGGCGCGGCAGCAGGAACACGTGGTCACCCTCGAACGCAGGATGAAGTACGACCGCCTAGGCGTCAATGATGCGTTGCTGCAATTCGAAACCGACTTGAACCGCAAGTTGCTGCCGGAACCCCAGCGCGTCGTTCCAGTGCTGGATGAGATCGCCAACAACCCGCGCTTTGTGGACATAGCCAGGCAGCGCGCGCGCGCCCTCGCCGAACGCATCCGCGATCAGAGTTAAGCCTTCCCTGGACAATCACCGGTAGGCTGCTTTCCCGGAAGTCTTGACGTATACTCGGAAGCGCTGAATTCCCAGCTCATTCAAATTCAACAGGCCCGGTTCGACCGGGACCTGAAAAACGGAGAAAACGAGAATGAAGAAATGGCTCGCATTGTTCTTATTGGCAGCCGTCGCCGTCTCAGCCGATACGCTCACGCAGGCGGACCGCGACAAAGCTGTCGCCGAATTGGAAGGCTCGCGTAAGGTTTTCCTCGACGCCACGAAGGGTTTGTCGCCCGCGCAGTGGAACTTCAAGCCTGCGCCCGAACGCTGGTCGGTGGCGGAATGCGCCGAGCACATCGCGCTCAGCGAAGGATTCATCTTCGGCCTGGTGAGCAATCAGGTCGTGAAAGGCCCTGCCACTCCCGAGAAGCGTGAGGCGGTGAAGGGCAAGGATGAATTGATTGTGAAAATGCTCCAGGACCGCAGCCACAAAGCCACGGCGCCCGAGCCGATCGATCCCACAAAGCGTCCGATGAGCGCCGAGGATTCCATGAAGCTCTTTTTGGACAGTCGCGCGAAAACGATCGACTACGTGAAGACCACCCAGGACGACCTGCGCGACCATTTCTACGACCACCCCGTCCCGGCGATTGGCACGCTCGACGCCTATCAATGGATCCTGCTCATTTCCGGTCATACCCGGCGGCACACTTTGCAAATCCTGGAAGTCAAGGCCGACCCGAACTTCCCGAAGAACTGAGCGTCCGTCCGCCATTCTTCGGTTGATTGTGATTTGGGCTCGCGAAGCTCGGAAAGAGGCATAACACGCAAATGTCTTCTTCCGGGCTTCTTCAATTTGCCGGACAGAAGTACCTCTGCCTGGAGACATTCCGGAAAAACGGCCTGGGCGTGCGCACCCCGGTGTGGTTTGCTGCGTCGGGTCCTATCTCCCCTGATTCGTCCGAGGTCATCCTCTATGTGTACACGATTGGAAATTCTGGCAAGGTAAAACGCATCCGCAACAATCCGCGTGTGCGCATTGCTCCATGTAACATGCGCGGTGGCCTGCGCGGGGATTGGGTGGACGCACGCGCGGAAATCCTGCAAGGCGAGGAAGCGGCAAGGGGAATGCGGCTGTTGAATCGGAAATACCTCCCGTTGAAGCAGTTGCTCGACTTCTTTGCGATGTTCCGGCAGCGGGAGCGCACCGTCTTTGCCTTGCGAATCGTTTGAGCAAAGGCCCGAGTGTCAGCGATTGCCCGAAGCGCTTGCCGCTGCCGCCGATTCGGCCAGCCTTCGCAGCGAGTCCGGATACGGCGCGCGCGCCACGCCGCACTCGGTGATGATCGCGGCGATGAGCCGCGACGGCGTGACGTCAAACGCGGGATGCGCCGCGGGCACATCGGGAGCGATGCGCACCCCCTGAATGTGCGTGACCTCGGCTGCCGGGCGCTCCTCGATGGGGATGTGCTCGCCGGAGGGAACCGAAAGGTCGAACGTTGAGACCGGCGCGGCCACGTAAAACGGCACGCGATTCTCATTGGCCAGCACGGCCATCTGATACGTCCCGATTTTGTTGGCGGTATCTCCATTGGCCGCGATGCGGTCCGCGCCGACCACCACCGCGCCAACTTTCCCGGTCTTCAGAAAGTGTCCCACCATGTTGTCGGTGATCAGCGTCAGCGGGACGCCGCCCTGGTGCAGCTCCCAGGCCGTCAGCCGCGCGCCCTGCAAATAAGGCCGCGTCTCCGGCACGAGCACGTGGAGCTTGTGGCCTTGCTCGATGGCCATGCGAATTACGCCCAGCGCCGACCCGATTCCTGCGGTGGCCAGTGCGCCCGCGTTGCATTGCGTCATCACCTGGCCGGTCTGCGGCATTAACTCCGCGCCCAGGCGCCCCATGGCCTCATCGGTGGCTCTTTTTTCGACGTGAATCTCTTGGGCTTCAGCGATCATTGCCTGCCGGATGCCTTCCAGGCTCGCTCCCTCCGCGGCAGCTTTCGCAAAACGCTTTTTCATGCGGCCGATGGCCCAGAAAAGGTCCACCGCCGTGGGCCGCGTTTTCGCCAGAGTGTCGCAGATTTCCGCAAACTCCGTTTTCAATGCTTCCACGGTTGTCGCACGCGAACGGGCTACCCCGAGCGCCGCGCCCATCGCTGCTGCCACGCCAATCGCCGGCGCCCCGCGAATCACCATTTCCTTGATGGCCAGCGCCACGTCCCGGTAATCGGTGTAAGTGTGGTGGACCTCCTTGCCGGGAAGCTGCCGCTGATCCAGCATCACCACGCCCCGCTCGGTCCATTCAATCGGCTTCGCTACGCGCATTCCGAAATCTCCCGGATTGGCCTGCTCTCATTCTAATTCAAGCTGCGCCATTGCAGCGGAGCTGTTTCCGCTGGCCGCAAAGGACAACCGGATTAGATGGATTGACAGTCCGGGGCGCAACATCGAGAATAGCTTAGGGTTTAATCATAACGACGGTCCCTGTCCGCCCCGCCCACCGGGAAACTCGTCGAAACAACGTGCTGCCGGATCCCGTAGGTGCGATGGGTGGATTATGAAAAAAGGACTCATAGTTGGCCTAACCTGCCTTTGCTTTCTGGCTCTGATCTCCTGCGGGGAGCATTCCAGCCCGCCGCCCACTCTCGCCGTATCTCCAGCCTCAGCAAGTGTACGCCTCGGAGGAACGCAGCAGTTCATGGCAATCCTCAGCACCACGGGGGCCGCAACTACTGCCACCTGGAGTGTCAACGGGATGCAAGGCGGAAGCTCGACGGTCGGAACCATTGACGGCACCGGTTTGTACCACGCCCCCGCATCGTTGCCATCCCCCGCAACGTTAACGGTGACCGCTTCGGCGTCCGGGGTAAGTGGGACCGGCAGTGTGACGGTCGTGTCTGCGACGCTGACCGTGTCTCCAAGCTCGGCAACTGTGCCGCTAGGGGGAACGCAGCAATTTACTGCCAGCCTTAACGGGACAGTTCAAACGACGGCTATGTGGAGTGTCAACGGGGTGCAAGGCGGCAACTCGACGGTCGGCACCATTGACAGCACTGGCAGGTACACCGCCCCTGCTTCATTTCCTTCTCCTAACGCGTTCATGGTGAACGCCTCTACATCTGGGGCAAGCGGAAGCGCCAATTTGACGGTCGTATACCCCAACGATAACCACACCTCCCAGTTGATTCCCATTAAGTTGGGGACGAGCGGCGGCAATTCCACCGACAAGACCACCACCGGCAATACAACTA
>DASWCG010000342.1:0-9053 GCA_036390175.1 Candidatus Acidiferrales bacterium | reverse complement strand
ACAGCGATCGAGATCGCTTCCTTGTGAACATCCATCCCGATATACTTCGTGCTATCCATTGAGGGTGCTCCTTTCTGGAGGGGGTGAGGCGAACACTCAAAACCTACTCCAAAAGGGGCGCCCTTTTATATTGCGTCGGGTTATCGGAAACTGACCCCCTACCGCTCCTGTGGCTCCTCCCGGACGTGAGCCAGTACCTCGCCCTGGGTCGCTGTGCTGTCGCCAAAGCCTTCGAACCACGCGACGCCCGGCTCTTTGCGAAACCAGGTGAGCTGACGCTTGGCATAACGCCGCGTGGCTTGCTCGATGGCCGCCACGGCCGCTGACAGGTTCGTTTTTCCTTCGAGATGGTCGCGCAGTTCGCGATACCCGATGAACTCGAAGGGCTTGCATTTTGCGGGCAGCCCGCTCGAGACCAACTGCCGCACTTCTTCGAGCCAGCCGTGGTCCAGCATTGCGGCGACGCGCAAGCTGATGCGCTTGTACAGTTCGGGCCGAGGCGGGTTCAGGCCGATTTTGACCGGGTGGAACCCTTCGAGCCGCGCGCGGCCGGTGCGATGCACTTCCGTGATTCGTTTCCCGGCGAGCACGCACACCTCAATCGCACGGACCAGCTTCTGGTGGTCCCGCGGAGCAATCCGCGCGGCCGCTTCGCGGTCCAGCCGGCGGAGCAAACGGTGCAAATAGTCCGGCCCTTTCCCCCGGGAGTCCGCGGCCAGCCGTTTGCGCAGATCCTCCGAGCGCAGCGGCGTTTCCGCGAGCCCTTCGAGCAAAGCGCGCAAGTAAAGCCCTGTGCCGACCGTCAAGATCGGAAGGCGCTTCCTCCGGCGGAGGTCTTCGAGAACTTCGAGTGCCAGGCGGCGATATTCTCCCGCAGTGCTGACTTGCTCCGGCTCGTACAGGTCCAGCAAATGATGCCGGACGCCGAGGCGTTCGGTTTCGTCCGGTTTCGCCGTGCCAATGTTGAACTGCCGGTAGAGCTGAGTGGAATCGCAAGCGATGACTTCGCCGCCGAGTTTTCCGGCCAGGAAGACGGCCAGCGCTGATTTGCCCGACGCCGTCGGACCGACAACGGCGACGAGCGGCGCCGCAGATTCCTGCGCATTCATGGGAACAGAAAACGGCGTGAGCGCGCCAGAAGAAAAATCAGCGCCAGAAGGACGATCAGAAGCGACCCGAGAACTTGTTTGCGATTGAGTCTCACTGCTGGATAGCGCTGGGTGGAACATTGTACAGAAAAAAGAAGCGAAACTCGACAAAAGGACCGCGGAATGCCGGCGGAAGCGGCTCGAACGGGTTCGAAGCCTTGATCGCGGAGATCGCGGCGCGGTCGAGCGGGTCTTTGCTGGAAGTTGCCACCAGTGCGGGCTCATCGCTGGGAACACTGCCATTCCGCAATACCTTGAATTGAAGCACAACGATGCCCTTGTCACCGAGGTGCGCCGATTCGGGAATCACCGCGTACCAGTTCCGCCGGACGCTCGCCAGCATGCGCGCAATGTAGTTGCTGAAGTCCACGCCTTCGGTGGGCGTCAGGATCTCAGCTCCGTTGCTGAGCAGCCCTGAGGCAGGCCCGGTACCCCCGCCTCCGGGAACAGAAGGAAGCGGGCCGCTGATCATGGTCCCTTGGCTGCCGGGGTTGCGCGAACCCTGCCGCGCGGATTCCTGGATGGCCCTTCCCGGAGATACATCCGGCAAAACCAAGCCGGCGGACCTCTTCGGGGCTTGCGGGGTCTCCAGCCTCAACGCGGGACGCGGCGCGTCGGCGCGCGGTTGTGAGGCAGAGGAATCGGCGGCGGTATTTGACGGAGGCGCGGTCTGAGGTTTGGGCGCATCCGGCAAATCGCGAACCACGCGCTCCGGTTCCGGCTTGCCGGGAAGCGGCTGGGGCTCGACGTCGGGCGCCACTTTGCGGAGGATGCGCGGATCAATCTTTATCTGCGAGCTGGATGGCTCGTTCGGCCGATTGGGAACCTTGGGAACATCCTTCACTTCCGGAGGAAGGTAGGTAATAAAGCTCAACTGCCGCCGCGCCAGATCGATTTCCGCTTGTGTCGGAGGATGATACGGAAACAGCTTCGGTTCGATGAGCACAAAAAGGATCAGAAGGACGTGGAACGCCATCGAAGAAAACCGCGATACGGCCTGCCACTTCGCGGAGTCGGGGGGTTCCGGCGGCTTCACCAGCAGATTGACCTCGCCCGTGGTGAAAAGGTCCGCGTCTACAACCTCGGGAAGCGCCGCCGCCGACACCGGTCCCTTGGCCGCCAGCGCCGCGGGGGCCGCATCTTTGGGCACCGCGACCCGCGATTCAAGAATTGTCAGACGAACGTACGAGGGAATATTGCTGGTAACGTCGAGCGGTTTGTCCGGCATGTCGCGCGGAACCACAACGCGCCGGGAAATGGATTCCAGCGGCAAATACGCGGGGATGGTGGTGTGCCCGTCGAGGGGAACAGGCGGGAGATCCGCCGGGACCAGAGTCCGCGCGTCCAGTTCAGACGAGGTGCGGCGCGCGGGCTTCGCCGCGGGGTCAACCTCGGCGAGACGCGCGTTTTGCGGAACCAGGGTGCGGGAAATCATCGGCTCGCCTGGGGAGCGGCAAAGGCATCCAATTGGACGCGGCGCCCATGTTCGAGGATGCCCGCCATGACGCGGTCGGCAAGTTCCAGCGCGCGGCGTCCCGCGGCGCCGTCCACGCGCGGCGTCTTTCGCGTGCGCACGGCGTCCACGAATTCGCGCAGTTCGGCTCGCAGCGGCTCCTCAGGTTGTACCGGGAGCTTTTCAAAATCGAACTCCGGTTGCGCCCCCGGCTTGCGCACGCGCACACGCAGCGCATCGCGGCGCGTATAGTCGAGCGAAATATATTCGTGTTCCTGGAAGAAACGCATTTTGCGAACCCGCTCGGTGGAGACGCGGCTCGCCGTCACGTTGGCGATGGCCCCCGAGGCAAACGCGATGCGCGCGTGTGCGATGTCCACTTTGTCGGTCAATACGGGAATTCCCACCGCCTGCAGGTCTTCCACCGGCGAGTGCAGCAGCGCCAGCAGAATGTCCAGGTCGTGAATCATGACGTCATACACCACGTCGATATCCAGGCTGCGCGGCGTATAAACCCCCAGCCGGTGGACTTCAAAAAACAGCGGCCGGCGGATGAGCGGCTCAACCGCGAGCACCGCGGGATTGAACCGTTCGAGATGCCCCACTTGCAGAATACGCCCGCGTTTCGCCGCCGTGGCGATCAGAGCATCCGCCTCGGCGAGTGACGCCGCCATGGGCTTCTCGACGAGCACGTCTATGCCTTGCTCGAGCAGCGCGCAGCCGATCCGCGCGTGGTCCGCCGTGGGCACCGCCACGCACACGGCGTCAACGCGGCCCGCCAGCGCCTCCAGACTCGGAAACGCCGTGGTCGAGAATTCCGAGGCCACCTGCGCGGCGCGTTCCAGATTTGTGTCCACCACCCCGGCGAGGTCCACGTTCTCCAGTTCCCGGAAAACGCGGACATGGTTCCGCCCAAAATCGCCGGCGCCAACCACGGCGACGCGGACTTTGCTGCCGGTGCTTTGGGAGCCGCTCAATCGCTTCCTTCCGCGGCGCTTGCGGGATGCGGCGCCTCCGCCGCAATCTCCGGCACGAATGCCTCGATGGCAATCCCCCCGGCGTCCGCTGCTTCAATCAGACGTTTACGGTCAAACAAAAGCGTCCGCCCCGCATCCACGCCAAGCGCGGTCACACCCGACTTCCTCATCACTTCGACGGTGGGAAGCCCGATGACGGGTACATCGAAGCGCATGTCCTGCTGCGGCTTGCTAACCTTCACCACCACCAGCGGCCGGCCCGCGGCGATGCGCGCCGCTCGTTCAATGGTTTCGTCGGTCCCTTCCATGGCTTCCAGGGCCACACAGGCGCGGTCGGAAATCACCACGGTCTGCCCGAGGTCGAGCGCCGCGATGTGCCGCGCCACACCCAAACCGTATGCGAGGTCCGCCGCTTCGCGCGCGCCGGGGGCGCGCCGCGTGAGCACCCCGGGCTCGGGCACAAGCGGCTTCAAGAACGCGGTCGAGTCCACCAACTGGATGCCATCGTCCGCGAGGACTTTTGCGACCGCGCCGATCAATGCGTCGGTGTTCTTGCGTGGCAGAGAGAACAGGAGCTTTGCCAGTTTCCAGTCCGGCCGGATGGAGCTGAAGATTTTGTTGTGCTTCACCTGGCCCGCCATCACGGCCCTCTTGACGCCTTCCTTGTGCATCAGCTCGATGGCTTTGCCCAGCTCGCCGAGGCCTACCCAGTGCAGCCTTCGCGCGGCCTTTTCCAGGTCGGGCGAAGCCTCTTCCCGCAAAGCGATCACCGCCATTTCGATTCCCTGGCTGCGCGCGCCTTCGAGAACGAGAAACGGGAATCGGCCGTTGCCGGCAATCAGTCCCCAGCCGGAAAGCTCGATCGTGTTTTCGAAGGGAGGAACCATGTGCGTTGGGCCGGTCTATTTCGTCAGCCCGCGTTCGGCGGTTTCGATGAAACGGATCAGCTCTTCCACGTCGGCCGAACCGTTGAGTGTGGCGCGCATGCGCTCGATCGCTTGCGTGGTGTTCAATTTCGACCGGAGCAGAACGCGATAGGCCTGTTCGATGGCGCGGATTCGCCCGGCTTCGAAGCCGCTACGCTCCAGCCCAATCGCGTTGACTCCGTAGCATTTGGTTTCGCGCTCGGAGACGACCTTCGAAAACGGCGATACGTCCTGCGTGACGACCGTAAAACCGCCGATATAAGCGTGCCGCCCAACCCGGCAGAACTGATGCACCGCTGAGAATGCGCCCACCGTCACATGATCTTCGATGGCCACGTGGCCGGCCAGGGTGGCTCCATTGGCAAACACCGTGCCACTCCCCACGTGACAATCGTGCGCAACGTGCGCGTACGCCATGAAGAGATTTCCGTCGCCGATTCGCGTCACCCCGCCGCCCTGCTTCGTGCCGCGGTTCACGGTGACGAATTCGCGAAACGTGTTGGCGTCGCCGATCTCGAGCTCCGTCCGCTCCCCGGCATACTTCAGGTCCTGCGGGTCGCTTCCCACCGAACAAAACGGGTGAAAGATGTTTTCCCGCCCGATCCGCGCCGGTCCCTGAACCACGGCGTGCGCCTGAACAACGCATCCTTCCCCCAGGTCTACGTCGTCGCCGACGACGGCAAAAGCCCCGATGCGGGAGTCCCGCCCCAAGCGGGCCTTCGGCGAAACAATGGCGTGCGCGTGGATTTCACTCATCAGGAATTGGCTTCGTCCGACGGGGCCGCATCGCGGTCCACCATCTTGCACATGACCGTGCCTTCGGCGGCCAGTTCGCCGTTGACCGTCGCCTTTCCATGCATCTTGCAAAAGGTCCCGCCGCTGCGCCAGGAAATCACCGTCACTTCCAGCCGCAACTGGTCCCCCGGCACTACAGGCCGCCGGAAGCGGGCATCGTCCATGGCAACAAAATACAGGAGTTTGTTCTCGCGGTCCGGTATTTCCGAAAGCAGCAGGATGCCTCCGGTCTGCGCCAGTGCCTCGACAATCAGCACGCCGGGCATGATGGGCTTTCCCGGAAAGTGCCCCTGAAAATAGGGTTCATTGATGCTCACGTTTTTTACGCCGACGATGCTCTTCCGGCGCTCCATTTCCAGTATTCCGTCCACCATCAGGAAAGGGTAGCGGTGCGGCAGAATCTTCTGAATGCCGTTCGTGTCCAGGATCATCAGCTCTCCTCGGCTCGCGCGCGTCCTAGCGGCAGATGCTCTGCGCTGCATTCCCTTCCTGTGTGAAACGTTGATTATATGCGAAGCATGCAGCGAGTGGAAACGCCGTTGCCTGTCGTGCTGCCCATTGTTACGATACGCCGGTTATGCCCGCGCTTCCCGACTCGCAGATGCTCCTTGCAACCCTGCGAAAGCAAGAGAAAGAAATGGTGAACACTCTTGGCGCGCTGGTCCGGCTGGAATCGCCGAGCTTCGTCAAGGCTGCGGTGGACCTCTGCGGCGAGCGCGTCGCCGCAGAGTGGCACAAGCGCGGCGCGCGCGTCGAGTTTCTTCGCCAGAAGCACCACGGCAATCATCTTCGCGTGACGCTGGGGCCCGCTGGCCGAAGAGCGAAAGGGCAATTGCTGATTCTCGGACACCTCGACACGGTCTATGAGATCGGCACTCTCCAGCGCATGCCGTTCCGCATCGCCAAAGGACGCGCCTGGGGACCCGGCGCATTCGACATGAAGGCAGGCATCGTGCAGGCGCTGTTTGCTGCGGAGGCTCTGGAGCGCACCCGGACGCCGCTCGGCAAGCGCGTGGTGTGTCTGTGGACTTCCGATGAAGAGATCGGAAGCGGCGCGTCGCGCGAAGTCATCGAGCGCGAAGCGCGGCACAGCGACGCGGTCTTTGTTCTCGAGCCGGCCTTTGGCTCGCGCGGCTCGCTGAAAACCTCGCGCAAGGGCGTGGGCCAGATGGAAATCGAAATCACCGGCCGCGCCGCCCATGCAGGTCTCGAGCCGCAGAAGGGCGTAAACGCCGTGCACGAACTGGCGCTGCAAATCTCGCGCATCGCCGGCTTCACCGATTTTCGCCGCGGCATCACGGTGAATGCGGACATCATCGAGGGAGGCACTCGCGCCAACGTCATCGCCGACCGCGCCCACGCTGTGATTGACATTCGCGCTGCGCGGATTGCCGATATGAAATGGCTGGAACGCAGGTTACGCTCGTTGCGGCCGATTCTTCCCGGCGCGCGCTTGCGGGTCACCGGCGGGTTCAATCGCCCGCCGCTCGAGCGCAAGATGAGCGCCGCGCTCTACCGCAAGGCCCAGCTCCTCGCAGACGAACTGGGCTTCCCGATTGGCGAATCCCCGGCGGGCGGCGGCTCGGACGGCAACCTGACGGCCGCCGCCGGCGTGCCGACTCTTGACGGTCTCGGCGCCGTGGGCGACGGCGCGCACAGTCCCGCTGAACATGCGCTTATCCGCGCCATGCCGGAACGCGCCGCGCTTCTGGCGGCACTACTCGCGACTACTTGACAAACTTTCAGTGATAGGTGTGGCGGAGGTATTCGGCGGTCGCCTTGGCCATTTCATCGTAATCTTCGTGCAGGACTTCACGGCAGGCAGCTTCGGTCGAGCCCAGCGCCGTGAGCCGTTCCAGGATTTTCTCGATGTCGCGCATGCCGTTGGTTCGCACAATGTATTCCACTGTCGCCAGCGACCACGCGTAGCCATAGGCAGCCATATCCGCAGAGAAGTTCGTCCACGAACCTTCTAGGAGCGAGAGTGGCACGGCCCGTTTCTCTTCATAGATCCTCACCAAACCCTGGGCGTCCTCGCCGCTCCGCTGACCCTCCATCCACTGCGCCAATCCTTCCTGGAGCCAGCCGGGGCAATGACCGCGCGTTTTCTGCTGAATAAAGCTGTGAGTCAACTCGTGCTTGAGGACATGGGACAGCTCCGGAGTGACTTCTTTCAGCCCCTGGACGGGCACGCGGATGCGCCCGTCGTTGAGCGCGCCGACCCAGCCGCGCGCGCGGGTAATATCCGCGAACGCCTGCTGCGTGTAGAGAATGACGCCGATCGGTTCGGCGGGCGTAAAGTCCAACTCGGATTCGATGGCGTTGAAATGGATCTCGAGTGTGCGCAGAACGCTGCGGGCGAGCGCCGGCTCGGCGCCGCCGTAGTATCGCAGCATGAAGTGGCCGCTTTCGTTTTCCTTGAAGCTTTCCTCGGCCTGCTGGTCCCGCTCGGCCTTTTCCAGCGCGGCCTTCACCTCGGCGTCGGGGCGCAGGGATAAAGCGCGCCTCCATTCCGCCACCGCCTGATCGAGCTTGTTCGAGCCATAGTAGGCCCAGCCGCTCAGCTTGGCGACATCCGCGGAATCCGGAGCGGTGCGGCGCGCGCGCTCCAGGTACTCGAGCGCGGCCTTGTATTCGCTGCGGCGCAGGTGCAGATAAGCAAGGTCCAGCAATAGGGAGGTTTGCTCCGGGGCGTAGCTGAGCGCGCGCCTTTCCTGAGTGATGGCTTGCTCGAAGTCGTTGCGCGCCAGCTCAAACTGCGCCGCCGCCATATGAGCGCGCACAACGCGGTCCACCGCGCCGCTTTCCTCATGACCCGCGGCATTCTCCAGGCGGGCAATGTACTCCCGGTTAATCGAGCCGTCGTGCACCACAGAACGGGCGACTTCGTCGTCGGCGGGGGCCAGGTCGATCTGCGGGGGCGTGAGCGGCAAATCATTTTGCCGGGGGACGCCGTTCCCCGAACCGGCAAAGGGATCCCCGCCGCGCTCGATATGATCCACGGTGCTTTTGGGAAGGCTGAGGCGTCCCGCCGGTGTCTCGTAGCTGACCCAGCCTTTTTCTTCCACTACATTGGAGGCAATGATGCGCCGGCCGTTTTTCAAGACAATCGTGTCGGCCAACGCTAGGCCGGGAAGCAACAGCACCGCCAGTGTGGCAAGCAAGCCGTGTGGCCGGACTTTGCGAGCGACTCTCACGGCCTCAGTTTATCAAATGCCATGGGCTGGTCCTTGCTCGCGGTTGCCGCCGCATGCTTAAAGTTGCTACAGTTCCAGGCATGAGGGTGCGGGCAGGCATCGCCGCTTTTCTTCTGCTGGCGGCGGCAGCGCGGGCTCAGACGCCCACGGAGCGGAAGCCGCGCGAACTCTACAACGCGCTCAATGGACTCCGTGTCTCACCGAAGGACGTATATTCCGTCAAAGACCTGAGCCTTCACCGCGGTGCTCTCCATATTTCACTCGGGCCCGGCAAGCTCGCCTTCTTTTCTCCGTGTGACGGCCGCGTGACCGGCGCGGTGTTTGCCGGCGATGGGCACGTCCTGTCGCTGGTGCGGGACCCCGTCGAGCGGCTTCAACTGTACCGTTTTCTCGGCGCGCCCGTCCTGGACCAAAATTTCTTCAGCGCCATCTTCCGGTTCACGGACAACACGGCGGAAGAGTTGCGCGAGCAATTGCGCGCGGCCGGAAACCAGCCCGCCGAGGACTTCGCCTTTGCGGAGGGATGGAATGCCATTCTTGCTCAGATGAACCCGTGG
>DASWCG010000341.1:0-9287 GCA_036390175.1 Candidatus Acidiferrales bacterium | reverse complement strand
AACGGCGCCAGGGTGGACGTCATTATCCAATTTAACGAGACGCCCACCGAGGCCCACCATCAGAAGGTGCAGAACCAGGGCGGGGTCCTGAAGACGAAGCTGGACTTTATCAAGGGCGCCCACTATTCCGTACCAGTGCATTCCCTGCCAGCTCTGGAGGATGATCCCGACATTGCTTACATCTCGCCCAATCGTCCCCTCAGTGGCACCTCCACTTCGAAGCTCGACTACACGCCTGAAACAGTCAATGCCCCGGTGGCTTGGCAGCAGTGGGGACTGGATGGCACAGGCGTCGGGGTGGCAGTCATCGACAGCGGCGTCTATCCCGTCGGCGATCTCTATTGGTACAACCCGCTCACCGGCGCTTACGGCTTGCGCATCGTCTATAGCCAGAGTTTCGTACCAGGCACAACCGACGCGTCGGATTACTACGGCCACGGCACACACGTTGCCGGTATTGTGGCCAGCGCAGGCTGGTTTTCCTGGGGCAACCATTACACGCATACGTTCAAAGGGATCGCGCCGAATGCGAACCTTATCAACCTGCGGGCGCTCGACCAGAACGGAGCGGGCACGGACAGTAGCGTGATCGCGGCGATTCAGGCTGCCATCAGCCTAAAATCTACGTACAACATTCGGGTAATCAACCTTTCGCTTGGGCGTCAGGTGTACGAGAGTTACACCCTGGATCCCCTCTGCCAGGCGGTTGAGGCGGCCTGGAATGCCGGTATTGTGGTGGTCGCTGCGGCCGGGAACCAGGGCCGCAACAACAGCGCGGATACCGACGGCTACGGCACGATCGCGGCCCCGGGCAACGATCCGTACGTCATCACCGTGGGCGCCATGAAAACGGCAAGCACTCCGACGCGTACCGACGACACGATTGCGAGTTACAGTTCGAAGGGGCCAACCGCGTTTGACCAAGTCGTGAAACCTGACATCGTCGCCCCGGGCAATCAGGTAGTTTCCCTTCTGTCCCCCAACTCGCAGCTTCCAAAGACCTATTCGGCGGTAGATGTATACTTGCCTGAATACGTCGCTAAAACGAACAAGAACAACGTGTCGCAAAACTATATGCGTCTTAGCGGCACGAGCATGGCCACGCCAGTAGTGAGCGGGGCGGCCGCGCTTCTACTTCAGCAGAATCCAAACCTCACTCCGGATCAGGTGAAGGCCCGGTTGATGAAGACCGCCTCCAAGAACTTTCCGGTAGACAGTACGACGACGGACCCGACAACGGGTATCACCTATACGGATTACTACGACATTTTCACCATTGGCGCCGGCTACCTAGATATTGCCGCTGCGCTGTCCAGCAACGATCTGGCCGATGCTTCGGCTGTGTCTCCGACCGCGAGCTTTGACCCCACAACACAGAGCGTTTACTTAGTTACCGGGACCAGCGTCGTCTGGGGCTCAGACGCCGTCTGGGACACCTCTGCGGTCTGGGGCACGAACGTATTCGTAAACGGCACAGCGGTGCTCTGGGGTAGCAGCGTCTGCTGGGGCTCGAGCACCAGTAGTGGCTTCAGCGTGGTCTGGGGTACGGGCGTCGTCTGGGGTAACACAGCGAACCAGACGACATCCACGGCGCTGAGCATCATGATAGGTGGTGAAAAGTGAGCGCGGCGACGCAGGTTGGCAGTGGGGAGAGGGCGATGGCCACCAAAGCAAAACTGTACATCGCGATGATCGCCGCCCTCGCTACCGCCGTGCTGGCTGTAGCGGCCTCTCGATGGAATCCGGAAAACCTCAGGCACTTCGTCCTGTTCTTCGCCCTGGCGATGCTGGCTTCCGCGATGAAGATCCGCTTGCCGGGCTTTAAGACTACCATCTCCGCAAACTTCGTCTTCATTCTGATCGGCATCGCCTTATTTAGCTTTGGCGAAGCTGTGCTGATCGGTCTGGGCGGGGCGCTCGTGCAGTCCCTCTGGAAGGCGCAGACGCGGCCGAAGCCGGCGCAGGTGCTTTTCAACGGAGCGTGTCTGCCGGTTTGTACGGCGGCGGCATTTTCGGCTTCGCACAGTATCCTGGCAGTGCTGGGTTTGAATTCTCTCGCCGCGATGATGGTCCTGGGAGCTTGCGTGTATGTGGTGTTGAACACGGGGCTTGTTTCGCTGGTCATTTCCCTGGCCGAGGAGCGCCCCCTCAAGCAAGTCTGGCTCTCGTGCTATGAATGGACGTTCCCCTACTTTCTGGTGGGCGCGGCCGTGGCGGGTCTGGCCAGCGCCGCGCGGCAAGGGACCAATTGGGGCGTGACCTTGCTCGTCGTGCCGGCGATGTATTTCGTCTACATCTACTACCGGATGCACATCACCCGCGCAGTGCTCGAAGACATCTCCAACACGAGCCAGGAGAATGAGGCTGTACTTGTCAGCGCCTCGCGAGGCCGGTGAGTTCGCACTCCAACACTTCACATTCGACACCTAGAAAGCATGCAAGCCATGCGGGGCGCTAGGTCCAAGTTAGGCACAACAGGACAGGACCCGCTCTAGTGTATGGCCGCGAGTTTTGCGGCGGCAGCGTCAATCCAGGCGGCTTCGCCCTCGATCAGCGCAGCCACGCGCGCGATCTCCGATTCCGTCTGCTTCCATTTTTTCTGTTCGATGGCTTCACGGACTCCGGGAACCGTCTTTACGCCGTAGCCGGTGTAGAGACCCGGAGCGTACAGCAGGTGCTTGAACCACGGGCGCACCGGCAGTCCCTCCTCCGCTGTCAATTTGCGCTCGCTTTCGAAGAGCATGCGGTTCACTTGGGCGATTCCCGCGTTTGCCAGACCCGCGCCGCCGTCTTCGCGCGCTTTGGCCAGAGCCTTTTCATAACGCTGCGCGCTGTGCGCGAGGGCGTCCGCAGCGTTTTCGAGCGGCGCAAAATTCAGGTGTGGCGGGATCTCCTCGAGGGATGGAGGAACATACAGCTTCTTCGGATCAGACGTCGCGGTGAAGACGCCTTCCTCGATCTCCAGATTCCGCTCGCGGATTCCGTCGGTCTGGTCCTTGGCGAGTTTTTCCAGTTCGTGGACATATCGCTGAACTGTCTCGGCGAAGTCCGAAAAATCAAACGGCAGCAGGTCGGCATCCGCCAGGCGCAGCATCGCGCTTCCCGCAGTCTGCGCCAGAGCCTTTCCGTAGGCGAAGTCCGGGTCGCCAAAGTGCGTGTACCAGTAAAAATCATCGTAGATGGAGTGGTAGATGCCGCCCCCGCTTTCGCCGCCATATCCGAGGCTCAGCGACGCAATGCCCAGGTGCTGCAGAAACACAGTCCAATCGGAGCCCGAGCCCAGCGCCTCGATCCGCGTGTCCATCCGCTGGCGAATGCCTTGGCGGTCGTCCGCCGAGCGAGCCAGGGAAATCTCCCGGAGTTGCCGGCGCTTCCAAACCGAAATCTTTTTCTCCGGGTCCTGGATATCCCGCGCCACATCGTTGATGAATTTCTCGAGCGTATGCGAGCCGCCCACATTGAGGTAGCCGCGGCCGTTCGAATCGGAGTTGATGTACGCGACAGCGTGCTGCTTCAATTCCTCGGCATGCTCTTCCGCCCATTCCGTCGAGCCCAGCAGGCCCGGCTCCTCGCCGTCCCACGCGCAGTAGATCACCGTGCGCTTCGGCTTCCAGCCCGCTTTCAGCAGCTCGCCCAGCCCGCGCGCTTCCTCCATCAGGGCCACCTGGCCGGAGATGGGGTCTTCGGCCCCGTTCACCCAGGCGTCGTGATGATTCCCGCGGATCACCCACTCGTCCGGATACAGCGATCCGGGAATCTTGGCGATCACGTCGTAGATCGGTTTGATGTCCCAATTGGAGCGCACCTTCAAATGCACTTTGGCCGGGCCGGGGCCGATATGGTACGTAAGCGATAGCGCGCCGCGCCAGTTTGCCGGGGCCACCGGCCCTCGAAGCGCCGCCAGCAAGGGTTGCGCATCCGAATAGGAAATCGGCAGCACGGGAATCTTTGTCAGCGTGGGAGCCTCGCTAATGGCCAGCCGCTTTGCTTTCGGAGTCGCTCCGACACCCGGCGTCAGCGGATCGCCCGGATACAGCGGCATGTCTTCCACGCTGCCCCGTTGCACACCCTCTTTCGGCCGCCACGCTCCTTGCGGAAACACTTCGCCTTCGAAGTAGCCGTCCTCTCGCGGGTCGGAATAAATCAGGCAGCCGAGGGCGCCGTGTTCTGCGGCGACCTTTGGCTTGATCCCCCGCCAGGAAGCGCCGTACCGCGCGATGACGATGGCTCCCTTGACGGAAACTCCCAGGCGCTCGAGTTGCTCGTAGTCATCGGGGATGCCGTAATTGACATACACCAGCGGAGCGGTGACTTCGCCATCAATGGAATACGCATTGTAGGTGGGCAATTGCTCCGCCGTTTGATTCGACGTGGGATCATCGGCCACGACGGGCTCCTGGAGTTTCGCGGTGAAATGCGGCCCGCCCTCCACGAGTTCAACCATGCGCTCTTTGGGAGTGGGGAACAGCACGTCGAACTGTTCGATGTGCGTATCGAGCCCCCACTCCTTAAACCTTGCGGCGATCCATTCCGCATTGTCTTTGTCGTAGGGAGAGCCGACATGATGAGGGCGCGCGGAAAGGCGCTGCATATAGCTGTGCATGTTTTCCGGGCTGGGGATCTCGCGGAACTTGCCCTCCCAGGCGCGCTCGGCGCGCGAGGATGCCGCCGAGAAGCCCGCCAGCGGCGGCTCATCGGCAGCGAGAGGCATCAGGAAAAACAGAACTACAACGCAGGACGCAAACCGAAGCGAAATTTTCATTTTCTCCCCCCTCGGCGAGCTGTATCGGACGAGTTGCAAGATGCTGGAAGAACTGCCGTCAAGACTCCGAAAATTTCCGACAGCCAGCCGAGCGCGCCATTATACAAATAAAATCCCCGGCATCACACGCTGGGAAGCGAATCCTCGACGGCGTTGAGCAAGCGGTCCAGGTCCTCTGGTGAATTGAAAAAGTGAGTGGAGACGCGCACGCCGCCGACCTGCGAGGTGTAGCGCACGGAAACCAGAATTTTCCTTTCCAGGAGGCGGTTCATGAGCGCCAGGTTCCGCGCCGCCGAGCCTGCGCTGAAGGTCACAATCCCGGAACGGTTCTGGCGCGCTTTTGGCGTGACCACCTCGACCCGCAAAGCTTGCAGGCCCGCGAGCAAATGGTCGGTAAGCGCAAGGATCCTCGCCGCGATTTGCTCCATCCCGATTTCGTGAATCAGCGAAAGCGATGCAGCCAGTCCCACATTTCCCGGGTAGTTGGATGTTCCGCCGGTTTCGAATCGCCGCGCGCTCCCGCAGAATTGGTAGTTCTGCACCGGCGTGATCGCCGGTGTTTGAAAGTAGTCGCCCCATCCGCCCGCGGGCGGCTCCACGCTCAGATAGCCCGTCAATCCCGGGCGCAGCCGGGCCTGCGATTCTCTGCGCACGTAGAGGAACCCCGCCCCAAAGGGTGAATTCAGCCATTTGTGCCCGCCGCAGGCGAAAAAGTCCGCCGGTGTTTTTTGAACATCGATGGGAACCGCTCCGAGTTGCTGAATGGCATCCACCACCAGCCAGATTCCACGCTCCCGGCAAAACGCGCTGAAAGCTCCGAGGTCGCAGCGGTACCCGTTGCTCCATTGGACGGAGCTGAGGGCGATGACTTTTGTTTTTGGGGTTACGCGCTCGGCAAATGATTCGACGAGCGCTTCCCCGTTGCGATGCGGCACGACGTCAACACCGATACCGCGAGGGGCGAGCTGAATCCACGGCAGCGCGACTTCGAGGAACTCGAGATCGCTCAGCAGGACGCGATCGCCGGGCTCGAGCGGAATCGTCCCCGCGGCAAGGTTCAAGCCGTGCGACGTGCTTTCCACCAAAGCGATCTCGTCCTCGTGCGCATGCAACAGGCGCGCCGCTTGCGACCGCGCCGCGTTGCGCATTTCGTCCATGGCGATGTGATGCAGCGTGGAGGACGGCGCGGGGCAATGCACGACCATATCCAGAAAACGCGAAATGGCATCGGTGGCCACGCGCGGCGCCAGGCTGACGCAGGCGGCGTCGAGGAAGACCTTGTCCCGCAGCGCGGGGAATTGCTCGCGGATGACTGGCCAGTTCGGTGGAGTCATCGGGCCTCAGAGATTCCCTGCAGAGCGATTAGCAACGTCAAATTGAACCATATCATGGGGAACACGGGCTAGGCCGGTTGAAAAATGCATCTCTTCTCCAACCCTTTTCTTATCAAGAGGATAGAGGCCTCGTAAAATTGCTGCCGCCGATGCACTGGTACTCGATGTGCCCAATTGCGAACGAGCAGCGCGGGGCTTATATCGGCGCACCTTGTTACACTGAAGCTGTTCGCCAGTCCGCCCGAGCGAGCAGAGTATGGGAGACATAGACCAATCCGGGCGCTCCAATTTATTGGCGGGTAGCCTTCCTCATCTGGCGGGATTCACCGGCATTTTTGTTTTTTCCCTGTGGCTCCGCCAGCGGCCGCACGTTCCGGATTCGGTTGCTCAAGGATATCTGCAAATCATTTCCGGATTGATCGCGCTGATTTTTTCCGCGGTCACGTTGGTGCGATTTCGCGGCACGCGAGACCGCATCTCGCTCATCCTCGGAGCAGGATTCCTGTTGACCAGCGCGATCATCCTTGGATCGAGCATCCTGTTTTTCCGCTTGCTACCCGGCGCACCACAGCGAATCCAGTGGGCCCCGTTTGCCTGGTGGCCGGCCCGGATGCTGTTGGCAGCGCTGCTTCTCGTGGCGATCGTCGTGGACCGATTTCTGCCCAGGTCGCGCCACCCGGGCTTCGAGATTGGCGGCGCGTTGTTCGCGGTAGTCGTTTTGACGTACTTCATTACCATTGCCCTTCGCCACCTCCCGCAAGAAATCAACGCCCTGCCGGGAGCCATTCTGCCAAGTCCCTGGAATCTTCTGCCGGCCCCGCTGTACTGGATGGCGGGCTTTGGATTTAGGCGCCGGCTGGCAACGACCAACTCCGCATTCGACCGCGCCATTTATTCCTCCACCTGGCTGCATGCCGCGGCGCAAATCGCCGCCTGCCAGTCCGAGCGCGTGCTGGACGCGCCTTTTGCTTTCGCGCAGCTTCTGATCGTGACGGCGTTCGCGGTGATTCTCGGCGGCGCGTTGCTGGATAACGCCCGGCTGTTCGACGAAGTGAACCACCTGGCGTCAAGCGACGCGCTGACGGGTCTGGCAAATTACCGCCGTCTTCTCGATGTGCTCGACACCGAGATGGAGCGGTCAGGGCGAACGAGCCGTCCGTTCGCCGTGCTGCTGCTCGACCTGGACGGATTGAAAAAGATCAACGATACGCTGGGCCATCTGGTCGGCAGCCGGGCGCTGTGCCGGCTGGCCAACGTCCTGCGCATCAATTGCCGCACGATTGATACCGCCGCGCGGTACGGCGGAGATGAATTCGCCCTGGTGCTTCCGGAGACCGGCGACACTGAAGCGCAGCACGTCATCGTGCGCATCCGCGAGCGGCTGCTGAAAGACAAGGAAACGCCGCCGATCTCCGCCAGCATCGGCGCTGCGGTGTATCCCGAAGACGGGGCGACCATCGAAAAACTGCTGGCCGCCGCCGACCGTTTTCTCTACGCCGCGAAGGCGCGGCGGCCGAAACGCGGCCAACGCCAATCGCCTCCGCCCAACAACGCCACGTTCAAATTTTGATGCGGCGAATCCGCGCTCCTCTTCTGCAATTTTTCGAAATCAATACACCGCACGCTTTTGCACGCTCTGCTTCGTGGCCAGAGAGAATCGCGGCTCGACGGCGCCGCCGTCGATGATTTGCGCGGCGAGATATTCGCCGAGCGCGGGGCCGTGCTTGAACCCGTGGCCCGAACCGCCGCCGACCAGCCAGACGTTGGAAAAGCCGGGGTGGCGGTCAATCAGAAAATCGCCGCTCGAAGTATTTTCATACTGGCAGACGCGCGTTTCCACCACCGGAGCGTCTTTCATGGCCGGGAACCTCCGCGCCACGTACTTGCGAATGGCCGCCGCGGACTCCGGCGAAACCACGCGCGATTGCGTGTCCGGGTCAACGCGCTCGCCGTGCGCATCGAAAGCAATCTTGAATCCGCGACTCTCCAGGTCCGGCAACCCGTAAACTTCATCGGCCAGAAAAATCCATGTGGGCATCGCGGGGGGCGCAAAGCGATCGTCGCCCGCGGGCGCCCCCAGAAAGAAAACCTCCTGGCGGCTGGGAAAGATTCGTTCGCTCAGCAATTCGGGAAAGATTTTTCCGAGCCACGGGCCACAGGCAAATACAAACGTTCCGGCATGAACCTCGCCGCCGGCGGCGGTTCTTACGGCGTCGAGCGATCCGCGGCCGGTTGGTCTTGCAGCGGCTGCAGAGATCAACTCCGCGCCGGCCTGCACTGCGGATTCGGCGACGGCCTGCACCGCGCGCCGCGCCATCAGCGCCCCGCTTTCCGGTTCGAGCAGGCCCCACTCGACGCCGTCGAGATGGAATTGCGGAAAGCGTTTTTCAAGGTCCGCCTGAGACATCCGCTCCGTGGGAACGCCCACGCGCGCGAGCGTCGCCGCGGTAGCCTGCGTGTAAGCGTCTTTCGCGCCGGCCAGCCACAGCACTCCGGTGCGATGGAAAAGAGGGTTGCCCGTCCGCTCGAAGAATTCCTTCCAAAGCGTCAATGCGCGCATGGCCCAGCGCGTGTAAAGCTCGTCGGGGCCGTAGCCCATGCGGATGATGCGCGATTCACCCGCGGAACTGCCGCGGGCGTTTGCCGGGCCGTAGGAGTCGAGCAAGGCGACTTTCTTCCCTGCTTTCGCGAGATGCAGGGCTATCCACGAACCAAAGACTCCCGCGCCGATGACGGCCACATCGTAGGTTTTTTTCGCGCTCATAGTCTGTGCTCCCGAGCGGTTCCCCGGCAGTATAGTTCGTGCGCCTGCGGTCAGCCAATCGAGCCCGGCCGAGGCGCCTGTCCGCGCAGCGGCGAGGATCGCGGCTGCCGTCTGTATGAATTCCCGCCGTCCAAATTTCATGTTCGTTTCATTGAATGGAGGTGCCGCCGGCTCCGGGATTGGAGCAAAGTTCAGAGAATCGCGCAAGCTGTTTCAAAGTGCTGACCTTCGGTCACTTTTTGAGGGCGGATTCGAGGAGCTTGGCCCAGTGGGAGAGATGGTTGAGGGAGGTGGCGTGGGTATGGTCGAGGTGCAGCGGGGTGACGGCGATGGCGGCGTCGCGGATGGCGGCGTAATCGGTGTTTTCTTCGATGTCCTTATCCATTTGCTGCTCGTGGAGCCAGAAGTAGCGGCGGCCGCGCGGGTC
>DASWCG010000340.1:0-17674 GCA_036390175.1 Candidatus Acidiferrales bacterium | reverse complement strand
CACCCTGGCAATCTGCGCGGCATAAGGCCGCGCGGAAATAGCGCGGTCCTGCGCCCGCCGGAGCCGCGCCGCCGCGACAAACTTCATCGCACGCGTGATCTGCTGGGTATTTTTCACCGAGCGGATGCGGCGCCGGAAATCCAGAAGTGTGGCCATGGGACGCTAAACGAAATCCGCTCCTAGCTGGCCGCCTTTGCGGCTGCCGTAAACTGCTCCTTGAAGGCGTCGATTGCCTGACTCGCTTCGGTGCGCAACGCGTCGTCAAACTCCTTCTTTTCGGCGATTTTCTTGGTTATGCCCGCATAATTCGCGTCCACAAACTCGAGGAGTTCGCTCTCGAAGCGCCGGCAATCCGCGACGGCGATGCTGTCCATCGCGCCGCTGGTTCCGGCGAAGATGATGAAGATTTGCTTCTCCACCGAAAGCGGCGCGAATTGGTCCTGCTTGAGCACCTCGGTGAGGCGCTGGCCGCGGACGATCTGGGCTCTCGTGACTTTGTCGAGCTGCTCGGTGCCGAACTGCGCAAACGCCGCGAGGTCGCGATATTGCGCCATATCCAGGCGCAGCGAGCCGGCCACCTGCTTTTGGCGCATGGCTTTAATCTGCGCGTTGCCCCCGACGCGGCTCACCGAGATGCCGGCATTGATGGCCGGACGGATGCCCGCGTTGAACAGATCGGACTCCAGATAGATTTGGCCATCGGTAATCGAAATGACGTTGGTGGGAATGTAGGCGGAAACGTCGCCGGCCTGCGTTTCGATCACCGGCAGCGCAGTGAGCGAGCCGGCGCCGAGCTTGTCGTTGAGCTTCGCGGCGCGCTCCAAAAGCCGCGAGTGGAGGTAGAAGACGTCGCCGGGGAACGCCTCGCGTCCCGGCGGACGCCGCAACAGCAAGGAGATTTCGCGATAGGCTTGCGCGTGTTTGGAAAGATCGTCGTAGAAGCACACAGCGTGGCGCTTGGAGTCGCGGAAGTACTCGCCCATGGCGCACGCGGCGTAGGGCGCGATGTATTGGACCGTGGCGGGTTCCGTAGCCGAAGAGGCCACCACGATGGTGTAGTCCATGGCGCCGGCATCGCTCAGGATTTTTACCACTTGCGCGATGGTCGAGCGCTTCTGCCCGATGGCGCAGTAGATGCAGATCAAGTCGCCGCCCTTCTGGTTGATGATGGTGTCCAGAATGATGGCGGTCTTACCGGTCTGGCGGTCACCGATAATCAGCTCGCGCTGGCCGCGGCCGATGGGGATCATCGAGTCAATGGCCTTGATGCCGGTTTGCAAGGGCTCGCGGACGGGCTGGCGGTCAATCACGCCCGGCGCCAGCCGCTCGAGCGGACTGCGCTGCTTTGCGGCGACGGGACCCTTGCCGTCCACCGGCTCGCCGAGCGGGTTGACCACGCGGCCGACCAGCCCGTCGCCCACCGGCACGGACATGATCGTGTTGGTGCGCTTGACGGTGTCGCCCTCCTTGATTTTCGTGTACTCGCCCAGGAGCACGGCGCCCACCTGGTCTTCTTCGAGGTTGAGCGCGATGCCGAAAACGCTGTGCGGGAACGCGAGCATCTCCCCGGCCATGACTTTCTCGAGGCCATGAATACGCGCAATGCCGTCGCCCACGCTGATCACCGAGCCGACTTCCTCTACGGCGACGCTCTGCTCGTAATTGGAGATCTGCTCGCGCAGAATTTTGGTAATTTCGTCTGCTTTGATGGCCATTCCTGCTCCTATTCCGATGCCAGCCGCGAGCGCAGCCGGTCGAGCTGCTCGCGCACCGAGCCGTCATAGACCGTCGAGCCGATGCGGACGACGGCGCCGCCCATCAGGGCGGGGGCCAGAGAGTAGCGCGCCTCGACTTTCTTGCCGGTAAGCCGCTCGAGCGCTGCGTTCAATTGTTTTTTCTGCCCCGCAGTCAATTCCGCCGCCGAAGTCACCTGCGCCTCGGCGACCCCCATGCGCTCCAGAAGGACGCTGTGGAAGGCGCTCGCGATTTCGGGCAGCAGCCCCGTTCGCCGGTTGTCGGACACCACCAGAAGGAAATTGCGGAAGACTTTTCCGGCGCCGATCCTGGCCGCGATCTTTCCGATCACCCCCTGCTTGTTCTCGCGGGAAACGGCCGGGCTGATCAAGAAATTGCCGAGGTCCGGGGAGCCCTCGAGCGCCGCACAAAATTCGTCGAGGTTCTTGCGGATGGGCTCCGCGGCGTCCTGCTCGAGAGCCACGTCGGCCAGGGCCGCGGCATAGCGTTGGGCAAGCCCTCTCAATTGGCGCTCTCCGGCAGGCCCTGGACAAAGGCGCGGAACAGCGCGGCCTGCGTATCCGCGGTGATCTGTTTCTTGAGCAGGGCTTCGGCGCGCTCGACGGCCAGGCGCGCGCCCATCGCCCGCAGCTCCACGCGCGCAGCGCGCTCGGCCGCGTCCATCTCAGCCCGCGCCGCCCGGGAAATCCTTTCGATTTCATCGCTGGTGGTCCGGCGAAGGCGTTCGGCCTCGCCGGCAGCTTCCTTTTCCGAGGCCGCTCGCAGCGCCGCCACTTCCAGGTCCAGGCGCGCGAGTTTCCCTTGGGCTTCGCTGAGCCCCCGCTCCGCTAACGCTTTCGCGGCGGCTGCTTCGGTTATCGCTACAGAAATGGTGGCAGCGCGGGCGTCAAAATAGGCCGGCGCTTTCTTGGCGATGAAGTAGCCGAGCCCCCCGAAAACGAGGAAGAAGTTCAGCCATTGAAAGAATTCTCCGATCGGGGTTTCAGCCGGATTTTGTTCCGCCCCTTCGGCTGCCAGAACCGGAGCGGCCAGCAACACCAGCGCCAACAGGCTCACGGTCGCGGCGAAAAAGATGGCGCAGCGCAGGTTCATCGAGCCTCTTTCGCGGGTTGCGGCCGGCGTGGTTGCAGGATGGCGCGAGCGATATCGCCGCCAAGCTGGGCGCTTGCCTCCTCGAGGTCCGCGCGGGCGGCAGCCAGTTCCCGGGCAATGCGTTCTTTCGCGGCGCGAACTTCTCCGGAGGCCCGCCCGCGGCTTTCGCGGATACGCGCCAGGCGCTCCGCGAGCATCTCTTGCCGCGCCGCTTCCTGCCGGGCATAGATTTCACCGCGCGCTTTCTGGAGGGCTTCCTGGTAAGCGCGGGCTTTTTCCTGCGCAGCGGCCTGGCTCGCTTCGGCGGCGCGCTGGGCGCCGAGGGTGCGTTCGCGCCGCTCGGTCATCACGCGCTCGAGCGGTTTGAAGAAGTTGGCGCGAAGGAACAGGTAAAAAAGAAAAACGATCAGGACTGTGGGTACAGCCTGCAAGAACAGTTCGCCAAGTTGATGAACAATTTCCATCCAGTCGTTATGCCTGAAAGGGGCGGCTGGCGCAGATGTCACACCCGAATTGAGCCACCTGCGGCCTTGCGAGCCAAATTAGGGACAAGACAAAGAAAACTTTTATAGCATCCACGGCAGGCTACGTCAACCGGCTGCGCTGGCCGGAAGACCCCTTCGCCTTCAGGAGATTTGAAGGCGCTGCCGGAGTTCTTCCGCGATCCCGCGGAGCCGGGCTCGCGCGGCATCGGAGATGGGCGTGTTCGCGGCTGTACCCGGCTCGCGCAGCACCAGCCACAGGCCCGGGCGGTACACGCCTCCGCCCGGACAAATGGCTCCTGTCAATTGGACGATTTCCAGCCCTGCGCCACGAAGCGAACCTTCGAGAATGCCGCGCGCGTCGTCCATCAAATCCCGGAAGCCCTGCGTGACCAGAATGCCGTCCACCTCCCGCGGGATGGACATCCCGACCTGTACGATGTCGTAGTCGGGCAGCGGACGCGTAATGGCCAGCTCAATCGCGGCGGTCGGGGCGTTGGCGTCGGGCAGGATCCGGACACTCATGGGGCGCTCTCTTTTACAACAAAAGCGGCTACTTCGGGTAGGGGCTGCCGGAAAGAATCGCAAACGCGCGGTAGAGTTGCTCGGCGAGGACGACGCGTGCGAGTTCGTGGGAGAGCGTCAGCGGAGTGAGCGAGAATTTCATCTCCGCGCGCTCGCGCAATTCGGGCGGAAACCCTTGCGCATCGCCGCAGAGAAAAATGAGCTCGCGTGTGCCGCGCTCGCGCCGCTCGCCAAGCCATTTCGCGAATTCCTCCGAGGTGAATCTGTTTCCCGCAGCATCCAGCAAAACGACCGCGGCTGGGGGCCCCGGCGCCAGCTTGCGCCAGGCCGCCGCGGAATCGCGCAGTTCCACGGCCTCCACCTCGCAATGATGGCGGATGCGCCCGAGGTAATCCTCCAGAAGCGCGCGCATTTCCGGGCGGCGTGTTTTCCCGAGCATCAGCAGGCGAACTTTCATTCCGAGAAGAGGCCCCGGCGAATGTGGTTTCGAGGACCGCACACACGCGGTCACTTCAAGCCGTAACGTTTCCTTTTTTCGAGAAGGGTTTTCCGGCTGATGCCGAGAATTCCCGCCGTCTTTGAGATTCTGTAGCGCGTGGCCTCGAGCGTGGAGGCAATGACGTCGCGCTCGACCTGTTCCAGCGAACGCAGTCCGGCGAACGAGCTGATGGCGCCCGCCGCCGCGGCGCGCACCGGCTCGGGAAAATCGAGCGGCGCCAATTCGCTGGAATTCGCGAAGACCAGCGCGCGCTCCAGCGCGTTGCGCAGCTCGCGGACATTGCCCGGCCAGTCATAGGCGGCGATGGCCTGCCGCGCCCCCTCGCCCAGCGAGACATTCTGGCGGCCGTGCACCGGAGCGAGCTTGGCCATCAAATGCTCGGCAATCGGAAGAACGTCGGCAGGACGTTCGCGCAGCGGCGGAACGTGGAGCGTCACGACGTTCAGGCGGAAAAACAGGTCTTCGCGGAATCTTCCGGAAGCGACGGCTGCCCGCAAGTCCGTGTTGGTCAGCGCCATCAAGCGCGCTTCGATGCGCAGGGTTTCGTTGCCGCCCAGGCGCTCGAACGCGCGTTCTTCGAGCACGCGCAGCAGCTTCGACTGCGTCCTCCCGGAAAGCGCGGCAATCTCATCGAGGACGATGGTGCCCTGGCCGGCCATCTCCAGCCGGCCGAGCTTGCGTTCGACGGCTCCGGTAAAGGCGCCGCGCTCGTGGCCGAAGAGCTCCGACTCCACGAGTTCCTGCGGCAGGCTGGCGCAATCAATTTTCAGGAAGGGAGCATCGCGGCGAGCGCTCAATTCGTGGACCACGCGGGCGAGGTAGTCTTTCCCGGCGCCGCTTTCGCCGGTGATGAGGAGCGTCGCGGAAGTTTCCGCGACCTTCTGCGCCAGTTCCAGCAGGCGCGCCGACGCCGGATCGTCCGCAATCCACACCAGGCGGCCGGAATTCATGCCGACTGCGCTCCCCGGGGCGTGGCGCCCGTCCGCGCGCCCGGCGGTTCGTCAGGGAACTCGATCCGCCGCGCTGGGCGCCACAGGCGCTCGAGGTCGTAAAACCGGCGGGCGGTCTCGGTGAAGATGTGCACAATAAATCCGCGGAAATCGAGCAGAATCCATTCGGCAGTGGCGTAGCCTTCGCGGTGGGCCGGCCGCAGGCCTGCGCCCGCGAGCCGTTCTTCGATTTCGTCACTGATGGCCTGGACCTGGCGGTTGCTGAAGCCGCTGCACAGGACGAAATAGTCGGTGAACGCGGCCAGACCCGAAAGGTCGAGCACAGTAACGCCGGCAGCCTTCTTATCCTGGGCGGCTTCGACAGCGCGGCGCACTTCCGGGCGAAGAGAGTCCACGTTCACCGGTACAAGGCCTGCTTTCCAATGTATTCCTCAACGCGCGCGGAAACAAGCCCGTGGATGGACTGGCCCCGGTGGACGCGCCGACGGACCTCGGTGGCGGACACCTCGCTCGAAACCGCGTCCAGCAAGTAGACGGTGGTGCGCCGGAGGTGCGCCACGACGTGCCCTTCGTGCACCGGGTTATCGCGGTGGCGCGGGTGCAGCCGCCCGAGCGACTCCGGTGGAATCACCAGACGCAGCGCATCGGCGCGAAACCCGGGGCGCGCGGCGACGATGAAATCGCAGAGACTCAGGAGCGATTCGTATTCTTTCCACGTCGGGATTTCGAGAAAGGCGTCGGCGCCGATGAGAAAATAGAGACGGTCGCCCTGGTGCTGATAGACGCGCTTGAAATGCCGCACCGTATCAATCGAATAGAAAAGCTGCTGCCCGCTGAAATCCTCTCCGGCCTCGGCCAGCGACGACACAAAATGCGGATGCTCGGTGCACGCCAGCGCCACCATCGCGAAGCGGTGCGGAAACGGCGCCAGGTGCTGGCGGTGCTTGTGCGGCGGGCGGCTCGAGGGAATGAAGTGGATTTCGTCGAAATTGAACCGGCGGTCGGCCGCGCGCGCCACCGCGATATGGCCGTTGTGAATGGGATCGAACGATCCGCCAAACAAGGCAATGCGGCGGGGATGAAGGCGGGCGGCGGTGCGGGGGAGTAGGGCAGTGGTCAATGGGGCTCCGTCAGCGGCGCATGCGCCGCGGCGTCTTCAGCGGCATCGTTTTCGGGTGGGGCGCTCGGCCGCGGGAGACGCTCGACCGCGTCGGCCATTCCGCGAACCAATTCCTTGACACCCTCGCCGGTGGCGGCCGAAATGGCGTAGAACTCGAGCTTCCTGGCGGCGCAGAACGCGCGCAGTTTTTCCAGGCGCGAGCGGTCCGTGGTGGCGTCGAGCTTTGTCGCCACCACCAGCATGGGCTTGGCCGCCAGCGCCTCGCTGAACGCCGCGAGTTCGCCGGTGATAATCTCGAAATCACGAACGGGGTCCCGGTCGGAAGCGTCGCTGGTGTCAATCAGGTGTGCAAGCAGCCGCGTACGCTCCACGTGCCGCAGGAAACGGATGCCCAGACCTGTCCCGGTATGCGCGCCTTCAATCAGCCCGGGAAGATCGGCGACCACAAAGCTCCGGCCGATTTCGCGCCCCGGAGCGCCGTCGGCGCTGACCACGCCGAGGCTTGGCTCGAGCGTCGTAAACGGATAATCCGCGATCTTCGGCCGCGCCGCGGAAATGCGCGAGATGAGCGTGGACTTGCCGGCATTGGGGAAGCCCACGAGCCCCACGTCGGCCAGCAGCTTCAGCTCGAGCCGCAGATGCCGGGCTTCGCCGGGCTGCCCATCTTCGGATTCGCGCGGCGCCTGGTGCCAGGGCTTGGCAAAATGCTGGTTGCCGCGTCCGCCGCGGCCTCCGCGCGCGAGTGTGAAGCGCTGCCCGGCCTCGGTCAGGTCCGCGAGTTGCTCGCCGGTCTCGTCATCGAAGACCACCGTCCCCACGGGAACCGGGAGGGCGAGGTCCGCGCCGGAATGGCCGGTGCAGTTCGACCCTTCGCCATGGCGGCCGCGCTCGGCGCGGAATTCGCGGTTGAAGCGATAGCGCAGCAGCGTATTGTCATGCGGGTTCGCTTCCAGGAGGATGGTGCCGCCCGCGCCGCCGTCGCCGCCCGAAGGCCCGCCGCGCGGCACGAATTTCTCCCGCCGGAAAGCCACGCAGCCGTTGCCTCCGTCGCCCGCTTTCACGTAAATTTTGGCTTCGTCAACAAACACAGAAAGTCCGTCTCCGGACAAAGATAACATAGGGGAATCCGGCGGCGCCAAATCGTCGCCGTGTCATGCAACGCTTCCCTCAAAAAACGTGGAGATCCACTGTACCCGGAATATTGAAAGGAAAACCTTAGGAGGCTGCCGGGGCTTTGGCAGTTTCCTCGGCAGGCAAAACGCTGATAAAGCGGCCGCTGCGGCCCTTGTCTTCGAAGCGGACAATGCCGGTAATCGTGGCGAACAAGGTGTCGTCTTTGCCGCGGCCCACGTTGATGCCGGGCTTGTGCCGCGTGCCGCGCTGCCGTATCAGGATCGTGCCGGCCTGAACGAGTTGCCCGCCGAAGCGCTTCACGCCGAGCCGCTGTCCCTGCGAATCGCGGCCATTTACCGAAGAGCCGCCGCCTTTTTTGTGTGCCATGAGTGTGCCTTGGAATTCCTAGAGTTTGATGTCGCTGACCTGCACGGCCGTGTAGTTCTGCCGGTGGCCGCGGGAAATCTTGTACTGCTTGGTCCTGCGGTACTTGAAAACGGTCAGCTTCGGCCCGCGTCCTTGACGGATGATTTTGCCGGTGACCGCGGCCTTCGAGGCGCCTGCGCCGGTGACGAGCTTCTTTTCGCCGGTGTGCACCGCGAGAACGTCGTCGAACGTGACCTTCGCGCCGACCTTGCCCGGCAGCCTCTCCACCCTTACGGTGTCGCCCGGCGCGACCCGATATTGTTTGTTTCCACTGCGAATCACGGCGTACACATTGCGCCTCCGAGAGCATCGTCAAACTCTTTATTATAAACAGCTCATCGCGGAGCGTCAACGCGTTTCCCGACAGTGGTAATGCTCTAATTCCGCATTTAGAGCATCGCCGCGCCTATCCGAGGAAGGGTTCGCACAAAGACAAGAGCGGCCCAGTGGGGCTTTCCCACTGGGCCGCCTGCGCTTAAGGCCGCCTGTCAGAACTGGATGCGAACACCCAATTGAATCTGACGGGGCGTAGGCTGAAAGTTGCTGCTGTTGGAGTTATTCGGAACGCCGGGTAGTGCGCCGGCGTTGAAGGTAAGATTGGTGCCAGAGATAGTGTACGTGGGTGAGACTGCCGACGAGGTGCCACCCACGCTGGTCACATTCTGATGGTTGGCGATGTTGAAGAAGTCGCCTATCAACTCCAGCTTGTATTTTTCCTTGAACATAAAATGCTTGGCAAGACGCAGATCCGCAATCCACGTGCTGGGCATCCTAAAATTGCTTCGTCCTAGCACGTCGATCCTGGTGTCGCCGCCGGAGCCATTGATGCTGCTGCCCAAGCCCCCAGGAGGTGTGCCAGACGTCCTGAAGGTGACCGGAAGTCCGTTCTGTACCTGGAAGATGGGATTGAATCCCCAGCCGTTGGCCAAGTACCCCAGCCAGCCTTTCGCCTTCCAGGGTGACGTCATGATTGCATTCCCCACAAAGCGGTTGCGTACGTCGTAGATCGAATTGGCTTTCTCAGCGGCTACGTTGTTCGGAAGAAGAAGGTCGTTGGTGTCTGAGAACGTGGACTGATTCTGCCCAAAGTCTATCGCGTGCGACCAGGTGTAGCTGGCCGAGAACTGGACGTTGTGGCTCATGCGGTGGTTCACCTGGGCCACCATCGCGTGGTAGCTGCTGTTGGTGCCGCTGAAGACGTCGGTGATCGAGCCGAACGCGGCGTTGGCGCGCGTAGTAAACAGCGGCTCAGTGATCGTTGAGGCTTTGATCGGCCCGCCGCCTACGACGTTATACGTGATTGTGCCCGGAGCGAGGCACCCCGGCGCGGGTACATTCGCACCCGTGCAGATGTTGGTGTCAACGAAGTTCGGCAGTTCACGCCCAAGGCTTCCCAGATAGCTGACCGAGAACACGCTATTCCATCCCAGATCACGTTCCAGAGTCATGTCAAACTCATGGATTTGGGGGTTCTGGAAGTTCGAGTCGAAAAACACGACGTTTCTGCCTGCTCCGGTGAGGCCGGTCAAGATAGCCGGGAACACAGGTGCGCCAAGAGTTGTTGGGGTGAAAAACAACGATACCTGCGAGCCTGTTGCTCCCGTGTTGATCAGCGCGTTGAAGATGGTAGAGTTGATCACCCGGCCGTAATAGATTCCATAGCCGCCGCGCAGAACTGTCCTGCCGTCGCCTGTGATCCCCCAGGCGAAGCCCACACGCGGCCCAAAGTTGTTCTTGTCCTTCGGCATCTTGCCAGTTTGGGGAACGGCCGGATTTACCAAGTTGCTGAACGGGTCAGGCAACAACTGGTATTCGTGGCGCAAGCCGATCGAGAGGCTCAGGCGCGGCCGGACCTTCCAATCGTCCTGGGCGAAGAAGGCGTAATCGTTGGTCGTGAATTCAAGCCCCGGAAGACCGAGGCCCTGCGTGAAGTTGGAGTAGCACGGTTTCGCGCCAGTGCAGGTATTCGGTTTGTTGAGGTCGGAGAAGTAGTTCAGCAAGCTGGAGTAGCTGTAGCTTCCAAACCCGTTGAAAAGGTTTTGCGAGTTGTCGTCCACATGGCTGAAATCCACGCCAAACTTCAGGCTGTGTTTGCCGTGGGTCCAGGTAACCGTATCAGCTACCTGCTGGCGCCGCTCATCGGGAAAGAACGGCCGATTGAGGAAATTGGGAACGCCAAAAGTAAACCCGTTGGTGATAGAAACGGTCGGCGGAAACCCCAGCGGGTTGGTGAACGTGGGGGCGTTCACCAGATTCGCCAGTTCGTAGGGCGATGGGGGTTGAGTGAATTGAAATTCAAAATCGCGCCCATACTGGAAACGGATCTCATTCCCAAAGGTCGAGGTAATGGCCGTGTCCAGCTTGGCCACGCCCCAAGTGTCTTTCACAAAGTCATTCCCAAAGCTGGCGATTCCGCGTGTGACCGTGGCCTGGGTCTGAATACCCGACGGAGACGACCAGCGCATGCGATTGAAGGAAAACGAGGCGTGGTTCTTCTGGTTGATGGCCCAATCAATCTTCGGGAAGTAGATATACTGTTCGCCGGTGCGCGGCACTACGCCCGTCATGGTGTTCAGACCAGCAAGATCATTGTTATAGATCGTTGTTGCCTGCGCCGTTGTGACCCCAAGTCGTGTTGCGAGCGTGCTAATCGTTGCCGCACTGGGAGCGGCAAAGAAGACGTTGGGGTTGCTGGCCACGGCAACTCCCGGGAAGTTGTGGTCGTACCAATCGAAAGACAGATTGTAAAAGAGCTTGTCTTTGAAAATGGGGCCGCCAATCCCCATGCCGGCCCTCTTCCGCCAGTCCTTTGGCTTGAAGTGAACGGGGCTAAAAGGGCCGCCCGGAGTGGATTGCACATTGATGATCGTGAAGGCGTTCGCTGCGCCCCAGTCGTTATCCCGATCGTAAAAATAAGCTTCGCCGTGGATCTGATTGGTGCCGCTTTTCGTGACTGTGTTGACCACGCCGCCGGCGGACCGCCCATACTCGGAAGAGTAGTTCGAAGTGTTGACCTGGAACTCCTCCACGGCCGCCTGGGGTGTTGAATAGCCGATACGCGTGCGCCCTCGCTCTTCGGAAAAGAACGCCTGGTTGTTGTCCGCGCCGTCCACAGTGTTGTTGTTCAGCAGCGTGCTGATCCCCCGGAAGCTGAGCAGGCCAAAAGCGTTCGAATCGCTCACCACGCCGGGCGTCAACAGAGCGAAGTTCGACCAGCGGCCGCCGTTGATCGGCAGATTCGAGATGGCCTCCTGGTTCAACGTCGGCGCAAATTCCGGCGAGGTGTAATTAATCTGCGGCGCCTCTGCGGTGACCTCGACCGTTTCCTGGGAGCCTCCAACGACCAAACGCGGCGAAACATCGGTGATGCTGCCGACTTGCACGATCACCTGCTCCGCTTTGTACGGCGCGAAGCCGTCGCGGGTAATCGTGACAGTGTAAGAACCGGGCTGCAACCCCGTGACTCGGTAATAGCCGGAAGCATCCGACTTGATGCTTTGTTCCGCGTTGGTTCCATTGTTATGGATTACGATTTTCGCTCCGCCGATGACTGCCCCAGTGGAGTCATACACGGTCCCGCCGATGGCGCCTTCGGTCGTGGATTGCGCGAATGCCAGCGCGCTGCACATCGAAAAGAAAAGCACTGCCAAAACAAAACTCCGCAACGAATTTCGACAAAATGTGGTCATGAACCCCTCCTCACCCCGTTTCAAAACCAGCAATGCTACCGCCAGCGCATTTCTGCGCGATGAAAACGTTGTTTCAGACACATTACATACTCTTGGGACCATCCAAATCCAGGAAAGATTTCGACCGCGAGAATACACAAGAGCAGAGGCGAATTCAAGACCTGGGCGTTTTTTCCTCTTGTGGAAAAGAAGCGGAAGCAGCTTTTCCGCTTTCCACATCGTCAACGGCTTAACTAAGACTTGGCTACGTTTTCTGACTAGAAATTGAAGCGGTAGCCGAGAATGAACTTGGCGATGAGGTGGTCGGTGGAGCGCGTGACGCCGACGCCCAATCCGAAATTGATTTCCCACTGCGGCGCCAGGTTCAAATCAATCACAGGAAAAATCTGCTGCTGCTGATCGCGTACCGGGTCGAAGCTGGTGACCGGCCCGAGCGCGCCGTAATATTCCAGGCCGCCGGCAATCTTCTTGGTAAAGTCGTAGCTGAATTTGAAGTTCGGCGAGAATTCGAACCCGCGGCTGACGCTTTCCCCGTGGAGCGAGCGGTCGAACGTGGGATTGAACGACCAATACCAGCGGCCCAGCCGCTGATCCACGATGGGGCGCATTTCCCACGTCCATGTGTCCAGCGAGAAGCGGCGGCGCTGATAGCCGATTTCGTTTGACAGGCTCAGGCCCACGGGCCAGTGCCATTTTTCCGGGATTCGGAAGCGCGGGCGAATGTGGTCGCCGACCCAGTCCCATCCCTGGCCACTGCGCGCCGAGGTGAACACGTAGAAGCCGGTCTCGAACCAGTCCGTAAACCCGCGTGTGATTTCCAGGGTTTCGTGGAAGGCGTGATTGGTGGGCTGCAGTCCGTCCTGAAAAGTCTTGCTGCCGCTCACGGTGAAGTTGCTGTGCAGCTCCACCATGGTGTGGTGTGGCGGAACCGTGTCGAAGCTGTAGACCTGGATCTCGTAATTATCCTGCGCAGCAGCCGGCGTCGGCGCAAGAAAGATACTTGCGGCGCAGAGTCCCAGGCCGGCCACCCCCAGAAATCGCATCCGGAAGATTTCTCCAGCAAAAAGTTCGCGTCGAGAATAGCGCAAGCGCTCTGCGTGGGCAAACCGGCCCGCCCGCGGGGGCCCGGTTTTCCGGTGTTATGATGACCGTTGGAGGCGCACAATGACCGGCGCGTCAGGATCCGCGCAGAATGGCAATTTCGGCCGCGCCTGGCTTTTCTTGTGTCTCGCCTTCTGCGCGCATGTAGCGGATGAAGCTCTCACGGGCTTCCTCTCCGTGTATAACCCGACGGTCCTAGCCATTCGTGCGCGCGCGAGGTGGTTCCCGATGCCACCTTTGAATTCTGGCCGTGGCTGGTTGGCCTGATCGTGGCGAATCTCCTCTTCCTCGCGTTCAGCCCCTTGGCTTATCGCAATGCGCGCTGGCTCCGCCCCATCGCGTATCTCTTTGCTGTTGTCCATTTGCTGAACGGAACAGGCCACACGCTCGGCACGATTTTTGGCAGTCCCGTTCCCGAAGTCCATTTCCCGCGTCCCATGCCGGGCTTTTATTCCTCTCCTCTGCTTCTAGCGGCTTCGGTGTACTTGCTTTTCATGCTGCGCCGCTCAGCGGATACAAACGGATAGGCGAGAGTTGCTGCAGGCGGGAAATGTAAAAAAAGGTGCGCCACGGCGGGCGATTCTAGCCCTTGTTGTTTTCCCCTTCTTTTTCCAGAGCCTTGCGAGCGGCGTCGAGGGCCTTGTGTTTTTCCGCGTCCACCTTGGGATAGGCCAGGTTCAACTCTTCGAGCGTTTCGACGACGGCGCCGGCGACAACCAAGCGCGTCACCCATTTGTGGTCGGCGGGAACGATGTGCCACGGCGCGCGCTCGGAGCTGGTGTTCCGGATCATTTCTTCGTAGGCGCGCATGTAGTCGTCCCAGCGCGTGCGTTCGGCGACGTCGGAGGGTGAAAATTTCCAGTTCTTCTCCTGTTCTTCCAGCCTCTTCAGAAAACGCTTGCGCTGCTCCTTCTTCGAAACGTGGAGAAAGAACTTCCGCGTGATGATTCCATTCCTCGCCAGGTAATGCTCGAACGCATTGATGTCGCTGTACCGCTGCTTCCAGATGTCCTTGCCGACGAGCGCGGGAGGCATCCGTTCGCTGGCCAGCAATTCCGGATGAACGCGCACGATAAGAACTTCTTCGTAGTAGGAGCGGTTGAAGATTCCGATGTGCCCGCGTTCGGGGAGGCAGCGCGTGGTGCGCCACAAAAAATCATGATTGAGTTCTTCCGAGGAGGGCGACTTGAAAGAATAAACCTGGCAGCCCGCCGGGTTGACGCCGGACATCACGTGCTTGATGGTGCTGTCTTTTCCGGCCGCGTCCATGGCCTGGAAAATCAAAAGAAGCGCCCAGCGGTCCTGGGCGTAGAGCTTATCCTGCAGGACGCTGAGCCGCGCGATGCCTTCTTCGAGGTCCCGCTGCGCTTCTTCTTTGGCCTTCAGCCCCAGCGTCTCGCCCGGGTCGAAGTCTTTCATGCGGAAGCGGCTTCCGTCGGTGACGCGGAACGGCTCTACGTATCCGCGGGATTTCATTTCTGCGCAGGCTTCACGGCGAGCTTCAGCCTAGCGGCCTTCAAAGGGATATTTGTCCCCGGCCTGCACGGCCGCGGCGACGCGGCGGCGGAGCGCAATGGTGTCCACCGGCGTGCGCCGTGTGAAGCGCCGCAGCACGGCGAGCTGCGTGGTCAGCATGTCGCCTTCATTCACGGCAGTGAGCGCGCGGCGGGCGTCTCTTTCGATGCGGTCGCTCGCGTCGTAGAGAAACACGCGGGTGGCGTCCACCATGGCGCTGACCGCCTGTTCGCCGCGCGCCTGGACGGCTTTCTGCGTCCGCAGCAGCGTGGATTCCATGGCGTAAATCTCCATCACGATGTTGGCCAGCGCGCCGATCAACTCCTGTTCCTCGGCCATCTTGTCGCGGTACTTCAAAACGGCGCCGCCCGCTGCCTGCAGGAAGATTTTCTTGGCGTTGGCTACGGCGCGCTCCTCTTCGGCCAGCACACCCGACGGCGCCTCCTCCAGGGATGGCCCCGCGAGGATTTCCTCTTGCAGCTTCTGTCCCGCGGCCATGAGCGGGAGCGTGCCGGACATGGCGCGCTTCATCAGCATCTGGATGATGACCATGCGGTTGATTTCGTTGGTGCCCTCGAAGATGCGGTTGATGCGGCTGTCGCGGTAAGCGCGCGCCACGGGATACTCTTCGTGGAAGCCGTAACCGCCGAAAATCTGCACGCCCTCATCCACGACGTAATCGAGCACTTCGCTGCCGTACACTTTCAGGATGGAGCTCTCGATGGCGTATTCTTCGAGAATTTTCATCATGTGCAAAGTCTTGTCGGCGGCGCTCGAGCCTGCGGCGATAGCCGCTTCGATGATGCCTGCGGCGCGGTAAGCCATGGACTCCGCCGCGAGCGTGCGGATGGCCATCTCCGCCAGCTTTTCCCGGATCAGGCCGAATTCACCGATGGATTTTCCGAAGGCTTTGCGCTCGGTGGCGTACTTCGCGGAAAGTCCCAGGACGTTTTTCGCGCCGCCGGTGCAGGCCACGCCGAGGGTCAAACGGCCCGAGTTGAGCGTGTTGAAGGCTACCACGTGGCCGCGTCCGATTTCGTGCAGCAGGTTTTCCTTAGGGATTTTGCAGTTCTCAAAAAAGAGCGGCGTCGTCGAGCTGCCGTGAATCCCCATCTTGTGCTCTTCCGCGCCAACGGAGAATCCCGGTGTCCCGCGCTCCACGATGAAGGCGCTGAATTTTTCTCCGTTCACCTTGGCGAACACCGTATAGACATCGGCGAACCCGCCGTTGGTGATCCACATTTTCTGCCCGTTGAGGATCCAGTGCTTCCCGTCGGGAGAGAGGTCGGCGCGGGTCAGCGAATTGAGAGCGTCCGAGCCGGCCTGAGGCTCGGAGAGCGCATAGGCGCCAATCCATTCGCCCGTGACTAATTTCGGCAGATACTTTTTCTTTTGTTCTTCGGTGCCGAAATACAGGATGGGGATGGTGCCGATTCCGGAATGCGCGCCGAGGGCTCCGGAGAAAGATCCATAAACGGAGGTTTTTTCGAGCAGACGCGTGACGGAAATCTTGTCGAGGCCCGTCCCGCCATAGGCTTCCGGCACCTCGGGGCAAAGCAGGCCCAACTCGCCCGCCTTCTTCACCAGCGACACCAGCAAGCCCGGCTTTTTTTCTTCGAGCTCTTTCACCAGCGGCAGCACTTCCTTGTTCACGAATTCTTCCGCGGTCTGCCCGATGAGTTTTTGGTCGTCGGTGAGCTCCGCCGGACTGAAAACATCTTCCGGCCGCTGCGTCTCAAGCAGAAAGCTGCCGCCCTTGGTGAGCGTCCCGGTTGCCGTGATTGTCGCCATACTTCCTCCTCGTCAATTCACTCGAAATCGTTTTTGCGATCCTCAGGCGGCTCCCGCCGCTTCCTTGATCGCCACCACGTACTCGGCGGGCAACTGATGCTCGCCGGCGCCCTCCAGTATGGTCTGCAAATAGTGCGGGGAGGGCTTCAAACCTTTTTCGACTTTTGTCGCGATATACGCCTGGGCGCCCATTTTCTTGCCGGCCCCGTCGGTCACCGTCACTTCAATCCTCCTGTAATGTTGCGGCGCGCCCTCGTGTTTGTCCATAGTACGGTAGGCGGACTCGGGGATTTTGTACAGCACGCCGTAGACAACCTTGCCGGCCGCGGGACGGACGTTGGCCTTGGCCGAACCGCCGTGAGACTTCTTGTTGAAGACAATCTCGTAGTTTTCGAGCCGCGCCGTCTGCGCCTCGAGGATGCTTCCCGCGCGGGATTGCATTTGCGCGCGGCTCATGTTGCTTGCGTACGCGAAATACCACGAAGTCGCTGCCATTTGCCGTGCCGACTTTCCTATGGGCGTCCCTGATTTTGTGCTGGTGCCGTGTGCGACGGGCCATGCGGTTCGTGAAGGGTGCGCCGTCCACTGCGGAAAGGCCATTGTACGCGCAACGGTTTCTGCAGGCAATCGGGGGAAGAGCCGTGACTCGTGATTCGCGGCCGACGGAAGGTGACCTGTTTCGACGGGTTGGGGCTTGGAGAGAAGAGTCGCGTTCGCATGGCATGTGCCCTTCGCTGCTGTCAGAGTAACGGGACCCCCCCACTTTTTTGCAAGTGTGTGAAACGAAAGGGTTTTAAGTCCTTTGTTTTGAAAGTGTGTGATTCTAAAGGGTTTGCAGACGTGTTTTCGGGAAAGTGTGTGAAACGAAAGGCTTTAGGCGGCATTTTGGCCTCGTTTGAGGTTCTAATCCTTTCCGACAGGTCGGAATCTTTGATCGGCAGTCTCTCTGGCGGCCTTTCTCAGCAAGCAGGGCGAGTTAGGGAGAACTTAACCTAGGGGGCGCCTGGCGATTAAGACTAAGGTAATTATATCAAAGTTACCGCCGGTTGTCAAGGGCTGGTTTCGTTAAAAAGTCTCGAAAAAGGTCCAGGCCTAAAGACCTGAGCTACAGGGATTTGCGTGCGGGGCGTGCGGGCTTGCGCTTTGCGGAGGTGGGTTTGCGTTTCCGAAGCGGCGAGGCAGACTGGGGCGGGCAAAACCCCCCAGCGGCTCCGCAGAACGGCCAAAACTAGCCGCACTACCACCCCAAAGAGGCCGGGGCGACTTGCGGTTGACACGACGTGGCAGGAGGGCTAGATTTCGGGCGAGGGCAAAGTTCAAGACGGAAATTCTCGTTAAATAGTCTGCTCACGAAGGCGGAGCGGTGTAGTCTTCCCTCTGAGGAGAAACTTATGAGAGGCATCCAGGGATTCTTGTTCGCGGCACTGTTGCTCATCGGATTTCTGACCGGCGGGCGCACATATGGGCAAGGCGGGGCGACCGGCGCCATCAATGGAGTCGTCGCGGATACGAGCGGCGGTTCGGTCGCGGGTGCGGAAGTTCAGATCATCGATACGCGCACGGGAGCGCTGGTACGCAAGCTGCCGACCGGGTCAGACGGATCATTTGTGGCGACG
>DASWCG010000339.1:0-5555 GCA_036390175.1 Candidatus Acidiferrales bacterium | reverse complement strand
GTATTCAGGGCATCCGTGGGTGCGCGGCCCGCGTAGCGGATTGCCGGACTCATGGCGCTGCTCGAGACGCTGTAGCCCACCGCGAGGTCGCCGACATTGTCCATGGCGAGACTGCCCATCCAACGAAAGCTCGAGTCGGGGGCGTAGGTGCCCTGCTGAAAAACCGCGGCGGCGCCGTTGGGGTCGCGCAGTTCATACCAGCGCACACCCACATTTCCCGTCCCGGTAGCCACCGAGTGGTTGGCGACCAGCGCCTCATGGTCGCCGAAATTGCGGTAGGCCAGGCGCCACATCAGCCGCTCGCCGAGGGAATCGAGCTGCTGGCTGGTCCCCGCCTGCGGGATGCACGTCCCCCCGCCGCAGGCATCGTTGAACGATGCGACGGGAATATTGATCGGCCCGGTGAACGTGGTGTTGGCGGAGTTCGTGAAATCCACGTGGAATCGAAACAGGTTCAGCGAGTTCGACCCGAGGTCCAGATAGAAGGCGGGCTCGCCCGAGGGAGGGGGCGTCGACCCGTCGAGGTCCGAGGGCAGCCAGCTCGCCTGGCTTGAATCAATAAAGCACTGTGAAGAGTTGGCGGTGGGAGCACCCCCGGCGAGCATCATGTTGCGGTCGAGCGCGCAGGCTTCCGCTCCCAGGAAAAAGGACCCGCTGAGAAACATGTTGAATGACGTGTAGTAGGCGTCAGACCACACGCCGAGCTTCGGGTAGTCGGGCGAGGTATTGTTCGTCCACTGCAAGGCATAGCGGTTGTACGCGCCCGTGGCATCCGAAGTCTGGGACACGGCGATGCAAAGGTAGAACGGAGGGCCGCCTTTAAACGAAAGCTGCGTCATCACCCAGCGATTGGCCGCTTTGTCGTATTGCGCGATGGGATCGCCGTCATTGTTAGTGGCGCAGGCAGCTATGCCAAACCCTTGCCACAGGGTGTTTCCCGCTGCGGGGCCGAAGAGCAGCCCGCCCGTGCTTTTATCAAAGACCGCAAACGACAGGTTCACCCACTGGACGAATTGCGTTGCCCCCACAGAGCCGTTTGTGTCCGGAGGCGCGGCATGCACGGTGAAGCCGTAGGCTCCCTGGCCGACGCCGTCGAAATTCAGCCCGCTGGTTGTGGAGACGAGCGGGCTGATGGTTGACGACTGGACGACGGGGTCCGCCTGGCCGGAGGGTTGGCCTCGGAAGATTAGGCGCCGAGGGATGACCCGCTGCTCCGCTCTCGGCGGGATGAGCGGCATGTCGCGCAGCCTCGGCGAAACGTCGTGGTGCACGAAGCGCAAATGTTGCGTCGAGGCGTGGGTTTGCTGGCCTGCTGCGGGAAGCGCACTCAGGAGTGTCACAACAAGAGGGAGAAATGCGCCAAGCGTCGCTTGCCGACATGTGGTTGTCATCGGGGGCCTCCCTGGTTTGGCATTTTCTGCTTGCTTATGAGGGCGAACTCAGAAAATCGCCCTTCACGCTAACGCATCAAATCGTGCAAGTCAAGAAACGAATAAACGCTCCGCAAACCCGTCCGGGACACAAACTATGTGCTTGACAGACGGGCATTTATCCATTTACGCTTGATGCGTTCGAAAGGCATAAAGGGAATTGATTAGCACCGAGCCAAGCCGGACCAGCCTCCCCTGCCCGCAGGCCTGCCCCTGTATGAGCTGCATCTGTATGTGCACAACCTCGGGCGGCACGGGGGGACCTTCGGTCTAGGCAAGCAGCAAAAGACAAGGGATTCCGGGCCGCTCCAAACGAGCGGCCTTTTTTATTTTCGGCAGAGTTTTTGGCAGAGGTAATGGAGGAGATCATGGGGAGCAAGGGCAGCACAAACAGCAGGACGAACGGCAACGCCGCCGCGCCGGGTTCCGGGCCGGGCGAGCCGAAGCCGATTGCCATTTATCACGAGCACCCGGACTGGTTCCGCCCGCTCTTTGCGGAGCTGGACCGCCGCGGGGTGCCCTGGGTGCGCATTGACGCCAGCCAGCATCAGTACGACGTGGCGACGCGCGAGCCGGAGTACGCGCTGCTGTTCAACCGCATGAGTCCGTCGGCGTGGCTGCGCGGAAACGGCCACGGGATTTTCTACACGCTGAATTATCTGGCGCACCTCGAAGAGCTGGGGGTGCGCGTGGTCAACGGGCTGCGCGCGTTCACTATGGAGACCTCGAAGGCGCTGCAGCTCGATCTGCTGGAGTCGCTCGGGCTGCCCTATCCCAGGGCGCGGGTGATCAATCATCCCTCGCAGGCGCTGGTGGCCGCGGAGTACATCGGCTTCCCGCTGGTGGTGAAGCCGAATATCGGCGGGAGCGGCGCGGGCATCCGGCGCTTCAACAACCTGGCCGAGCTGCACGCCGCCATCGAAGAAGGCAGCATTGATCTCGGCATCGACCGCACCGGCCTGGTGCAGGATTTCGTTCCCGCGCGCGGCGGCGCGATTGTCCGCGTGGAAGTGCTCGGCGGAAAATTCCTCTACGCCATCCGCATTGAACTTTCCGGCGAAGGCTACAACCTGTGCCCCGCGGACATCTGCCGGACCACCAAGGGAGAAGAACTGGCGCGCGCGGCTTGCTCGGTGGATGCGCCGAAGACCGGCCTCAAAGTGGAAGGCTACACGCCGCCGCGCGAAGTGATCGAGGCGGTGGAGCGAATCATGGAGGTGGCGGGCATCGAAGTCGGCGGCGTGGAATACATCGTGGACGACCGCGACGGCCGGCTGCTTTATTACGACATCAACGCGCTCTCGAACTTTGTCGCCGACGCGCCGCGCGTGGTGGGGTTCGATCCGTTTGCGCGGCTGGCCGATTTCCTGATCGAAGAGGCTTCCTACGAGCCTCTGGAAAAATCTCTCGTGGCGGAGGCGCGGTGATGCGATACGGATACTGGCTTCCGGTTTTCGGCGGGTGGCTGCGCAACGTCGAAGACGAAAACATGCAGGCGAGCTGGAGCTATGTCAGCCGGCTGGCGCGGCGCAGCGAAGAAATCGGTTTTGACATCACGCTCATCGCCGAGCTCAACCTGAACGACATCAAAGGAGCGGCGGCGCCTTCGCTGGATGCGTGGTCCACGGCGGCGGCTCTGGCGGCGGTGACGCAGCGGCTGGAGCTGATGGTGGCGGTGCGGCCGACGTTTCACTTGCCGGCGCTGCTGGCCAAGCAGGCCGCCAACATTGACCACATCAGCGGCGGGCGGCTCTCGCTCAACGTGGTGTCGTCGTGGTGGGCCGACGAAGCGAAGAAATATGGCGTCGCGTTCGAGCAGCACGACGACCGCTACGCGCGCACCCGCGAATGGCTCGAAGTGCTCGACGGCGCGTGGTCGCAGGACCATTTCTCGTACAGCGGAAAATTCTATCGGGTGGATGACAACGTCCTTCAGCCCAAGCCTCTTTCGCGGCCGCGCCCGTTTCTTTATGCAGGAGGAGAATCCGAGGCCGCGAAGGAGCTGATTTCCCGGCGCTGCGACGGTTACCTGATGCACGGCGACCCGCCCGCGCGCGTCCGGGAAAAAATCGCCGACCTTGCAGCGCGGCGCGCGCGCTACGGGCTTGCTCCGATGAAGTACGGCGTGTCCGGATACGTGGTGGTCCGCGAGACCGAGCGCGAAGCCCAGCAGGAACTCGCGCGCATCACCGACGTCAAACAAAGCGCCGGCGGCTACGAGAATTACCAGCAGTGGCTTGCCGGAACGCAACTCGAACAGCGCGTCTCGCTCGAGGATTACTCGGTCTCGAACCGCGGGCTGCGCTCGGGCCTGGTGGGCACCGCCGAGCAGGTTGCCGAGCGCGTCGCCGAGTTTGAGGCCGCGGGCGTGGACTTGCTGTTGCTGCAATTCAGCCCGCAGCTCGAAGAGATGGAACGTTTCGCCGAAACGGTTATCCGCAAAGATTCTTCGCTCGCGGCTACCGTATAGCGGCTGCACCGGGCCGGAATCGTTTTTAAAGATACCCCCAGGGGATGGGGAGAGTCCTCAGCGCCTGTTCTATCGTGCGCTGTCCCCGAGAGGGCTCTCCCCTGTTCGTCCGGCTAGGCAAAACGCTGCATTTTCGCTATACTTCTTGTTTGCCTCTGGTATGCCGGCCCCGCCTGAGCGGGTCTGCAAGGTGAATCAACATGAGCGCGACGGTGGAAAAGGTTCAACAGGCGCAACTGCGCAAAGACCTCCCCAACTTCCGTCCCGGCGACACCGTGCGTGTGCACGTGCGGCTCAAGGAAGCCGAGGGCGAAAAGGAACGCATCCAGCAGTATGAGGGCGTGGTGATCAGCAAGCGCGGGCGGCTCACCCAGGCGACGTTCACGGTGCGGCGCGTGAGCTTCGGCGTGGGCATCGAGAGGATTTTTCCCTTGCACTCGCCGATGATCAGCCAGATTGAATTGGTCAGTCAGGGCAACGTGCGGCGCGCGCGGCTCTATTACCTTCGCAAGCTCCGCGGCAAGGCCGCGCGCATCAAGCAGGGCGAGCGCGGCGGGCGCGAAAATGCCGCCACGCCGGAGACCGCCGAAAAGAAATCCTAAGACGTCCCGCAGGATTTGCGTACGGTCTTGGAAGCCCCGGGTTCTCCGGGGCTTCTTTATTTCTGAGCCAGGAATACTTTTGCGTCGCGAAGCTCCGGCCGGTCTCCATCGGCTTGGTCGCAGTTGCGCAGAAGCTTGGCGTAGTAAGCGGAGGCCTTTTCGCGGTTTCCCGCTTCTTCGGCGGCACGCGCGGCGCCCGCAAGCGCGTTGAAGCGCTCCGGAGCAACCCGCAGCGTCGCCTCAAAAGCTTCCAGCGCGGGTCCCGGTTGCTTTGCTCCGAGCAGCATTTCTCCCAGAAGCTCGCGGGCGGGCGCGATGGCTCCCGGAGTCACCGGGTGCTTGTCGGTGGTATCTTCGTGGTCCGCGGCCGCGCGCATTTGCCGCAGAGCATCGTCCTGTTTGCCTTCCGCAAGCGCGATCCAGGCGGCGACAACTTCCCGCTGGATGTCCGCCTGCTCCGCCCAATACTTGTCTTCCGCTTTCGCAAGCGTGTCACGAACAGACGTGAGCTGCAGCAAAGCGCTCTTGGCGGCGCCGGCATCGCTCATTCGAGCCGCTCCGAGCGCCCGCGCGAAATCGAGATTCAATTCGGCGTAGAGATAGCGCCCGCCCGGAAACGTCCTTGATGGGAGACTCAGCGCCGCCGCGTCCGCCCAGCGGTGGCGTTCCACCATATAGCGGGCGGGCATGGTTGCGATGGAAAAGAGCCCGGCAAAGAAGGAAGGATCATTGGGCTGAAACTGCGGCACCGCGTCGAGTACTTTTTTGGCGTCGAGGTCTTGTCCCCGCTGGAGATAGGCATAGACGAGATAATCGCGGGCATGCAACTCATCGCCCGCTGCATTGTCTTTCCTGGCCGCAGCCGCGGAGGCCAGGTTGGACTCGATAGACTCTTGCCAGAGTCCCAGCCTGGTGAAGATGTGCGAAGGCATGTGCAGCGCATGGGGAGAATCGGGCGCGATCTTGGCATAACGGCGCGCGGCATCGAGCGCCTGCGCGGCCAGCGGCGCGTAGTCGTCGCAGTGAATGATGTAATGGGCCAGACCGGGGTGC
>DASWCG010000338.1:0-14323 GCA_036390175.1 Candidatus Acidiferrales bacterium | reverse complement strand
ATCGCACTGCTGAGCGAGCGTATCAACTACCTGACCACGCATCTCAAAGCGCATGTGAAGGACCATGAGTCGCGGCGCGGGTTGATCATGATGGTCAACAAGCGCCGGCGTCTGTTGGACTACCTCAATCATCGCGACCCGGATCGGTATCGAGAGATTGTCGAACGCCTCAGTTTGCGCAAGTAGCGGCCCGGCCATTGCGGCCGGCCAATGCGCGCGTGCAAACACAGAATCCCCAAGGAATCTGAGCAGCGTTCTCCGCCTGCGGCATTGGGGCGCGTGGCAGCGGTCTTTCTAGGCTCGGTCTTCTGCATCTGTCTCGCCTTCTCTTCCTCGCGAAAAGCGGAAGTTTTTCTCCGCACTTGATAGCTCCTCGCCAAGCCGAGCGAGCGAAAGGATTCGTCGTTATGCCAGAAACAAATCATCTGCCGGCCCCGCATCAGGTCCAAGTCGAAGTGGGCGGACGCGCGCTCATCCTGGAAAGCGGCAAAATCGCCAGACAAGCCAACGGCGCCATCGTGGCGCGCTACGGCGATACCGTCGTGCTGGTCACGGCGTGCATGGCCGCAACCATAAATGATCGCGATTTTCTTCCCCTCACCGTGGACTACCGCGAGTACACCTACTCCGCCGGAAAGATTCCCGGCGGCTTTTTCAAACGCGAAGGACGCCCTTCCGAGCGCGAGATTCTGGTTTCGCGTTTGATTGACCGGCCCATGCGGCCGCTGTTCCCGGAGGCCTGGCGCAACGAAACGCAGATTGTCGCCATGGTGCTCTCCGCCGACAGCGAAAACGATCCCGACGTGATTGCCGTGACCGGCGCGTCCGCGGCATCGTTTTGTTCCGACCTGCCGTTTGCGCAGCCCGTCGCTGCTGTCCGTGTCGGTTTGCTGAACGGCCAACTGGTTGCCAATCCGACCGTGGCCGAGCAGAAGACCAGCCTGCTGAACATCGTGGTCGTGGGAAGCGAAGAAGCGATTGTGATGGTGGAAGCCGGAGCCCTCGAAGTCAGCGAAGACACCGTCGCCGACGCGCTCGATTTCGCGCACACGCAAATCAAGCGCATCATCACGGCCATCCGCGAGCTGCACTCCAAGATCAACCCCCGGAAAGTCGTGGTCGCGCCGCTGCTGTTCGATAACGCGCTCTACGCGCAAATCGAGAAGCAATACGGCGGGCGTCTGCACGACGCGCTCGATACCGCCAAGCACCCCAAGAAGGAAAGCTACCACTTGGTGGATTCCCTCAAGGAGGAAATCCTGGCGGCAATTCCCGAAGAGGAAGAGGAAAAGCGGAAACTGGCCGTCCGCGCGTTTGAGCGGCTGCGCGAAAAATTATTCCGCGACGATATGCTGATTCGCCGCCGGCGTCCCGACGCGCGCGCTTTCGACCAGATTCGTCCGATCACCTGCGAGGTGGGCATGCTGCCGCGCGTGCACGGCTCGGCGCTGTTTACCCGCGGGGAGACGCAGGCGCTCGCCACGCTCACTCTGGGCACGAAGGAAGATATGCAGCGCCTGGACCTGCTCTTCGAAGAAGAGGCGTTCAAGCGCTTCATGCTGCACTACAATTTTCCGCCGTTCAGCGTGGGGGAAGTGAAATTCCTGCGCGGGCCGGGGCGCCGCGAGATTGGCCACGGCGCGCTGGCCGAGCGCTCGCTCTTGAACTTGCTTCCTCCGGAAGCGGATTTTCCGTACGCCATGCGCCTGGTATCGGACATTCTCGAGTCCAACGGCTCGTCTTCCATGGCCACGGTATGCGGTGCTTCGCTGGCGATGATGGATGCCGGCGTGCCGCTGCGGTCGGCATGCGCGGGCATCGCCATGGGCCTGGTGGTGGAAGGCGACAAGTACGCCATCCTCACCGACATCGCCGGCGCTGAAGACCATTACGGCGACATGGATTTCAAAGTGGCCGGCACGCGCGCCGGCATCACCGCTCTGCAAATGGACATCAAGGTGGGCGGAATCAGCATCGCCATGATGCGTGAAGCTCTGGCGCAGGCCCGCACAGCGCGCTTCGAGATTCTCGACGTCATGGAGCAAACGCTCGCCAGCCCGCGCGGAGCGATTTCCCCGTACGCGCCGCGGCTCTATGCGCTCAACATTCCCACCGACAAGATCCGCGACCTGATTGGCCCGGGCGGGAAGAAGATCCGTTCGATCATCGAGGCCACCGGTGTGAAGATCGACGTCATGGACGACGGCAAGGTGCACGTCTTCTCCACCAACGGGACCTCCGGCGATGCGGCGCTGCAGATGATCCGCGACGTCACGGCCACGGCGGAGATTGGCAAGACCTATCTTGGCAAAGTGGTGCGGTTGGCGGATTTCGGCGCCTTCGTGGAAATCTTTCCCGGCACCGACGGCTTGCTGCACATCAGCGAAATCTCCGAGCAGCGCATCCGCGATGTGCGGGATGAGCTGAAACTCGGCGACCAAGTTCTGGTGAAAGTCCTGGCCATCGAAGGGAACAAGATCCGCCTCTCCCGCAAGGCGCTGCTCCGCGAAGCGCGCGAAAAACAGCGCCGCGAAGCCACCGGCGGCGCCGCATAAGTCCTAAGAAGAACTTCTAAACCGACGGCTCAGCGACCTCTCGCTGGGCCGTTTTTCCTTTCAAGCCGCGATCTCCCTGTCGGTAGCAGACCCGATTGACAAAACGCACCGATTGGAGTAAACCGTCGCGTAACAAGGGCAGGTTGCCAGGTCCGGTTCCCGCACTTTCATGCCGGCAAAGGGCCTGCGCGTCGTGCGCTGGTGCGCATCGGAGGATCAGTACCATGAAAAGAAATCTTTTTGCATACTTCATCGTCGTGATCCTGTTGCTGTCGCCCGTCTCGTTTTGGGCGCAAGTGAGCACCTCTTCGATCACCGGCGTCGTGGCGGATGCGTCGGGGGCGGTGGTAGCCAACGCCAAAGTCGCATTGAAGAACGAAGACACGGGCGTGGTGTTCAACGGCGCCACAACCAGCGCGGGAGTGTATTCCTTCGCGTCGCTTACGCCAGGGCGATACAGCGTTACGATTGCGCAGCCGGGCTTTCAGACCTTCACCAGCGTGCACAACGTGCTGACCGTGGGCACGCCACTGGTGATCGACGTGGCCTTGAAAGTGGGCTCAGTTGGCCAGTCCGTGCAGGTGGTGGAATCAACCTATCAACGCATTGAGACTTCCAACGCCACGGTCAGCGACGTCATGGATACCAAGCAGGTGCAAGACCTGCCGCTGAACGGGCGCAATCCGCTCGCCTTGCTTACTTTGGAGCCGGGCGTCGTGCAGCGCACCACGCAGTCGGCAGGTTCCGGGACGCACGTCTTCGGTTCGCGGGACCGCGCGCACAACGTCACCATTGACGGTATTGACGCGAACGAATCCACGGTGCCCAACCCGCAGAGCAATATCCAACGTCTTAATCCGGACAATGTGCAGGAATTCCGCACAGTGACTCTCGATCCCACGGCAGAGTACGGTCGCAATAGCGGGGCCAACGTCATGGTAGCTACTCGAAGCGGCACCAATGATTTTCACGGTACGGCGTTCTACTTCAATCGCAACACCGATTACAACGCCAACGAGTGGTTCAACAATGCCAACGGCCAGCCCCGGCCGGATCTGAAGTTGAACCAGTACGGCTTCGACGTCGGGGGTCCCATTTTCAAAAACAAGACATTTTTCTTCGGCGACTTCCAGTACAACAGCATTCCACAGACCGGTCCGATCGCAGCGAGCTTCGGTATCCCGCTCGTGTATACGCCCGCAGCCCGCAGCGGGAATTTCCGCTACGTTGTGGGTACCATCAATGGAAACAGCCAGAATTCCGGAAGCCTAGTGGACACCAATGGAAACCTGCTTCCTGGCGTGCAGAATTGCGGGGGCAGCGTAACCACGAACTGCGTGGCCAGCTACAACATATTCGCGAACGATCCCACGGGCATCGGTGGCGATCCTGCAGTCATGAGTCTGATCAACAGCACCCCTGTGCCGAATAATTTCACCCCGGGTGTGGGAGACGGGCTCAACACGGCCGGCTTCAGTTGGAATCCGCCGACGAAGTTCACTGGACCGAATTACATGGCCCGCGTGGACCACACCTTCGGTCCCAAGGACAATATCTTCGTTCGCTGGTTGCAAAACAACTTTGACACCAAACAGGGTGACTTCCTGAACGGGCGCCCGGAGGTTTTTCCCGGTTTCCCGCCTTTAGGTGAGGTGCTGCGCATCGGCAAGAACCTGGCGGTGAGCTACCGTCACGTCTTTAGTCCGAATCTTGTGAATGAGTTTGCCACGGGATTCAATCGTTTCGCTTTCACGTTTACCTTCGGCGAGTCCAATCCAAATTTCGGCAACCCCAGCAAGTTGCCACCGTGGAGTGATCAATGCGTCTTTCCCCCGGTAGGCTCCTTCATTAACATCAACTCGCCCAACTGCGTTTCTCCGCACACGATGCGCGCTATTACGGCGCCCCAATTTGTGGACAACGTAAGTTGGATTCATGGCGCCCATACGTTGCGCACCGGATTCAATTTCCGGTTGTACTACCACAACGATAGCCGTGGTTTCTTCGGCAGCGGCATCCTGGCGCCGGTCGTCTCCTTCAACCAATCATTGCGCCAAGGAGGCTTCAATAACATCCCGTCGAACATTTCTACCTTTGACATCGGCACGTTGCAGCAGTCCATTGTGGAGATGGCCGGCATTCCTGCGGCCATTCAACAGGGTTTCCAGGCGGACTTCCTCAGCAACACGTACAACCCCGGCCGGTATGCCACCGTATACACACGCGCACGCCAGTACGATATGTATGTTCAAGACGAGTGGCACGTGCGGACAAACCTGACGCTCAATGCCGGCGTGCGCTGGGAAATCAACCCCCCGCCCTCTGATGCCAAGCAGACTCTCGTGCCCAATCTCCCCGTGGATGGCTCGCAAGGACCGGTGACATTCGGTCAAAGCGACAGTTGGTACAAGAACAGCAACCTTGGCTCAATCGGTCCACGCGTGGGAGTGGCTTGGTCGCCCGAGAAGAAGACCGTAGTGCGCGCGGGCTACGGTTGGTTGTTTGATACCATCTCAACCTTCCAGATCACTTCGATTGCCGGAAAGATTCCCGGGTTTATCCTGAACTGCAACAACTCGCTGAGCTCCACCGGGGTAGCTACGCCTACCTTGGGTTGTGTTTTTCCGAGCGGCACCAGCGCCACAGTGCTAACCGCGTCGGAAAACCGGATTTCGCAAGGATTCCCCACCGGCGTTCCGGCGCCCACGATCACTCCGTCGGGGGCACTATCCCCTTCCGCGCAGCCCTTCAATCTGGCCCCCAGTGTGGGCGCGTTTGATCCCAACCTGAAGAATCCCTCCGTTCACGAATGGGATCTGACCATTCAGCGCGAGTTCCCTGGCCATTTCGTGGCAGAGATCGGATACATCGGCAAGCGCGGCACGCACCTGTATCGCGCTTATGACCTCAACCAGATCAATATCAATCAGCCGGGATTCCTGAATTCCTTCAATATCGCCCGCGCCAATGTTCTCGCGGGTTGCAAGGCAGATGGTACGAGTACCGCGACGTGCACCACTGGCCAGACACCCACGTTGCTTCTGCAACTTGTGAGCAGCAGCTTCCTGAACAGCACAACCTCAGCTAATAATTTCAAACTGGGTAATATCGGTAATTTTGCGCAACGAATTGACTCGCTCACGGGCACTAGCGCGATTACCGCCAAGGGGTTCCTGCCGAACTATTTCCGTCCAAATCCACAGTTTACCCAGATCTTCTTCTTTGATTCTGGCGGCGACTCGTATTACCACGGCGGGTTTATTTCCGTCCGCCGGCGCTTTGAAAAGGGGCTGGACCTTGGTTTTACCTATACCTTGAGCAAGTCCATTGACGATATGTCGGTGGACCCCGTGGGAGCCTCCACGGGCGGCGGTCTCACCACTTCGAACAGCCGCACTCCCACTGATGTTCACAATTTCGCGCTTGATCGCTCACGCTCCGACTTCGACAATCGGCACGTGCTTTTGACCAACCTGCTCTACGAATTGCCCTTCGGCAAGGGTAAGAAATTCGCCGCGGCGGGACCCCACTGGCTTAACCACATCATCGGGGGCTGGTCCATAACTGGAATCTTCGTCTATCAAAGCGGCGAGCCCTACACTCTCAATAGCGGCGAACTTACCGCCAACAATACGCACCAAAGCTCTGCTTTGATCGTGGGTCCGTTCGACCCGGGGCATCTCCAAACTTCCTCGAATCCGAAGGTTGTAGGCCCTGTGTTGTATAACACCGGCGGGCTGATCACAAACGCAGCGGACCCGCATTTCAACTGTGTGAATCTGACCGGCACACAGACGTTCTTCTGCATTCCACCTCCGGGGCAAAACGGCAGCGGGCGCAATCTCGCCCAGGGGCCGAACTTCTGGAATCTCGATTCCGGGCTGTCCAAGATCGTCAAGTTCACGGAGCGATTCAACATGCAGATCCGTGCGGAGTTCTTCAATGTCCTCAATCATCCGAACTTCGAGAACCCGCGAAACGCGACGACTGGCTCTCCCAGCATCGTCAGCAAGGCTTTCGGGCAGACCTGCTGCAGCACCTCAGCTTTGGCCAGTTCGGCTACTGTCAGCGCCATCGGTGAGCCGAACCGTGTCATCCAACTGGGGCTGAAGCTCAACTTCTAGCCCGCGCTTTCTCGCGCGAGTAGCCCTGCCTTCGCAAGGAGGCAGGGCTTTTCTGTTCCCTCTAGGCGGGTTGCAATCGGCAAGCGGACTTCAGTGTTTCCGCGTTTCCGGCGTGTAGTGGGCCTGCAAATATCGAATAATCTTTTGCGAAGAATCCTCCGGAATGGAGGCTCCGTAAGTCTTGATCATCTTATTGAATTCCGCTTCCCACGTGGCCGCGGGGAGCGGCGCCTGCATGGGGATGTAACGCGGGCTATGGCAGGTGTTGCAGTAGCTCTTTGTTTCTTCCATACCGTCGCCGGGCTCCAAATCGGGCGAGTATGTCGGAAACGAATTAATTTGATAAGTGGAGTTGGCGGAGAGTTTCCGGGGAGCCGATTGCTCGATGCTTCCCAGGGTTGCCGGAGTGTAATCGCCGGTTTGCAGTTCCGCATAGACCGCGCCGCCGGCGAGAACCGACAGCGCGAACAAGCTGGAAAGAACGACCGCTCTTTTTCCTCTCATCTGATTTGCCCCCGTCACTCTGCGTTTCCGACAATAATCTCTTGCTTCTCGATGCGGCTCCACAAATATCCGCCGCCATTCCACACCGGCTCATCGCTCTGGGTGTTGCCTTTCTCATCGGTCGCGCGGACCGCCAGCGAATGCGTTCCGGGGCGGCTCGCCACCCAATGCGATTCCCACGTGCGGAAGGAATACGGCCCGTAGTCTTCGCCCAGGCGGGCGGCAGTCCATTGCTTTCCGCCGTCTTCGGAGACCTCCACCTTGGTCACGCGCCCATAGCCGCTGAAGGCCATCCCGCGAAGCGCCAGGCGCATGCCCGCAGGAATCTTGGCGGAGCCATCCGGCGTTATCAGGAACGATCGCACCGGCATGCGATGAATCGGAATGGTGTTCACTTTTCCTGCCTTGGTCTCTTCCGGAGTAGTCGTGCCGCGCGGCGTGTCTGGAATGCGGTAGGCCGTCTTCATCCAGAAATTATCGTCCGGTTTGTCGAGCACGCGGATCCAGGACAACGATTTCACCCAGTAAGTGGCGAAGAATCCCGGCACAATCAGGCGTGCCGGAAATCCATTGAGCATCGGCAGCGGCTCGCCATTCATCTGGTACGCCACGATGCATTCCTCTACGACCGGGTTGTTCAGGTCGAGCGACTTCAGGAAGCTGTTCGAGCCGAAGCCCTTCGGGCCTTCGCCCTCGTCCAAGCCTTGCATTTGGACTTGCACCGACCCGCTTTTTACCCCTGCTGCATCTAGCAGATTGCGCAGCGGAACTCCGGTCCACATCGCGTTGCCCATGGCCCCGTGCCCCCACTGCCCGCCGGGAACGCGCGGCTGAAATTGGCTCCGGCTGTTCCCGGAACACTGATTCACTGCCGCGATGGACACAGGCTTGAATTGCTTCAGCAATTCGGGAAAGCTCAGCGCCAGCGGTTTCGAGACGTTCCCTTCGACATGGAGCCTCCACTCTTTCAGGTCCACGGCGTTGGGAAGCAGCGTCAGGTGCCACCGAACGTAGAACGCCTCGTGTGGCGTGAACGGAGTCAGGAAATAATGCCGCGGGGTTTCCAGTTGTACGGGCCGGTCGGTCAGGAGGATGAGAGGGGCCTTCTGCGGTTCTTCGACAAGAGGGCCGACGGAATTCCAGTAGGGGTTTGCCCCCGGCCCTGTGAATTTATCAATGTGTCTTGCCGGAGAAGATTCCTGCGCAAGCGCATCCCGGAAGCCGGGCCAGCCACTGAGGGCAACGGCTCCTCCTGCTGCGCCAAGAGTTTTCAAGAGTCTTCGCCGGGAAACCCTCGGCCTCGCGTGGTCCATGGGAATGCCCTCCTTGGCGCGTAGAGTATCCGTGAGGCCCATCCCCGGTGTCAACGTAGCGCGGCGGGCAAATTTGTGCAGCAACCCTGGGGGCGATCAGTGGACTCGGCGAATGCGTGCGCCGACGGCGGAGAGCTTTTCTTCAATGCGTTCGTACCCACGGTCAATGTGATACACGCGATCCACCATGGTTTCGCCGCGCGCAATGAGCCCGGCGAGAACCAGTGAGGCGCTGGCGCGCAAATCCGAAGCAATCACCGTGGTTCCGGAAAGCGGGCAAGGGCCGCGGACCACCGCGCGGCGGCCCTCAATCGAGATGTTCCCTCCCATGCGCATCAGTTCGCTGGCGTGGAGATAGCGGTTCTCGAAAATGGTTTCGGTAATCACCGAAGTTCCTTCCGCCTGCGTCGCCAGCAGCATGTATTGCGCCTGCATATCGGTGGCAAAGCCGGGATACTCCTCGGTGGTCACGTCGGCGGCGGCAAGTTTTTTTCCTCCGCGCACCCTCAGCCGGTCCGGCGCCTCCTCGGCCACAGTCACGCCCGTTTCGCGGAGCTTCGAGATAACCGCGCTCAGGTGCTGCGGGGCGCAGCCGGTGAGCAGTAGATTGCCGCCGGCCAATGCGCCGGCCACGAGAAAGGTTCCCGCTTCGATGCGGTCGGGAATCACCGAGTGCACAGCTCCGTGGAGCTCGTCTTTCCCGCGGATGCGCAGCGTGGAAGTATTTTCGCCCTCGATGTCTGCCCCCATTTTCCGCAGCAACTCCGCCAGGTCGGCCACTTCCGGCTCGCGCGCGGCGTTTTCAATGAGCGTCTCTCCCTCCGCCAGTGCCGCAGCCATCAAAATATTCTCCGTGCCGGTGACCGTAATTCTTTCGAACACGATGTGCGCGCCCTTCAATCGTCTTTTCCTCGGAACCTTTGCCGAGATGTAACCGTGTTCGGTGGAAATCTCGGCGCCCATTTTTTCCAGCGCTGCCAGGTGCAGGTCCACGGGCCGGGCGCCGATGGCGCACCCGCCCGGCAGCGAGACCCGCGCGGCGCCGGTACGCGCGAGCAGCGGCCCGAGCGTCAGAATGGAAGCCCGCATGGTGCGGACCAGGTCGTAAGGCGCCTCGGCGTCCGGGACGCTCTTTGCTTCGAGGATGAGCTGTGTCGGAGGAACGTCGGGCATTTCCACGCGCGCAGACATGTGCGCGAGCAGCTTGCCCATGGTGACGATGTCGCGCACGCGCGGGATATTGCTCAGTTGCACGGGCTCGGCCGTCAGCAGGGCTGCGGTCATCGCCGGCAAGGCGGCGTTCTTTGCGCCGCTGACGGCGATGCTGCCTTCGAGGCGGTGTCCGCCTTCAATGGCGAATCGGTCCATGAAGCCTCTTCGTGCTGGACTTGCGGCTCACTCTCCGAGCGCGCGGCGCAGATTGTTCTTCGCGAGCGCGAGCCGCTTGCGCGCGGTCGCCGCGTCGCAACGCGTCTTCAGCATCACCAGAGCGGTGCGGAGGTTGTATCCGGCTTGACGCAGCGCGTGTTCCGCTCGTGACACACTCGCGCCGCTCGCCCTGGCCAGGATGTGCAGCCCGCGTTGGCGTAACTTCTGATTTTTCAAGGCCACGTCAATCATCCAATCGCCGTAGACGTGGCCCAGCCGCGCCATCGCTGCTGTAGAAAGCATGTTTAAGACCATCTTTTGCGCCGTGCCGGCCTTCAGGCGCGTCGAGCCGGAAAGCACCTCCGGACCGGTCTGCGGCGCGATGGTAATTCCTGCGAGCCGCGCCAGGGGCGACCGGCGATTCGAAACGATGCCAATGGTCGCGGCGCGCTTCCTCTGCGCGTATTCGAGCGCCCCCAGAACGTATGGCGTCGTGCCGCTGGCAGAGATTCCCACGACCGCGTCCCGGGCCGAGATTTTCTTTCCCGCAAGATCCCGCGCTCCCCGGCTGGAAGAATCCTCCGCGCCCTCCGCCGCGGTGCTAAAGGCGCGCCGTCCTCCCGCCATGACGGCTTGCACCAGACTCCTCGGAACTCCGAATGTCGGCGGGCATTCCGCAGATTCCAGCGTGGCCAGGCGCCCGCTGGTTCCCGCGCCCACAAAAATCAACCGGCCGCCGCTTTGGATGGCCTTCACAACCGTATCCACGGCGCGAGCGATTGCCGGCAGCTCGCGCGCGACGGCGCGCGCTACGCGGGCGTCCTCGCGGTTCATCACGCGAAGGGTCTGCGCCGTCGTGAGCCGGTCCAGGCCGCGCGACCGCGGATTGCTGCGCTCGGTTTTCCGGCGCGCGCGGGAAGTATTTTTCACAAGTGGTGATTATACCCGGCAGCCCGTGAGGCCCGGGCGAATTTGCCGATAGCGCGGCGAGGGCGTGCCAGACTCAAGGTTTTGCGGAAACCTGCGAAGCAAAGCCGAGCGCTTCCATCACGGCATCGTGGAGGGCAGGGCGCACCTGCTGAATCTTGTGGTTCTCGCGCGTGGGGTACACGCGGTTCGTGAGCAGAATCACGAACAATTCCCGTTCCGGATCAATCCAGATGGACGTTCCCGTAAAGCCGGTGTGGCCGAAGCTGCCCTTGGAAAGATAATGGCCGCCCGACGAACCCTCGGTCGGCACGGCCCAGCCAAACGTCCGCGTGCCTCCGGAGAGCGCTTGCGCGGCGGTGAATTCCGCAACTGTGCTCCGGCGCAACAGGCGATGGTGCGCGTAGAGTCCGCCGTTCAGCAGCATCTGGCAGAATGCGGCCAGATCTCCGGCGGTTGAAAAAACTCCGGCGTGCCCCGCCACTCCGCCCATGGCAAATGCGTTTTCATCATGCACTACGCCGTGAACCAGGCGCTTGCGGTAATCCGCGTCCTTCTCGGTCGGAGCGATGCGCGCCAGAAATTTCTTGCCCGGGTTGTACATCGTGTCTTTCATTCCCAGCGGCGTGAAAATCTGCTCTTGCGCGAAGGCATCGAGGGTCTTGCCGGTGACGCGCTCAAGGATTGCGCCGAGCAGGATGTATCCGAGGTCCGAGTAGACCTCCTTTTCCCCCGGGGCCGTAACCAGAGGCTCGGCCATGATCCTGGCGACAACGTCCGCTTCCGACTTGCACGTCTTGTAATAATCCACGTGCGCGGGAAGCCCCGCAGTATGCGTCAGCAAATGCCGCACCGTCACTTTGTGCCGCCACTCGGAATTCGGCCCCGAGGCCCATTCCGGCAAATAGCGCTCAATGGGCGCGTCGAGGTCCACGCGTCCGCCGCCTCCTATTTCGGTCAGATGGGCGATCAGCGTCGTTGTCACCACGGACTTCGACAGCGAAGCGATATCGTAAATCGTGTCGGGGCGAACCGCGGGCGCCGCAGACTCATAAGTTTGTTTGCCGAATCCGCGAATCGTCAGCTTGCCGTGGTAACCGACGGCCAGCATGCCCCCGGGAAAAGCGCCGTCGGCCACGGCTTGCTGCATCACGTCGTAAGCCGGCTTGAGCCGCGCGTCTTCCGCGCTTCCGGCAGGGCGCAGCGTCATCGGATTTGCCGGCACAGCGATGCCGGAGCCTGCCTTCAGGCCCTCCACGCCCGGAACGCTGACCGGCAAGCGTCCGCTGATCGCGGTTTGGCCAAAGAGCGCCCGGGCAGCCGAGATTTGCGATACCTCCGAAGTCCCCATGGCAGCCAGCCAGGTCGGCGCCGTGGGGAAGCGTTCAATCAGGTACGGGTTTCCGAAGCACGCCACAATCACCGGCTTGCCCGAGGCAAGAACCTGATTCACAAGCGCGGCTCCGTCGTTTGGCAGACCTACCGTGCCCTTGCGATCGGTGACTTTGGCGAACAGCGCGACGATGGCTATATCGTATTTATCTGCCGGCGGCAGCTTGACCGTGGATACTTTGACGAATGCCGTATCCGTGCGGACTACCTGGAGCGAATCCACTCGCCACCGCAGCTCGCGCTCCAGATCTTCGCCGGGATACGGGTCGGGGTCGGAATCCACGACGACCAGCAACGCGCTCGTCGGCTTGGTGGCATCGAGCGGGAGCCGGTGCCCCGTGTCTCGCAGGAGCGTAACGCCGCGGTCGCTGATATCCTGCGCCAGCCGTTGCCACTCCGGCTTGCCGAACTTCGCATTCAGCGCGTTCAGGTCCACGAGCTTGCTCTTGTAGAGTCCGAGGCGGGCCTTGGCGCTGAGCAGCCGCGTGACCGATGCATCGAGCCGCGCCTTCGAGATGCGGCCGGTGCGGACGGCGTCGCGCAGCGCTTCGAACGCCGCGTTCGGAACCGGCGGCATCAGCACCGCATCCGACCCGGCCAGGAACGCGCGCACCGCGGCCTCCCCGGGCGGATAGCGCACCGTGATGCCGCCCATAGACATGGCGTCGGTGACCACCAATCCCTTGAATCCAAGCTGTTTGCGAAGCAGGCCGGTAAGAATGTTATGCGAAAGTGTTGCGGGGACGTTGGGGTCAGGCTCGTACACCGGGACCGAGAGGTGCCCCGTCATGACGCTGCTCACGCCTGCGGCAATGGCCGCGCGGAAGGGAACCAGTTCTTCCGACTCCAGACGCTTGCGATCCGCCCGGACAATCGGTAGATCAATGTGCGAATCGGTTGCCGTGTCTCCGTGTCCGGGGAAATGTTTCGCTGTTGCCAGCGCGCCGTTTTCCTCCACGCCGCGCACAAACGCGGCGACAAACTCCGCCACGCGCTGGGGGTCTTCGCCAAACGACCGCGTATTGATGATGGGGTTGTCGGGATTGCTGTTGACGTCCGCCACCGGCGCAAACACCCACTGCACCCCGGCGGCGCGTGCTTCAAGCGCGGCGATGCGTCCCATCTCGTAGGCATCCTGCGGGGAGCCTGCCGCCGCCACCCCCATCGCCGGCGGAAACGATGTGCCCTCCTCCAGACGCATGGCCGTGCCGCGTTCGAAGTCCGCGCCCATCAACAGAGGAATCTTTGCGTGGCTCTGGAGCTGGTTGGCCAGCACCGCGGTCGCGTACGCTTCGCTCCTCACCACGCCAAGCGGCGAGCTCTGCGTCTCCACGATGAATCCGCCGACGTGTTCCTGATCCACCTGCTGGAGGTACTCGCGATACGCGTCGCTCTCCTTCGAAAGAAATGCCCCGTGGTAGGCCGTAAAGATGAGCTGGCCGACTTTCTCGTCAACCGTCATCCCCTGCAGCGTTTTCGCCACCCACCGCTGCGCTTCGGGAGAAAGTTCTTTCGTCCCGGGCCGGGAGACCGGGAGCTTTTTCGCGGACGCCGGCGAAGTTGCCTGGCGAACTCTTTTTGCGGGTCTATTTTTTTGCGTGCGTCCTGTGTGTGCCATCAAAAGGAGAGTAGCGAAAAGAAAGAGCCAGCGCCTAAAATGTCCCATAGTGCCTGGCTTCCGGAGTTGACGCCTGCATCCCGAAGTTGTATATAGCACACGGTCTTGAACCGCACAACTCATCCAGCCTTCCGGGTTGCAAAAGATCCCTCGCTCCGATCGGTTTCTTGCCGCGGGCTGGACTGGAATTCCCGGCGTTCGCTCAAGCTTATTCCTTTTCTACTGCTCGCGGCCTGCGCTCAGGTATTGGCCCTCCCGCGCCCCGCAAAGGGAACGCGCTCGGTGAACACCGGCCTCGACGTTCTCGAGGCGCAGGGCTTTGCGCCTCTGCGAGGCAAGCGCGTCGGCCTGATTACCAACCAAACGGGTGTGGATCGCCGCGGCCGCAGCGTCATTGACCTTCTGGCCAACGCGGCGGGCGTCAAACTCGTGGCCCTGTTCAACCCCGAGCATGGCCTTTACGGCCGCGCCGACGAAAAAGTGGAATCAAGCAGCCTCGACGTGAAAACGAAGAAGGGCTCC
>DASWCG010000337.1:0-2366 GCA_036390175.1 Candidatus Acidiferrales bacterium | reverse complement strand
GCGCCGCCGATGGTTCCGACGACATGGCCCTGCGCTTTGGCCGCAACCAGCACGGTCATGGAGGTAAGCCGCTGGAGAAGCGTGTCCGGCGTCATCACGGTATCGAAATAGCCTTGGGGCGTGTAGAGCGAGCGGTACGGCTCGAACGCAGCACGTAGACATTGCAGGATGGCGCCCGCGTCTTCGGCGCTTGCAGGGCGAATCACGAACTCGTCCGGCGCGGCGCCAGCCGCTTGCGAGGCGTGAGATTTCTCCATTGATCCTCCGGAGAAGCGCGAACTGAGCAGGTCCCTTCAGCAGAATCGGGCTGTTGCCGGGGGCAGTACAAAATCCAAAATGGAGCGGCGGCCTCCAATTTGGATGTCACCGTGGTGGGTCGAATCCTTTCTAATAAGAAGCGGGGAAAGGAGAAATCCATGCTCGAAGTGATCCTGAAACGATTTGAGCAGCCGGACGAGATTCGCACGTTTGAAAAGGGCAGATTTGAACTGGTGCGGCTAGGCGGAATGACCATCGGGCGCGCGACGTATGAGCCGGGATGGAAATGGTCGGAGCACGTGGGGCGCGCGGTGGGCGCGAAGAGTTGCGCGGTAGAACACGTGGGAATGGTGCTCTCCGGGCGCGCGACGGCGGCGATGGATGATGGCCGAGTGATCGAGATGAAGGCCGGGGACGTGTTTTACATTGCGCCGGGGCATGACAGTTGGGTGGTGGGAGACGAGCCGTACGTGTCGATTCATTTGATGGGCGGCGATGCGTATGCCAGCGCGAAGAAAGGTTGAAATGCGGATCGAGAGGCGGGAAATAAGAGAGGTGATTTGGGTTAGTGCCAGCGAGGAAGGGCACGAAGGTTGAGCAGCGCTTCGGCGGCCCATTTGCCGAGATAGACAGAGAGAGCGACGCCGTGGCCGTTGTAGCCGGCGAGAATCATGACGTGTTTGCTGCGAGGATGGCGGCGGAAGATGGGGCACATTTCTTCCGTAAAGAGAATCGGGCCGCCCCAGCGGTGCGTGATGCGCACCGAAGCAAGCGCAGGGTGCAAGTTGCGGACACGGCTTTCGAGCCAGCGGAGACGGCTGGCGGATTGGCCTCTGCGAACATCGTAGCAGTGCAAATCGCGCGCGCTGTTTTTGATCGAGCGGCTGACCGTGGGAGCGCGAAAAGGAGTGCTAGCGGAGGCCGGGACGAGGCCGGAGCCGAAGATGACGCCGTTCGATTCGAGCAAGCGTCCCCACAAATAAGGAAAGTCAATGGTGTAAAACGGGCGGCGCGAGGAGAGGCCGATGGCTTTGCACTGCGCGGCGGACAACGGCGCAGTGGCCAGCGCGAAGGTGAGTTTCGGCACGGCAGCGGCGCGCAGACCGGACAATTCCAGGGAGAAGGCGTTGGTGGCGAGAAGGACTTGCTCCGCGCGGATTTCTTTGTGACGGATGCGGCCGCGGAGTTTGTGGCGGACGTGTAGGCGCGGCGGATTCGAGAAGTCCAGCGCGCGAACTTCAGCGTGCTCGACGATTTGAGCGCCGGCGTTCTCCGCGGCGCGCGCCAAGCCGGCGAGCACTTTGCCGGGGTCAACCGTGCCGCCAGGAACGAGGCGGACGACTTTCAGCTCGCCGGAATCGTTCCACGAAATCGGCGAATGCTTTCCGACACGGTCGGAACCGTTGGTCGCCGGAGCGGAGCGGCCAAGCTCCCAGGCGCCAGGAAGCGTTAACCGCGAGTCAATGCGGAAAGCGCGGAGAATTTTCTTGTAGCCCACGAGCACGTCGCCGAGGCCGGGAAGCTTGCCGGCAGCGGTTTCCGCCAGCGCCATGCCGCCGGTGCGGCCGCTGGCGCCGTCACCGAGCGAAGCAGACTCCAGCACCAGAACGGAACGCCCGGGAGCCAGCCGGCGCAGCCACGCCGCGGCGGAAAGGCCCGAAAAGCCGCCGCCAACAATGGCGAAATCCACATGATCCGGAAGAGCGCACGGAGCGGGGCGAAAATCAACGGTCCAGGGCGGGGCGCCCCACGGATGAGCTCGGCGAAGCGCGTCATTTCGATGCGATTTGCGAAGCGCGACATTTCGAGGAGCTTTGCGAGGCATGGCATTTCTTTGATGCAAAGGGAACGTCGCGCGTGGGGAAGATTTCCGCGACCGTCCCAAACCTTGTTTGCAGACCTCCACTTAGTATGCAGCCATCGCCTGATCAGCTCTTTGGCGGCGAAACGCGGGAGAAGAGGACGGAGGCGAGGGCGAGAGCGCTCACCAGGAGAGGAAACCACACCGGGGAAAGCCAGGGCACGGGGATAAGGAACAGCACATCGGGTTCACCGAGCGAGTGCGGCCATCGAACGGTGGCCCAAAGGGCGGCGTAGTAAACGATATC
>DASWCG010000336.1:0-1655 GCA_036390175.1 Candidatus Acidiferrales bacterium | reverse complement strand
CCCCTCACACGGGAGAGGTCAAAGGTTCAAGTCCTTTGTCGCCCACCATTTTTTGCGGTACGCCCAAACCCCATTCTAGCGGAAATTTCCGATGTCAACATTCCTGCGAACGATAGAGTTTCTAAGTTTGAGCCTGTGGCTAGGGAGCGACGTGTTCCTGAGCTTTGTGGTGGCGCCGGGAGCGTTCCGGATCCTTGGGAGCCGGGACCAAGCCGGCGCGATGGTCGGGTTCGCGTTGTGGCGGATGCATTTCATCGGAGTCGTGTGCGGGATCGTGATTCTGCTGGCGCGCTTGCTGAGGACCCGCACATTCGCGAGTTTCGTGACGCCGGCAGCGCTTTGCGTAGTGCTGATGATCGTGCTCACGGTCGTGTCGCAGCATGCGGTTAGCCCGAAGATGGCGGCGCTGCGGGTACAGATGGGATCGATCCAGGCGACGGCTGCGGATAGTCCGTTGCTGGCGGAGTTCAGCCGGTTGCACCGGATTTCGGTGATGCTTGAAAGCGGCGTGCTGCTGGCTGGATTTGCGGCTATGTATTTGATGGTACGAGAGTTAGCCTCAACGCGGTGATCTTCTACAATTCTGGAAGCAACATGGCCAGCTCGTTCGGCAAATACAAGCTTGGTGCTTTTTCCTTGACCACTCGACCTTTTACGAGTAATATATCCGGTAGGTAATCATCCATTTCGACCGCGGCAGCCTGGCTGCCGCTCTTCTTTTTTCCGGGGCGCCACGTGTTGCAAACAACCGAAAACGCGCCTTTTAGAATCAATCACTTACGAATTGCAAGTTTCACAACCCCTTTCTTTTGACATTCATACAAACTGCCGGGGGTGTGGGGCATCGGCAGGCGCGTGGAGCGGTCCGTCTTCCCGGCGGGAGTCGCGGTAAACACCGCGCGGCGGCTACCAGATACGGAAACAATCGGTCTGAAGCATGCTTCTACGAACGCCTTGGGCGTGGGCTCATGCGGGCGGCATGTACGGGTTCGCGCTTCTGGCGGACTTTGGCGGGGCGTATTTTGCGGAGGGCGGAGTTGCCGGCGCGCTGGCAGGCGCGCCACATGTACCAACTGGCGACGGTGCGATAGGGGCGCCAGCGCTCGCCGAACGCGAGGAGTTCCTTGGGCGTGGGCATGTGCTTCTTGCCGTAGGTAACGGACCAGCCTTTTCTGACGCCGAGGTCGTGGATGGGGAGAACGTCGGGGCGGCCGAGACGGAAGATGAGGAACATCTCGACGGTCCAGGCTCCGATGCCGCGCACAGAGACCAAGCGTTTCACGAGCTCTTCGTCGGACAATTTGTTGGCTTCTTCGAGCGAAGGGACGATGCCTTCCATGGTTTTCTTAGCCAAATCTTTCATTGCGAGAATCTTTGCGCCGGAGAGGCCAGCTTTGCGCAGGACCGGCTTGCGGAGCTTCAGCATTTCTTCGGGAGAAGGCGCGCGGCCGTTGGAGCCGAGCGCTTTCACGCGGCCGAAGATGGTAGCCGCCGCTTTGCCAGAGATGGATTGATAAGCGATGGCCTTGAGGAGCACCTCGTAGGGGCTTTCTGAGCCATCGGTTTCGATGCGGAATTCTTGGGTTTCCTTAATCAATGGGGCGAGGTGCGGGTCCTTCGCTGCCAGAGTGTCCATGGCGAGGCGCAGGTCGAAC
>DASWCG010000335.1:0-3096 GCA_036390175.1 Candidatus Acidiferrales bacterium | reverse complement strand
CCGCAAGTCAGGATAGTTAGGATTAGCCAGACTACCCAAGCCATGTATCTACGCATAATCACCACCATCCGTTCATTATGATGCTCGGCCAGCGGATTTTGGATTTCCGATAAGGTTGACGTCTTTATGAGTTACGCGTAGATGCCTTGCCAGTCATCTGAAACCGACTTCTCCGGTGAGCGTCAATCAGGCATTTCAACTGTCCTTCACTTTGGATGAGAGATTCATCCGACGGAAACCGTAGCGCTGCTGCCCTAGCCTTGGCAACGCCAAGAGAATCCCGCTGAGAGCTGACTCCATGTACTTCAGATAACGATTCACTGGTGGTATGCGCCATGCTCTTCATGCCCTCATCGCTTAATGATACTATTCCGGAGTACAGTAATTAAACGGTACTCCACTGGTGACGTGCGACCCATCTCTGTACGGGTCTACGCGGCTCAAAATACCGGCACCGGGGACGGAAAATGACGACCACAATCCCCCACGTGTCGCTCCGCGCCACCTGTTCGATACCAGCGTGGACGACGATGACCTTTTCCACGGTGACCATTACAAGTGGAGCCTACGCCTTACCGTCATCAATTTGACGAATAAGACCGCGCTGTATAACTTTCTGTCGACGTTTAGCGGGACGCACTTTGTCACGCCACGGGCGTACACAGCGGAATTGGGTTTTCACTTCTAGCCATGGACAGACTGAGGGCAAATCTCACGGGACGAGTTGTTTCGTCCCGTGAGGTGTTTCTGGGCACTGCGTCCTTGTGTAGTAGGATTTGGGTAGGAAAGGGGAGCGATTTTCGCCTGACGTTCGCTTTTAGGGTACCCCACCCCCGGGTGTTTTGGTGAAAGAGTGTGCAAACGATTGAAAATAGACAACTTGGCTTCTGCAACGGCGCAAAAGAGTGTGCAAGAATATGATTGTAAAAGACTTAGCTATTTTGCGGCTGCTGCAAGAAGCGAGGCGCCGAGGATAGCGGGTTAGCGCAGCTTTACCCGAGAGTCTTATAGCAAATGATTGACCTCATGGCAAAGGGAAAGTTGATCATGACCCCGCGAACCGAGACCGTGGAGCTCGGCTTCCACTTCTAAGTAGCTGTCGGGTGACAGGCGGGCCCCGACTGGTTCGGGGTCCGCCGCCTTCAACAAGAAATTTTCTCCTGCAAGATTTCCTACCCCGGCCGTTCTAACTCCAAGCGCAACGGCCCAAAGATGAGCACGCTGCGCCGTGGAGGTTTCTATGTCTTCCCCAACCGGCTGGATGCTGTCTGCGTGTGCAAGCGTGACTTTGCTGTTAGGTGTTTCCGCTGCGCTTACTCCGGAAGCGCGGCAGGAAGTCAAATCCGCAACGAAAGCGGCAAACAAAGCTGCGGACGGGCCTGCCAAGCCGGCAGCGCAGCGGATTGATTTGAGCAAGGCAATGAACGTGAATCTCCCGGCGCCGGGACGCGATTTGGAGGCCGTCTCGTTCGGCACCCCCGACGGCAAAACGGGCTGGGTGCTGCGGCTGCCTGGAGGGCGGCCCATCGCCACGCCGGCTTATGCCGACGGGATGCTCTTTGTCGGCGGGGGCTACGGCTCACACGAGTTTTACGCCGTGGACTCCGAGACGGGAAGAATCATCTGGAAGATCCAAACGGGCGATGACGGGCCGACAGCAGCCGTGGTGGCCGATGGATTCGTGGCCTTCAACACGGAGAGCTGTACGCTGGTGGTCGTGGATGAGCGAAGAGGGCGCGTCATCTGGCAGGAGTGGCTGGGCGACCCGCTGATGAGCCAGCCGGCGATTGACAAGGGCATTCTCTACATGGCGCATCCGGCGGCCACGGGCAGGCCTCAGAAGCCGGCGGAGTTTCATCCGCGGCCTGCGTCACCCGGCGGCAGCCATCGCCTGCTGGCGGCGGACCTCAGCACGGGCCGGCACATCTGGGAGCAGGAAATCTCCGGCGACGTAATCACGGCACCGGTGATCTCCGACGGAACGGTTTATTTCACCACGTTCGACGGTACTTCCTATGCCTTGAATGCCGCAGACGGTTCCGTGGTTTGGGTGAAGGCGAATGCAGCCACGAGCGCGCCGGTGATTGCCGGCGGCCAGCTTTACGAAACACGCAAGACGCTTTCGGGGAAGGACACGATTGAGGGCCTTGCGCGCGTGGACGCCAAGCGGGGAAACGCGCGCGACAAGGAATTGATCGCCAAAAGTAAAGCGGAGTATCTCGACAAAGGAAAGGGAGGCGGCGTGGCTCTTTCGGCGCAGGCGATGACATCTTTGGATGCTTCTGTAGGTTTCAGCACGGCGCCCGCTCCCGCAAAACTCGCTCAGGCAAACGAAGCCGTCGGGGTAAATACGGTTGCCGGCGCTTGGGCGTATCAAGGCTCCCGAGCGGCGGTCAGTAAGGGACAAATCCTGAATGCACAGGGAAATTACATCAATTCTGTTCGTGCCGCAGACGGCAAGCAGACGTGGCAAGCGGAAGTGGTCGGGACCCATGCCGCGCCGGGTGGCCAGGTTTTTTCGCCTCCCGCCGTGGGCCGTGATTCTCTGTACCTCGCAGGAGCTGCGGGTTATCTCGTTTCCGTGAGGCAGAGCGATGGCGGCGTGAATTTTTCGTATGCCATGAAAGCGCCGATCGCGTTCCAACCCGCATTGGCAAAGGGCAATGTCTATGCCGGGACTTCCGACGGGCGGCTCATTTGCCTGAAGACCGGGAATAAGGACGCCGACGGCTGGTACGCCTGGGGCGGCAACGCGCAACACAACAAGATTCAGTGAACTCGCTGCGCGCAACCGCAAATGTGGGCCGCACTTCACCTGAATAAGCAATGTTTCATTCGCCCGGACCGCCGCAGGATCAAGGATCGTTGGTTGCGCAAGGTGCATCCCCTTTCCAGCCGGTTGTGATTCTACCCCCGGGCTTTGGCCTTTGGCGGAGATAAAGGTTTTGACGCGCGGCCATTGCAGAAGTTGGACGCGGCTTCGGCGCGCGGGATACAATGGGCATGGAGCGGTTCTTCGAAGCAGGTGCGGTAGCGAAAGCCGTTTGAACCGTAACGAATCTCTGGGGTGCTGCGGATAGACAGCCTGTGAGCACA
>DASWCG010000334.1:0-10043 GCA_036390175.1 Candidatus Acidiferrales bacterium | reverse complement strand
TGCCGGATCATGTGCTCGCAGAATTTCTTTGTGCGCGCGTAGGGGTCGTAGTCCGAGCGGCTCCAGTCAATCGCCGCGTCTTCGGTAACCACCTCGTGGCGGCGCGCGCCAGCGACGGCCACCGTCGAGACGTGGCTGAAGCGGCGCAACCCGTGGGCGTTCTGGGCCTGGCGCGCCAGTTGGATAACTTCCAGAGTTCCGCGAAGGTTGACGTTGAAGCAGGCTTTTTCCGATTTGCGATTGAGCGAGGCGGCGCAGTGGATCAGCGATTCGGTCGTGTCGGCCAGCGCATGATATTCGTCATCGGCCAGGCCGAAACGGCTTTCGGTGAGATCCCCACAAAAAATGCGGATGCGCGAAACCAGATGCGCGTGAAATGCGGGGAAATCGAAGTGCAGCTGGAGCCCCTGCCAAAGCCGCCGCTGCGCTTCGGCTTCCTCTTTCGCGCGCACCAGAAGATTCAGCCGCTCGCGTGAGCCTTCCAGCAGGCCCGCAACGATGTACCCGCCAATATAGCCGGTCGAGCCGGTTACGAAGATGGCCATAGTGCTTTGGAGGACGGCGCGGCGGAATAACCCGCGCCGCCTTCGCCGGTTTGCGCCGCCATGGCGGCCGTGTTCCAGTTGATCTCGCGCGGCGGCCGCGCCTCGAGTGATTTGCCTTCAATCAAGGGATAGCACCATTTGCGCAGGGCCGGGATGTGGATGTTGATCCAGTAGTCCCACCAGTCAATCGCTTCCGGATCGTAGCCGAAGGCGGCCTGCTCTTCCGCCGGCAGCGCGGCAGAGAGCAACTGCACGTTGAGCGACTCGAACACGTGCTCATTGTGCAGGATGAAGGGCTCATAAAGCTCGATGAGTTTTCCCACGCGGTCGAGATCGCGCTCCTGGCGGGCCAGCGGCGCTTTCTTGAGGTGCAAAGCGACAGCGAAGCGGTTGATGCCGGAGACGACGGCCTTCTGCATGGGGACGGAAAGCCGCTCGTAGCGATTCTTCGAAACGGGAATCGTCTCGAATTTCGTGCGCAACCAATGCTCGAGCCCTTGCTGGGCGCGATAGTGCTTGCGGTGGGCGAGCCCGGTGAGCTCAATGGAACGGCCCATGTCCACGGGGTTTATCCCAGAGGTCGCCAATTGATAGAGGCGCGCGTGGCGGCGATTGATGACGGCGGCGGCGATGAGCGTGATCCCGCGGCAAACCAGGTCCACGGGAATGACGTCGAGGCACTTGCGCGCATTGGTGGGCAACTGGCGGAAGTTGGTGCCAAGAAGATAGGAGAGCGGAGCCGAAGTGTTGACGCCCTCATTCCATCCGCGGAAAGGCTGGTCGGTGGAGGTCTCCACAATGGAAGGGCGCACGACGGCAATCGGCAAATCCGCGCCGCGGCGCGCGAGCAGCGATTCGGCGAGGCTCTTGGTAAACGTGTAGGTGTTCGGCCAGCCCAGATGCCGGGCGCGGCGCCTGCCTGCCAGCGCCAGGCGGTTACGAACCCAGCGGGCGCGATTGCGGCGCAGGACGTTTTCGAGGTCGGCGGGGCCCGCACCCTCAAGACTCCCGCGGCGGCCGAGCGCCTGGCGGCGCAGGGCGGCGGTCAACTCGGCGCTTTCCGAACGGGCTTCGACGCGGCGAATCATTTCCTGTAAGGAACGCAGCTCCTTTTCCGCATCGAACCCTGGCTCGCGCGCCGGAGTGTAGTCTTCCTGCAGCTCTTCGGTGACGCGGCCGTCGCGCGCGCCGATGACGTAGCAGGTGGAAAGATGAATCAGGCCGGCGTGGTCGCATTCGCGAAGAAATTCCAGGAGCCGCAAAGGCGCATCCACGTTGGAGTTGAGCGCATCGCGCAAATCGGGATTGAACTCGGTCAGGCCGGAGCTGTTGATCACCAGGTCGAGCGAGCGGGCCAGGCGCTGCCGCGCCGCCGTGTCCAGACCAAGCCCTGCCTTGCTGACGTCGCCCTCGACAACCTCAACCCGCTGGAACAGGAAGGCAGCGAGATTATGCCCGTGGCGTTCGTGCAGCGCATCGAAGGCCGGCGACTCTTCGACAAACTTTTCGAAGCGCCGCTGCGCTGTCGTCGTCCGGCTGCGGCGAATCAGCAAGGTGATCTTGCCGACGCCGGGAAGATCCGTGAGTAGATTGGCAAGCCAGACTTTGCCGATAAACCCGGTGGCGCCGACGAGAAGAATATGTTTCCCGGCAAGAGACTCGTGGACAGAAAGCCGCTGGGGCTTGCGAAACCCGTCGAACATTACCACGGGGCGCCCGCGCAGCGGTGCGGGACGCCCGGCGGATTGAATCGCCCTTTCCAATCGCTCTGGAGTCTTCGAGAAGCCCAGGTGCCGGGCAAGCTTCTCGCGCGAGACTCTGCCGTCGGCGTTGCCACTCAGAAGCCAGGCCAGGGGACCTCGAGGGCGGACGACAGGCTCGAGCAAACGGCCGGTGGCGCGCCCCTCACGAAATTCGAGACGGTTCGCAAGCAGGCGCTCGACACCAAGATACCGCGCCAGCGGACGCATCACGTGGTCGAGGCCCTGGCTGACCAACACGAGGGGCTCGCCCATCGCGAGCGCTTCTTGCAACTTTTCCACGCTTCCGCGCTTGAACTGCGGCCTCAAAACATAGTCGAAATACTCTTCGCCGAGAAGGTCAAGGCGGTCGCGGCTGATGCCGCGGAGCAGCGTGTGCAGAAGCCGCGTCGCAAAAACGCGGTGCGAAGCGTAAGCCACAGGGCGCAGAAGCCCCATCAAGCCCATGCCCGCGCGCCGGGCCCAGCGCTCGGCAAAACTTTGCGCGTTCCAGGTGAAATACCCGACCGGGCGAAGAGCGCCCAGCTCGAGCAGACTGCCTTCCACGCGCCAGAAGACGGGTGCACCCGGTGTGCCAGCGGGAGAAGACGGGCGAATTGAGTTGAGCGAAGTGGTCACAGGCGCAGACTATAAATACAAGAAATTCTATCAACCTGGATCTGAGGTCGTTGCTGCTATGGAAATAAAGAAGTTAACATTGTCGGCCACTGGCCGCAAGGGGAGGGGCAGGGACTTGGCCTGCCTCGTCTGAACGGGCGGGAATAGCGGTCAAACGCCCCAGCCGTAGCGCTCGGCGGGTTCGAGGTCAGCTTGCATTTCGCCGCGCAAAGCCTCGGTGAAGCGAGAAGTGCCGACAACCTTGCTGCCGGGTTCGGCGATGTCCGGTGTGCGGACACCGCGCTCCAGGACGCGGGCGAGGGCTTGCTCGATCCATTCGGCTTCGATAGAGAGGCCAAAGGCTTCGCGCAGAAGCATGGTGACGCTCAGAATCGCGCCGATGGGATTGGCGGAGTCCTTCCCTGCCAGCTGGGGCGCCGAGCCATGTATGGGCTCAAACAGAGGCGCGCCGGTGCCGCAGCTCATGGAAGGCACGAGGCCAATCGAGCCGACCAGGGCCGCGGCGGCGTCGCTCAAGATGTCTCCAAACATATTCGAAGTGAGCACGACATCGAACTGCGCGGGCGCAAGAACCAGTTGCATCGCGGCGTTATCCACATACATGTGGTTGAGCTCGATGCGCGGATAGACCCCGGCGAGTTGGTTCACGGTCTTCCGCCATAACCCGGAGCTTGCCAGGACATTGGCCTTGTCCACGGAAGTGACGCGCTGAGACCTTGCTTCGGCGCGGCCGAACGCGAATTGCGCGATGCGCTCGATTTCGGCGGTGCTGTAGCTCTCGGTATCGTGGGCGCGCTCAACGCCATCCTGCCGCTCGTGGCCGCGCGCGCCAAAGTAAATCCCTCCGGCCAGCTCGCGGACAATCTCGAGATCAATCGAAGCCGCGCGCTCCGTTTTCAGTGGCGAGATGCCGCGGAGCGGTTCGAGCAAGCACACCGGGCGAAGATTGACGTAGAGACCGAGCGACTGGCGGAGTTCGAGCAAGCCGCTTTCCGGACGCTGCCCGATGGGGCGCGCATCCCAGCGTGGCCCGCCGACGGCTCCGAGAAGAACCGCGTCAGCGTTGCGGCAGGCATCCAGTGTCTCGGCCGGCAAAGGAGCGCCCGCGGCGTCAATGGCCTTGCCTCCGACCGGGTATTCCCGCAAATCAAATTGGTGGCCAAACTCGCGGGCCGTATCTTCCAGGATTCCGGCGCCGGCGCGGGTCACTTCCGGGCCGATGCCGTCACCGGGCAAAAGGACAATGGTCTTCTTCACAGTGTTCCCTCGAGAGTCCTTGCCAAAGCAGCGCGGGCTGCTGCTCCTGAAGAATTCCTCACGCGCTTCGTGCCGTCAGGGTGCCGCGCCGCATCACTTCGTGCGCCACGGCCAAAAGGTCGCGTTGGCGGACTTGCTTGGACTGGTCGGCCAGGGCAGTGATCCGGCGATAGCACTCGCCGAGCTCCGTATCATTCGGCTCGAACCCCAGTTCACGCAAACTGAGACGAAGCGCGCTTCGGCCGGAATGTTTGCCCAGAACCAATTGGCGCTTGGGCACGCCCACCGCCTCGGGCGCAATGATTTCGTACGTCAGCGGATTCTTGATGATGCCATCCTGATGGATGCCGGCTTCGTGGGCGAAGGCGTTGGCGCCGACAACGGCTTTATTCGGAGGCACGCTCACACCGGTAATGGACGAGAGCAGACGGCTCGTCGCGTAGATTTTTTCCAGATGAACGCCGGTGGCTACACCGAAGCTCGCCTGGCGCACCGCCAGGGCCACCACTAATTCTTCGAGAGATGCGTTTCCGGCGCGTTCGCCGATGCCGTTGATGGTGCATTCCACCTGGCGTGCGCCGGCGCGGATGGCTGCGAGCGAATTGGCGACGGCGAGGCCCAGGTCGTTGTGGCAATGGGCGCTGAACGTGACTCCCGGCGGGTCGCCCAGATACTCGCGCACCGTGCCGAACATCGCGGCGTACTCCTCCGGAACGGCGTAGCCCACCGTGTCGGGCAGATTGAGGATTGTGGCGCCGGCGCGAAACGCGGCATCGCACGCTTGGCAGAGGAATTTGGGATCGCTGCGGCTGGCATCTTCGGCGGAAAACTCCACTTCGGCGACGTGCCGGCGCCCGCAGCGTACCATCGCAGAAATAGCCTCGAGGGCCTGCGCGCGCGTCAGATTCAGCTTGTGGCGCAGGTGTAGATCGGAAGTCGCCAGGAAAATATGCAGGCGCGGCTGGGCGGCGGGCTCCAGCGCTTCGAGGGCGGCGTCCACGTCGCTCTGGCACGCGCGGGCCAGCGCGGCAATGTGGCAGGCGCGGACTTCGCGGGCCACGCCGCGGACGGCTTCGAGGTCGCCGCGCGAGGCAATCGGGAAGCCGGCCTCGATGATGTCCACGCCAAGCTGTTCGAGCTGGCGGGCCAGCAGGAGCTTTTCCTCGACGTTCATGGAGAAGCCCGGCGACTGTTCGCCGTCCCGCAGGGTGGTGTCAAAAATGCCGACGCTGTCCATAGGTTCCCCCAGCCTTAGTACACCGCCCCGCCCGGTTATAGTCCAATTTATAATTCTTGTGCTTTGGATAGATATTTCTTATATATATGCCGGGGGTAGGCCGCATGGACTTAGCCGAGCTGCACGTTTTCCTCACCGTGGCGCGGGAGGGCAGCTTCTCCCGGGCAGCGGACAAGCTTTTCCGCACGCAGCCCGCGGTCAGCCTGGCCATCAACAGGCTCGAGGCTTCGGTGGGGCAGCCGCTGTTTGTGCGCGGGTCGCGGCCCGTGCGGCTGACCGACGAAGGGGCGCTGCTGCGCCACTACGCCGAGCGGCTGCTGAACCTCCGGGAAGAGGCGCGCAAGGGTCTCTCCGACTTGCGCGGGCTCGCGCGTGGCGAATTATCGCTGGGCGTCAACGAAAGCTCCATTCATGCCCTGCTTCCGTCGCTGGCGCGGTTTCGCAAGCTCCACCCCGGTGTGCGCATCGCCGTGCACCGCACCTTCTCGCGCGACATCCCCCATGAGGTGCTGAATTACCGCCTCGATCTGGGAGCCGTGTCGTATGTCCCTCGGGAGCCGCAGCTTGCCGCCACGGAAATCTTGCGCGACGCGCTGACCTTCGTGGTTCCCCCCAGGCACAAGCTGGCCAAGCGCCGCTCCGTGGATGTAACGGAACTCGCAAAAGAAACCTTCATCGCCCACATTGTCGAGTCGCCCTTTCGCCGGCGGGTGATCGAGTTGTTTGCGCGCCACCACACCCCGCTGAACATGACCGTGGAAATGCCCACCATCGAGAGCATCAAGCGATTTGTGCAGATGGGCATGGGCGTGGCCATCGTTCCGCGCATGTGCGTCCGCTGGGAAGTGGAGCGCGGCTTGCTTATCGAGGTGCGCATCAAACAGCTCAAGATGCCGCGCCACCTGTACTTGATTTCGCGGCGCGGCGCGCGCCTCTCCCACGCCGCCGCCGCCCTGGTGCAAGTCCTGCGGGAGACCTAAAAGTTTGCATGGGTCAACAACTAGAGAGTCAATCTCCAAGGCATTTCGCGCCGAAATAATATCTTGACATCGTATTGAAGGTTTTCTATCTTACGACCGCATTATTTCCCTCTCAGGTTACAAATAGGATAGTAAGCCTCGGACGCCAAAGGATTGGATGGCCAGGCTGAACGAACCCGCTGTCGCAAAGGACGCAGCGCGTCCGCTGGTCAGCTCAAGCGCGCACTGGATGCCCGTGCTGCTCGCTTGCGCGGCGTTGTTGGTGATGGTGGCGCCCGTTCTGGGACAAACTCAACAATACATTTATATCTCGAGCCCCACTCCGGGAGGCACCGCCGCCAAACAGACGATATCCGGATTCGTGGTGGACACGGTGAAGGTGCCGGGCTCGCTCGCCTTGGTCACCGGATCTCCCTTCCTCGAAAGTCTCGACCCGGAACAGATGGCGATTCACCCATCCGGAAAATTTCTTTTTGTTCTGAACCCGACCTCGGGCACTCATGAAAGCGTCTCCGTCTTTCAAATTGATCCCAGCACAGGTGCACTGACGAAGAACTCAAATTCGCCTTTCTCGGCGGGTGGGGGCGTGAAGCCTCAGGTGGTGATCGCCGACCCGACGGGAAGGTATCTGTACGTAGGGAATTTCCAGTCGGCCACGACCAATACGACCGGAATCCTGAACTCCTACTTGATTGATCAAGCTACTGGAGATTTGACACCGACGACGAGTTCTTCGACGCCCATGCCGGTCAATCCTGTCGGGCTTGTCGCAGACCCTACCGGCAAGCGTATCTACGCATACGGTGGGAACAATCCTGCTGCGGGGCTGACTGGAGCCGCCGTCCAAGAATACATCATTGATTCAACGACCGGGAATCCGGTCCCGAGCGGCGGCGGCGGCATTGGGCAAATCCCCCGGTGCCTGGCAATGGATCCCAAGGGGCGTTTTCTGTTTTCAGGGCGGGGGCAACTCGGGGGATTCATTGACACCAACCCCATTCCCTCTGTTGGCGGTTCGCTTCAGCCCCCGGTCAGTAGCCTCTCCCTGGGGACCGACAATTTCCCTTCCAGTCTTACGGTGGATAACGGAGGAAACTTTCTTTATGCGGTGATCAAGGGGAGTCTGCAAGGGTACACGATTGACCAGACCACGGGCGCTTTAGCACTGATGCAAGGCTCGCCTTTTGGTGTTGCCGGGACGACGGCTGAGAGCCTGGTGGCAGACCCAATCGGGCCGTTTCTCTATGCGTTGGGCGCCGGAGTGGAAGCCTTCCAGATAGGTTCGACGGGAGGGCTAACGCCAGTCTCAGGCTCTCCTTTCTTTTCCAATTTAGTCGGAGTCGCCATTGCCATGACCGGTGCGACGCCGGTCCAGCCGGTATCAGGACCCGTGGCGGAACTGACCCCGGCAACGCTGGACTTCGGAGACGTAACGGTGAACACGCCGAACGGACCCAGGCCGGTCCTGTTGACGAACGTGGGCAATCAAGGGCTCGCCATTGGCACCAACGAAATTTTGATTTCGGGAACCAACAGCAGCGAGTTTACGCAGCAAAACAATTGCCCACCCGTGCTGGGAGTGGCGTTGAGTTGCCCAATCAACATCACCTTCAAGCCCATCACAACCGGTTTGCAGCAGGCCACGCTGTTCGTCAACGATAACGCGCCGGACACTCCGCAAAAGACCGCGCTGAGCGGAAACGGCGTGCCTCCGGAGCCGGCGGTCTTGTTGATGCCGGCCAGCGAGACATTTCCCGACACCGCCGTGGGCGATTCGAGCCTTCCCAAAAATATTACGCTGACGAACTCCGGTCAGGCCACGCTGACTTTTTCGGGTGCGGGCATCTCGCTGATGGGGACCAATCCCAGCGATTTCACACAGTCCAACAACTGCGGAGCGAGCGTTGCGGCCGCGGCGAGTTGCACGATTACGGTGACGTTCAAGCCCACGGCTACCGGGACACACACAGCTACGTTGAACATCCCCGACAACGCTCTCGATTCACCGCAGCAACTCTCGCTGAGCGGAAACGGCGATGCCCCCTTCGCGGTGTCGGCGGGCAGCGGCGGCTCGACGACGCAAACCGTCAATGCGGGGCAGACTGCGCAATACAATTTGCAAATCATGCCTTCGGCTGGCTTCTCCGGAGCTGTCACGCTGGGATGTTCGGGGGCGCCGGCGGCGGCGGTATGCACGGTTTCGACGTCGCCGCTGCAGGTGGGCGGAGGAGTCCCGACGCCCTTCACCGTTTCGGTGACGACAACGGCCCGGGGAAGCGCGCAACTCCCCGGAATAGGGACGAACAGGGGGCCTCAGAACGCACCGCGCTTTCGGCCGCCACAGCTCTTGCTTCTTTTCGTTTTAGCTGCGCTACTTTTGCTTATCCGGGGAATGAGAGCGAACCTGGCGGGGTTGCGCCGTCTGGTTTACTCGCGCGCGGCGCTCGCGGCTGCGCTGCTCGGGATAATTTTCGTGAGTGGCTGCGGAGGAGGCGGTTCTGCGATGACAACTCCACCGCCGCCGCCTCCGCCGCCACCCCCTGTCGGCACACCGGCAGGATCGTACACGCTGATGCTGACGGCGACGTCCGGCAGCACCACGCAAGTCCTGGATCTCAATCTGAAAGTCAATTGAGCAGGAATCAGGCGAAGGGCTGCTTCCGGTTTCGCGGTGAGGAACTCGTAAGTATGGGGCGTCGTCTGCCACGGCGCCCCAATTCGTTTGCTGCGTTAGAGTTTACAGCGAAGTTGCGCCGAAGGCTTGCTTGACATGCGGCTTGAACAAGTAAACCACGATCCAAAGCTGGATGGCCATGATAATCAGCCGAAAGAGCAAAATTCCCGCGTGGAAGTGCATGAATGCAACGAGGAGGCCAAAAACTCCAAAAACCAAAGCGAGCGCCAACAAGACGATTTCGAGAATGCGAGCCCAGTTGGCGAGTTTCCAGAGGCCGATTCCCAGGAGCAAATGCAAGCCGAGGCCAACAATGAAGACGACGCCCAGAATCGCTCCCAGACCAGCGGCGAGCGCTTGCCCGCCGGTTGGTCCCCCAGCGGCCGCTGATCTGATCATTTGCATGAGCACGGCTCCAGCCAGGAACGCGAACAGCGCGCCGAGCAGGCAGAACCCCGCGAAAATAAAATGTAATACAGAAATGACGGTCACACCTGTAGGTCGCTCCATCGCTTCGCCTCCGAGTGAAAATGTGGAGCCGCCTGACGCATCGGCGCTTTTCAGGCCCCGCCGCGGCGCCGCGGTCTCTGAGATCGTTGGGCACACGGTACGCCAAATGGCGTGGGAAATCAATCCGGCGACGAAATGCACACGTGGAAATAAACTCGCTGAACCGGCGGAGTCATTGTACGGCCTGATGATTGGTAAGCACGAGCTTGCCGCCATAGCGCGCAAGAACGAAGACGGTGCCCGGGTCTATTCCTTCGAGAGCTTTCTCCTCATTCTCAAGCTCCACCCATAAGAAGACGCGCCGAGGTCCCGTCCATAAGTGGTGAAAGGCGGGCGTATCGTCGAAGATTTTCGGCGCGTCCGGAAAAAGAGACCCGTACCAGAGATTGGCGTTGCGGCCGTTGACGACGCGCACCTGCTGGCCGGTGTAGTAGTTCAGCGTCGAGCCGCCCTCATATTCGC
>DASWCG010000333.1:0-8648 GCA_036390175.1 Candidatus Acidiferrales bacterium | reverse complement strand
ATTCGCGGCCATTGTTGCGATACTGGGCGAACGTCGCCTCGGCGCCCGCGCCAAATCCCAGCCAGTCATCTGTTGACGGGAAGTTCAGCGCCTTCCCCGCGAGCGCCGTCTCGAGTCCCACAGGGCCCAAGAAGTATTTTTCGGAATTCGGAACTCGCCCGTTGACCGGGAGGAATCCGCTGATCGGAGGGTACGGTGCCTGCTCCGTAGAAGGCCGGAGCGAAGACACCAAATCTCGAAATTCCGCCAGAGAAACGCTTTCGAGGCCCGTCACTTCGAGAAGATGCAGCCCAATGACGAGCAGGGCGCGCGTCTTGCCAATGGCAGAGAACGTTGCGAGGTCCGATCCCGCCATATCCGCGGTGCGCAGAGCTGTGAGTGCCGCGTAGGCGCCGGTGGTATCGCGCATGCGGTATAGATTGACGCCGATCGAGCGGCCCTCGTGCTCGTAGTTGCGGCGTTCCAAATCGAGCAACCCGTCTTCGCGGAGCACGGCAGCGTCGCTGCCGGAAAGCTGCTGGACGCCAGCAGCGCCAATTCGCACCGATGGGCCCGAAGAAGTCCAGTGAGAGAATTGCGCCGGCAGCGTTTCCTGGGCGCTCGCCGGAACCGCCGCGGTACTCAGGAGAAACACAATTGTGCACGTCAGGCTTCGCATCCCGTCCTCAGATTAGACACTGGAAGGTTACCGCTGGTTCCCGGAATGTTCAACTGGAATGGTCCTGTCGCCCGGGTCGCGGCTGGGCAAATTGTAAGTCAGGCTGTTTACTCCCTGCAGATAACTGGCAACACCCTGGTAAAGCCCTTCGGCGATGCGCTGGCGGGCGTCGGGGCGTTTCAGCAATTGTTCGTCGGCCGGATTGCTCAGGAAGGAGATCTCGGCTAAAACCGAGGGCATATTCGCGCCAATCAACACGACGAAGGGCGCCTTGCGGACGCCGCGATTCTTCTGGTAACGGCTCAATTTCTGCAGCCGCTTGGCGAGCGATTCCTGGACGTCTCCGGCAAACTCGCGCGACTCCTCGAGCTTTTCATTCCGCGCAATCCTTGTCACCAGATCCTGGAGGTCGTGGACTCCGCCCTGGGCGAGCGCATTCTCCCGCGCGGCGACTTCCATGTCCTCCGGCGCGCCCTTCAGGTTCAGGTAATACGTCTCAATGCCGCGCGCCTTATGATTTTGGCTCGAATTGGCATGGATGGAAAGAAACAAATCCGCCTTGGCCTCATTGGCGATGCTGGTGCGGTCTTCCAGGGGAATATAGGTATCGTCTTCGCGCGTGAAAATGACCTCGGCGCCGGGGAGGCGCTGCCGGATGATTTTGCCGAGCCGCAGCGCGACGTCCAGACACAAGTCCTTCTCCATCAGCCCGGTAGGACCGATGGTTCCCGTATCATGCCCGCCGTGCCCGGGGTCAATCACGATGCGCCCCACTTTCAACCCCAGCGCGCGGGTCAATGATTGCTGGCCGTCTCGGGTCGGTTGAGGGGCGGCTGGGGCTGCGAGCCGCGCGGCGGCGCTGTGGGTAACTTTCATGCTTCTGGAGCGCGCGGATTCGCTCTTTGCATTGGAACCTGACCTGGTTGGGGTGTCCCTGGGAGATTCGGTTTTCGCGGTATCTTCCGAGGCGGCGGCCGATGGCTGATCCCGGCGCGCATTCCTCTTTGCTGCCGAGGAAACAGGCTTTTCCGTTACCGGCGACTCTGCCGGGTCGGCGTTCGTCTTTTTGGCAAGCTCCGCCTCGCTTCCGAGGTCGATTACCAGCCGGTAGGGATTCTTCAGTAGGGAAGCAGAGTAGCTCTCCGCTCCGTTTACATCGAGCACTACGCGGACCACTCCGGCCTGATTCTGCGCCACGCGGATGGTCTTCAGCAGACCGCTCCCCTCGATGGTCTTTCCCGCGAGCCCCGGTGCGAGCTTCGCCTGATGCAGGTCAAAGAATATGCGGTCCGGGTTCTTGATGCGCGCGGATTGGAACTCGACGGCATTCTCCAGCGCGATTACGATGCGCGTGAAGTCCTTGGTGCTCGATGCTGTGATGCGCTTAATCAGAGGAATGCTTGCATCAGGCTTTACGGAATCTTCGCCATCGTTCTTGCTGTTTCCGGGCCGCCCCGCGGCGGCGGGCTGCGCGGCTGGTTGTTCCGGCCCCGGCGCGGGACGCGAAATCGCGATTTCCGCGAGACCCTCCAGGGCTTCGCGGCGGTGCGGCGATTTCGGATGAAGCTTCAAGAATTCTTCGTAACTCTTGGCGGCCAGGTCCGGCTGGCCGAGATCGTCTTTCTGGATGCTTGCGATCGCCAACAGCGCATCTTCGCGGTTCTTGCTGGCCGGGTATTGGTGAAGCAGAAACTGATAAGCATCCACGGCGGCCTGGAAATACTTGCTGCCAAAGCGCTGGCCCATTTCGATGTTCAGCTCAGCGATGGCTGTAAGCGCCGCGGGCACTTGCGCGGCGTGCGGCGTAATCAGATAGACGCGGCGGTAGCTGGAAACCGCTTGCTTGTAATCGCTGAGCGGGCGCTCGCCGGCGGGCTTGCTTTCAAGAGCGGCGCGGAGTTTTTCGGCGCGATCATATTGCGCTTGCGCGGCCTCTTTTTTTGCGGAAGATTGGGCCCGGACCGAAGGAAAAACACACAGAAGAAAAGCGTTCGCCAGAAGAAGGCGAAGAAAGAAGCGATCAGCAGCGGCGCGTGGCCGAATTGCACTCTTCATTCGTTCGTGAAGACCACTCGGCCATGCTCGTCAGTCTCCTTGTGAATGGCGTGCGCGTTCCACCAGTGCGCAAGGCGACCGGAGCCGGGCCGATAATAGGCCTCGGTCACTTTCTGGACGTAGTTCCGCGTTTCCCGATACGGCGGAATACCGCCATGGCGGTCCACGGCGCCCTCACCAGCATTGTACGCTGCCAGTGCCAAATCGAGGTTGCCGTTGTACCGATCGAGCAACGTGCGAAGGTATCGCACGCCGCCATCCACATTGTGCTCGGGATTCATCGCGTCGTCTACGCCCAATCGTTTTGCTGTTCCCGGAACGAGCTGCATCAGACCTACAGCGCCTCGGCGGGAAACCGCCGCCGGATTCCAACTGGACTCGGTTTCGATCACGGCGCGGACCAAAGCAGGGTCCACGCTGTGACGCGCCGAGGCTTCATGGACAATCCGGTCCAGGTCGCCCAGGGCTGGCTTGGCCTGCTGGCCCGCTCCCTTACCTACAGGGAAGGACGCAACAGGCGCAAAGATGGTTGTGCGGCCCGGCAGGTTCCCATTTGCCTTTGCAGGCGGCAAAGGCTTCTTGGCCTTCACCGGTTCATCGGCATTGATGAAAACGCGTCTTCCGTTTGCATCCATCGCCGAGATTACCTGGGCCCTAACCGGAGCGGCACACAACCCTATTGCTGTCAATAAGATAGTGGCCGCGATTGTCTTCCGTTCAACCATAACACCTCGGGGAAAGCAGAACGATCCACTTAGACTTGCCGCCGCCAGGGAGAGGACGAGTGTCCTCTCTCGGACACGCTTCTGGCGCTAGGGGGATTATAGCATCTGCTCAATAAGGGAAGGCACTAGCCCGAGAGTACTATTTAGGGCCGATGTGTCCTTTCCGCCAGCCTCCGCTAAATCGGGCCTTCCACCCCCCTTTCCGCCCAATTTTTGAGCCAGAATCTGGGCGATTTTACCGGCGTGGAGACGGTCGGTAAGGTCTTTTGTGACGCCCACGATAATCGGGGCCTTTCCGTCTAGCGAGGTCCCGAGGACAACCACTCCGGAGCCGAGCTTCTGGCGGAGGCTGTCCACCAACTGGCGAAGGGCTTCGCGGTCCATCTCTTCCACCTGGGCGACGACCACCTTGACCCCCTTGACGGTTTTGGCCTCCTGAATCAGTTCATCCACTTTGGACAAAGCGCCCTTGCGTTTCTGCTCGCCGAGCTGCTTTTCGAGTTGCTTGGCGGAATGCGCGAGTTTTTCGATGGCCGGAAGCAGGGCGTCTTCGCCGACGTTAAGTCCGGCGGCGACCTGGCGAAGGATGCCGAGCGCGCGCTGGTAGTCGGCGAGAGCCTGCGTGCCGGTGATGGCTTCGATGCGGCGAACCCCCGCGGCGACGGATTGCTCGGAGACAATTTTGAAGACGCCGATGTCGCCGGTGCGCTTGACGTGCGTGCCGCCGCAAAGCTCCTTGCTGTAAAACCTGCGCGGAGAAGCGGCGTCGGGAATCGTGACGACGCGGACGTTTTGCTCGGGATACTTGTCGCCAAAGAAGGCCAGGGCGCCGGAAGCGAGGGCATCGTCGAGCGAGGTCACGTCGGTCTGCATCTCCACGTTCTGCAGGATGTGCTCGTTGACCTGCTGCTCGATGTCGCGCAACTCTTCGGGATCCACGGCGGCGAAATGGGAAAAATCGAAGCGCAGGCGGTCGGGGGCATTGAGCGAGCCGGCCTGCTTGACGTGCGTCCCGAGGATGTTTCTGAGCGCGGCGTGAACCAGGTGCGTGCCGGTGTGATTGCGCTTGACGTGCTCGCGGCGCGGGGCGTCGGCAACGACGGCGACGCGGTCGCCCACGCGAAGCGTTTCTTTGGCGACGATTTTGTGAGCGATGAGGCCGGTGACAGGATAATAGGCGCCGCGCACTTCGGCGACTTGAAGCGATTCAGAATTGTCGTAGAAGGAGCCGGTGTCGGAAACCTGTCCGCCGGATTCGGCGTAGATGACGGTGCGGTCGAGAATGACCTCGCCTTCCTGGCCTTCCTTGAGTTCGTTGACCTGGCCCTTCTTGGTGATGATGGCTTCGATGCGGCAGTCTTTGGTGTTCGTGGCGAAATAAAAGTCCGGCTCGGTCTTGTACGTCTCCGCAAGCTTCGCGTAGACCGGATTCGCGGATTCTTTCGATCCACCTTTCCAAGAAGCTTTGGCCCTCTCCCGCTGCTCAGTCATAGCCTGTTCAAATTCAGGGACGTTCAGCTCCACACTGCGATCTCTAGCGGCATCCACAATAAAATCTAGGGGGAGTCCGTATGTGTCGTAGACTTTGAATGCATCGCGGCCCGACAGCCAGCCGCGCCTAGGAGATGGGGCCAGCGAAGTCTCGGTGTGTACACGTTTGATCTCGACGGAACGATCCAACAGCTCATCGAGTTTTTTCAGGCCAATGTTGACCGTGCGAGTGAAGCGATGCTCTTCCGCATTCAAAATCTGGCTGACACGAGGTGCGGATTCTTCAAGTTCTGGATACGCGTCTGCGATCAAATCGCGCACAGTGAAGGCCATATGGGAAAAGAAAGGAAACGGAATATTCAACAACTTCCCGTGGCGGAGCGCTCTCCGAATGATTTTTCGCACCACGTAACCGCGGCCTTCATTTGAAGGGATCACTCCGTCAGAAATCAGAAAGGTTGCCGCCCGAGCATGGTCAGCAATGATTCTCAGGGAAGGTCGACACTTGGCATCCTTTTGGTCAACGGATCCTAAGCGGGCCGCTTCTGCCACCAGTGGCTGAAAAAGATCTGTATCAAAATTGCTGATTTTGCCTTGGAGGACAGCGGCGACGCGTTCGAGGCCCATGCCGGTATCCACAGACTGTTTCGGTAGCATAGAAAGACCGCTTGGTTCGCGGTTATATTGCATGAAGACAAGATTCCAGATTTCAACGTAGCGGCCGCAATCGCAGGGGAATTGGCAATCGGCGTGGCCTTGCTCGGATGCAGCCGGTCCCATGTCATAAAAAATTTCGCTGCACGGGCCGCACGGTCCGGTATCGCCCATCTGCCAGAAATTGTCCCGGAAACCGGCCTCGCCAATTCGGTTTGACGGAACTCCTTGATCTGACCAATGCTTCTTGGAATCGTCATCGTCGGGAACATCCCACGAAAAATTGATATCTGGCGGATGCGGCGCCTTAAATACGGTTACGTAAAGCCTTTCCTTTGGGATGGCAAACCATTCCGGAGAAGTGACCAGTTCCCAGGCGTACGCGATCGCTTCTTTCTTGAAATAGTCGCCGAAGGAAAAGTTGCCGAGCATTTCGAAAAACGTGTGATGACGATTGGTGAAGCCGACGTTTTCGAGGTCGTTGTGCTTGCCGCCGGCGCGGACGCATTTCTGGCAAGAAACGGCGCGGCGGTAGTCGCGCTGCTCGAGTCCGAGGAAGACATCTTTGAACTGGTTCATCCCGGCGTTGGTGAAGAGCAGGGTGGGATCGTTCACGGGAACGAGCGAGGAACTGCGCACTCTTCGATGGCCTTTCTCTTCGAAGAAGCGGAGGAACATTTCGCGGATTTCGTTTCCGGTCACGATGCCCTCAGAGGATTCCTTTGGCAGAGCAAACGATTATGGCAGAGCGGTCGGGGTGCCGCAACGACGCCGAGAGGCGTGATTCGTGACTCGTGACTCGTGACTGGTGACTGGGGGAGCGGAGGTTGGATGTTGGACGGAAGCACCCTCCCCCCACCCTTTTTTGCAAGTGTGTGAAACGAAAGGGTTTTAAGTCCTTTGTTTTGAAACTGTGTGAAACTAAAGGGGTTGCGGACGCGTTTTTGCGAAAGTGTGTGAAACTAAAAGAGTTAGAGCGTAAAGTTGACGCACACGGGTATTTTCGGGGCGTTCCGAAGCGACTGGCGGGCATCTTAGTTTCCTTTTACTCTTCCTGACTGCGACGGCGTTCTTGGGGCGCGTACTACCTAGCGGCTCCTGGCGATTATAATATGGTTATAGTACCGCAATCGGCAACGAATGTCAAGGGCTAATTTGGGGGTATGTTAGGTTGCTAGTGCTCATTCGAGGGGATGGCGGCGGAAAGCCGCCGCTACAAGAGTTAGACGTTTTCTTCGGGGGCGGGGAGTTCGGCGAGGTCTTCTTTGGTGGCGGCGCGGAGTTCGCGGCGGATGACGTCGCTCGTGAAGCCGGCGCGGAGGAGGCTGCGATAGATGGAGGCCAGCCTGCGGTCGTCAACTGTCTTGTCCGAATGGGGGCCGCGAAAGGATTTCAGTTTGCGGTCAATGCGCTTGCGGACCATCTCACCTTCGTCTTTTTCCTGAAAAACTTCCTCGAGGGCAGATTCGATGTGGCGGTCGGGAACGCCGCGGCCGCGGAGGTCACGGGCGATGCGGAACTTTCCCTGGCGGCGCGTTTCGGCGTGGTAACGCGCGAATTGGCGGGCGTAACGAGAATCGTCCAGCAGGCCTCCTTCTTTGAGGCGATCGAGGACGCGGCGAACCAGCGTCTTGTCGTCGGCGCGGCGTTCCAGCGTCCGGCGCATTTCGTACACGGAATGGGCGCGGCGCATCAGCGCGCGCAAGGCGGCGTTGTAGAGGTCGGATTCGGACGCGAGCTTGCGCGGGGCGCGCATGAGAGGGAATCATAGAGGGTGGGAAGTGATGTGGCAAGGAGGGAAGGAGGCGACGCAAAGAGGCGGAGGGATTCCTCGACTCCGGAACGCGACGTCCCGCCAAGCGGGACGAAAGAAAAGGCGTCGCGTCCCTCCGCTCGGAATGACAAGTGGTGGGTTGTTCCCGGGAGAAAAGGCGTCGCGTTCCTTCACTCGGAATGACAACGTGTTCGGTTACTTACGGGAGAAGCGGTCGAAGTCGGCCATTTGGCGCTCCATCTCTTCGCGGGCGGCGTCGGAGGCGGAGCGGATGCCCTGGATGCGCAGCTTGAATTCGTCGGCATTGGAAGCGCGCAGCAAGGCTTCTTCGTAGGTGATGAGCTGGCGCGTGAAGAGGTCGTAGAGCGACTGGTCAAAGGTCTGCATGCCGTACTGGCTGGTGCCGGCGGCAATGGCGTCGTGGATGAGGCGCGTTTTGTCGGGATTGATGACGCAATCGCGGATGTAGGCCGTGGTGATCATCACTTCGACGGCGGGGACGCGGCCCTTGTCGTCGGAGCGGCGGACCAGGCGCTGGCTGATGACGGCCTTGAGAGTGGCGGCCATCTGCAAGCGGATCTGCTTCTGCTCGGGAGGCGGGAAGACGGCGATGATGCGCTGAATGGTTTCCGTGGCGTCGAGAGTGTGCAAGGTGGAGAGCACGAGGTGGCCGGTTTCGGCGGCGAGCAGGGCCGTGGAAATGGTTTCGAGGTCGCGCATTTCGCCGACCAGGATGACGTCAGGATCCTGACGAAGACCAGCGCGCAGGGCCGTGGAAAAGTTCGCCGTATCCACTTCAACTTCGCGCTGGTTGATGAAGCTGCGCTTGTCGCGGTGGAGGAACTCGATGGGGTCTTCGATGGTGATGATGTGGTCGGAGCGGCTGGAATTGATTTTGTCAATCATGGCCGCGAGCGTGGTGGATTTGCCGGAACCGGTGGTGCCGGTGACGAGCACCAGGCCGCGCTGCTCTTCGCAAATTTTGTCAACGATACGGGGCAAATCCAGCTCTTCCCAGGTGCGGATTTTCGTGGGGATGACGCGGAGCACCATGCCGACGTTGCCGCGCTGCTGAAAGACGTTGACGCGGAAGCGGCCGAGGCCCGCGACACCGTAAGCCATGTCCAACTCGGCGGTTTCCTTGAATTTTTGCTTCTGCCGGTTGGTCATCATGCTGAAGGCCATGGAGAGCATTTCTTCGGGGGTGACGCGCGGGACGTCGCTCATGGGGGCCAGCACGCCATCCACGCGGAGATAGGGGTGGTTGCCGACTTTCAAATGGAGGTCGGAT